>SVNJ01000044.1 GCA_015066955.1 Ruminococcus sp. | reverse complement strand
AATACTTGCGGCTGCTTGTTTTCTTCCGAAGCCTCAGAAGGAGGAGCTTGTCAATAAGAAGCTCGGCTCACGTCACAGAGCGGCTATTGGTATGAGTGAAAACTCCGACGCAGTTGTTATTGTAGTATCTGAGGAAACAGGACAGATTTCCGTTGCAATGAATGGTGTTCTTACCCGTGATTATACTCACGAAAAGCTCAGGGAGCTTCTTACAGCTGAGCTTATCACAAGTCAGCAGGATATTATACTTGCGGGCAAGAAACAGGCTTCCTCAACCCGTGAAAGGAGGAAGAAAAAATGAGAATTCTCAAATCACTGAAAAACCGTATTCTTAATGGTTTCAAAAATAATCTTTCTCTTGCTATTTGCTCTGTCGTCATAGCAATCATAGCGTGGCTTGTAATATCAATGACAATTTATCCTTCAATTCCGAAAACAATACTTGATGTACCCCTTGATATTGACATCTCGGG
This sequence comes from Ruminococcus sp., assembly GCA_015066955.1. Lineage (GTDB taxonomy): Bacteria > Bacillota > Clostridia > Oscillospirales > Ruminococcaceae > Ruminococcus. Next base: position 14,644 of record SVNJ01000044.1, on the reverse strand, counting down.
TACGGCTGCGGCTGAAAACGGTCTGAGCCTTATTTCATGCGATGTTGAATCGGTGGACGTCAAGATTCTCGGAAACAGAACAGAGGTCGGTAACCTCAGCAGTGAAAGCCTGAAGGCGAGAATTGTTGCGGATAATATCTCCACAACAGGTACAAAGGAGCTGAAAATCGAGGTTGTAAGCAATGACCCGAATGTGCTTATCGAGGTCGAAAGTATTACGCCTTCAAAGGCTAAAGTAGTTTTTGATATTTACGAGACTATTGCAATACCTGTTGAACCAGCTATTCCGAATATTACCTTTGCGGAGGGTAAGACAAAGGACGAAAGTGAATTCCGATGCGACCCTGAGGTAATAAACATAACAGGACCGGCGGCACAGCTTAAGCAAATTAAAAAGTGTACCGCTGTTTCGAGAAAATCAGCTACACTTGATACATCTTATACACTTGCAAATGATGAGATTGTTCTCTATACGGAGGATGGTGCGATTATCGAGCAGTCTTCTTTCAAATTCGATACAACAACCTTCCAGATTTATGTGCCTCTGCTTACTCAGAAAACCGTTGGACTTACAGTGGGAATCAGTAAGGCACCGTCAAGCTTCGACAAGAGCAGTATAGAATTTGATTACTCGGTGAAATCGCTTACAATTGCTTCAAAAACAAGTCAGCTTGAAGATATTCCCGATACAATTGAGATAGGAAAGGTTCTGCTTAGCGACCTTAAGCCCGGATTTACCCAGACCTATCCGATAGACCTTGCGGATTATATCAACCTTTCGAATGTAGATACGGTTACCGTAACGCTTAATGATGAAAATCTTGCTTCGAAAACACTGTATATTGATAATTTCGAATTCAGCAACGCACCTGCAAATTACGATTTCGAGGTTATAACACAGCGTACAGATATTACCGTAGTCGGACCTGCGGATGTTATCGAGAGTATCACCTCAAAGGATATTATTGCTGACATAAATCTCAGTAATGCAACCGCCGATACAATACAGGGCGAGTCTTTCAATCATGATGTGAATTACTCATGTCCGAATTATGACAATGTATGGGTTGCAACGCAGTCAAATGTTATTCTGACAAAGACTGAAAAGGTTACGGAAGCGGACAAAAGTACTGAAAGCTACCACGAAAATCTATATTAATGACACCCCCCCCTCAGAGCCAGCAAAATGAACTCTGAGGGGGTTCTTGCTTAAAAAAGGAAACACCGCACGGTCTCGTGCGGTGTTGTTTGTGTATGGCTTATACCATATATTTTATACATTGAATCTGAAAAGAACAATATCGCCGTCCTGCATAACGTATTCCTTGCCTTCAAGACGTACAAGTCCCTTTTCCTTAGCAGCAGCCATTGTACCGCATTCCATAAGGTCATTGAAGGAAATAACCTCTGCACGGATAAAGCCTTTTTCAAAGTCTGTGTGGATTTTTCCTGCGGCCTGCGGTGCTTTTGTGCCCTTTTTGATAGTCCATGCACGTACTTCAGGCTTTCCTGCGGTAAGATAGGAAATAAGACCAAGAAGGGAGTAGCCTTCCTTGATGATACGGTTAAGACCAGAAACTTCAAGTCCAAGCTCACTGAGGAACATTTCCTTATCCTCGTCGCCCATATCGGAAATTTCAGCCTCAATCTGTGCACAGATAGGAAGTACGGCAGAGTGCTCCTCCTCAGCGATTGTACATACAGTTCGGTAATTCTCGTTTGTATCAATATTATTCACGAAGTCAGCCTCGCAGAGATTAGCCGCATAAATAACAGGCTTAGCCGAGAGAAGAGGTGAGGACTTTATAAGCTCACGCTCATCATCTGTAAAATCAAACGCTCTTGCGGACTTGCCGTTTTCAAGGTGTGCCTTGAGACGCTCAAGGAAGTCGATTTCGACAAGGTACTTCTTATCGCCCTTTGCAGCCTTCTTTGCACGGTCAATACGTCTGTCAACCATTTCAATATCTGAGAAGATAAGCTCAAGGTTGATTGTTTCAATGTCACGGGCAGGATTGATATTGCCGTCAACATGGATAATATTTGTATCCTCAAAGCATCTTACAACGTGTACGATAGCATCAACCTCACGTATATCGGCAAGGAATTTATTTCCCAGACCTTCGCCCTTTGACGCACCCTTTACAAGACCCGCAATGTCAACGAATTCAAGTGTTGCGGGGGTAAACTTATCGGGTTCATACATTTCCGCAAGCTTATCGAGTCTTTCGTCGGGCACCGATACGATACCTACGTTCTTTTCAATAGTGCAGAAGGGGTAGTTTGCTGATTCCGCACCTGCGTTTGTGAGTGCGTTAAAAAGTGTGCTTTTGCCGACATTCGGCAGACCAACCATACCAAGTTTCATTAAATTAACAAGACCTTTCTTATAATATGTTTAAATAGATTTGCTTTGTGATTACGGGCGACCGCAAGGGTCGCTCCTTTAAGAAGAATCAGTTATTCGAATAAACGATTCGCTTTTCGTTTACTATAGATGTGACAGAGGAATTCTGAATCTGTACATCTCCGTTTTTCGTACCAATATCAATAGGTGCGGCAGCAAGCATTTTCAGCGAAACTTTTGAGTCGATAACGGTAACATTTCCTGTACCGAAAACGTCACCTATACCTGCGGATTCATCACCTTCGGAATCAATAGTGATTTCGGCATTCTTGATTTTGACGTTAACAGCACCGTCTATAGCACCGATACCCGAATGCTTTGCGGAACGCATCTTCATGTTAAGCTTGCCGCTTCTGATAAGAACGCTTCCTTCGCCGTCTGAAAGTGAGCCGATACCTACAGCCTGTGCACCCGAGCACATAATAGCGATGTCAGCTGCTGAGGTAACAGTAGCGATACCCTTCCAGCTTCCGATACCTGTAACCTTGATACCCGAAACATTGATGTCGAGATTACAGCTTTCACCGATATCGATAATAGCGTCGCCGTTATAGCTTCCGATTGCGAGGCCGTTATGTGAGTGCATGAATATCTTAATCTGACCTGAAATCAGGTTGATTTCGGAATCATCGTCGTTATAGCCGCCACCGATACAGAGTGTATTTTCGCCATTTGAAATAATCTCAACGATACCTTCGGAATTGATAGTAATATCACCGTAGCCGTGCTCATAGTCATTACCGATACCGATACCCATTGAAGCATAGCAGTCAATGGTAAGATTTCCGGGACCTGAAATTTCAATCTGTGAGCCCATAGGAACATAGATACCCGAATAGTTGAGTTTATTGTTCTTTTTCAGTACAAGCTCAAGACGTGCATATTCGCCGACAGAAATGGTAGGCTTGCTGTTTCCGCTGACTATATTGACGTTTTTAAGAGTAAGCTCGCAGCTGTGGTTGTCCATAACCGCAATATTCATCTTTACAGGCTTGTCAGGATCACCTGTAATTGTAAGCTTGCTCTGATAGATGTGAATATCGGTATACTTTTCAAGTGCAAGCTTAAGCAGGTCGATTTCGGTATCATTCTTTGCACTGTAGACCTTTCTTACACCATTAGGACGTGCTTCAAGATTTGTCTTGATGATTTCATCCCTTATATCGGCAGAAATCTTATTGAGGAACAGCGGCTTCGGCTTTGAAGTGCAGTAGCCCTGAACAAGGTCAACACCAAGACGGATTACCGTTTTAAGCTCCTGAATGGTCTCAACGCCTTCTGCAAGAGAGGTAAGCTGATTCTCACGGCAGAACTCAATAATCGAGGTAACAAGCTGCTGTTTTTTCAGGTCATTCTGAATATCGCCGATAAGTGAGCGGTCGATTTTGATGTAATGAGGTGAGTAGTTCAGCAGATTTGCACTGTTGGAATAGCCTGTACCGTAGTCGTCAATTGCAAGCTCAGCGTGGATAAATCCGCATCTCTTTTTGAGAAGCTCAATATTTTCGGGAGTAGCCGAGCTTTGCTCAACGATTTCGATAACAACCTTTTCGAAAAGCTCACCGAAGGTGATATAAAGCTCATTGAAATCATCGTCTGTAAGCAGGCTGTCGGGCAGACAGTTTATGAAAAGCTTGCGGTCGGCAAAAATCTGCTGATTTTCGCTGAGAAGCTTCATTGTGTTGAAGAAGGTCATTTTCTCAACGGCATAAAGATTATTCTGTCCCTCTGCGATTTTCAGTATCTGGGTAGGCGCCATTTTATAGTCGCCTGTTGTACGCATAAGAGCCTCATAAGCCACGATTTCACCTGTCTGAGTTTCGATGATTGGCTGGAGATGATATGTAATCAGATTCTCCTGTACAATTTTAGTGAAAATCTGAGCGTTTTTGTAGGAATCCTTTTCACGGACATAATTTTCCTCCGAGAACCAGTTGATAACTCTGCGTTTATCGTTGCGGGCTTCATAGAGTGCAAACTCTGAATAGTTTACAAGCATATTGAAGTCGGCAGCCTCATCGGGATAGGATGAACAGCCGATAGACAGTCTCAGTGAGCTTTTGTCGGAAATATCGATAATCTCACCGAAATCGTCAGTAAGAACGCAGTTCTGCACTGCCTCGTCCATACCGTTGAGGAGGGTGTAAACCTCAGACTTGTCGCAGTCATAGAAGAATACGCAGATCTCATAGTTGGACTTTGAGGAGATTATAACCTTTTCGCTTGCGAAATTCTTGAGAGCCTCCGCAACGGAGGTGATGCAGTTGTTTGTATTGTCAACGGTAAGGAAGGTTCCGAGCTTGTCAATACCGTTAATGTACATCGTTGCAAGGAAGCACTGCTTTACTTCGGGCATAAGCTTCTTGATTTTCTGAGAGAACGAGGGGTACGAGGGCAGACGTGTAATCGGGTCGTACTCAACAAAGCTGCTTTTGTTTTCGTCGGACATCTGACGTGTGAAATCCTGTACGAAGCCAAGCCACTCGTCGCTTGTCTCGTAGATATTCATTTTGATGTACTTTGTAGTGTTCTGATTTGTGAACTTGTAGATATGCTTCTGACCTTCTACGGGGTTTTTTGAGATTTTTTCGAGAAGGTTGAAGAATTCGTACTCGTTGATTTTCTGCTGAGAAGAAGAGAGCATATGGCAGGCAGCTTCGTCAAGGTAGGCGGTTTTTTCCTTTGCTATGTACATAAATGCACCGATATTACCCATAAACTGCTGAAAAACCTGCCAGTCACGGCTCAGATACGGAGGTTTTTTATCAAAATTAAAAATACTCATAATAAACTCCTCTCACCGCATAGGGAGTGATTGCTGCGGCTGTATTTTTCGGCATACAGAAGAACCGGATTTTACAATATATATATTTTTATTATACAACATAAGGGTGATAAAGTCAATAAATATATACAAGTAATATATTAAATTTATGTAAAAAAAGGATAATATGTATAAAAACGTCCCCGCATTTTACGGGGACGTCTGATGCTTATGAAATTTTAGTAAGCTTGATATTGTAGAGGGTAAGGTTGAAGTAGTCGCCTACACCAAGCTGGAATGCAATTTCAGCATTGGGGTCGGTAGTATCGATAGTGATTTCCTGTGAGAAATGTGTCTTATCGGAAGCTGCGGCAATTGAATCCGAGAAATAAACCGTATCGGTATTGTCTGCACTTCTGAGAAGTACGGGAATATCGGCAGGTGTGGACGATGTGTAGTCGAATTCAAAACGATAAGTACCGCCTGCCTTAAGTCCGATACCTGTAGCAACAGCTTCAATAGCTTCGGGTGCACTTCCGCCTGTAACCATGTTAATCCAGAATGACTTGTCATAGTCAGATACAAAGTGGGAAGCGTTTCCGCCTAAGTCAGGGTCGATAAGAAGCTCGTATGAAGAATCTACAGCAACGTTAAGTCCGATCTGGTCAGACTCCATACCGAGAGCCTGACAGATTTTATCGGAAAGTACGTAAGCACTGTTCTGCTGAGTGACAGCGGAGGGGTGCCAGTCGGAGCCGTAGCCGTCATCCTGTGTATGAGTTGTAGAGAAGTAGCTCATGACACGCTTATCGCCTGTTTCACTCTTATACTGCTCAGCAGCGTCCTCAACAAGCTCATAAACGTCAGCACAGCCCATAGTACCGAGAGTACAGATAATATACGAATCGGGATTCCTGTCACGGATGGTTTTGAGGAAGTCTACGTATCCCTCAACAAATTCAGGTCCTCTTGTTTCGATATCCTTTGAAACATAGCCTGAGTCATTCGTACCGAGATTTATTACAACAACATCGTTCTGATTTGCTGAGAAGTCCCATTCCTTCTGATATTCGGTTGATTTGCCGACGTAGTCATAGTAAGGAGGGATAAGACTGTCGATGTTAATATCACCTGATGAGGTGTAACCTGAAATAATACCGTGACCGCTGTAGCAAACCGCACTGTAGTCAGCACCAAGCTTTTCAGCGGTAAGATAAGCATAGGATTTCATGAAGTTTTCTGTTGTGGTCTTGAAGGATTCGTAGTTTGAAGCACCCTCAACACCGTAAGCGCAGGTAATTGAGTCGCCGATGAATTCAATGCTGATGTCCTTTTTAGCCGTAGGATTAACGGGATCGGCGGAAGCTGAGTTTACGCAGATATTCTTTACTCCGACTGCACCGTTCTGAGCTTCGGAGAGATGAATAACCTTGATTTTGGCGTTTCTTGGCGTATCACCTTCAAAGACGGTGATTGTTTCCTCTGCTTTACTCATTGTTGCGTCAAGAATAACCTCGTCATCGAGAAGGATTGCGTATCTCGGACGGTAGTCCTCTGTAGCGTTGATTCCCCAGTCACCTGTAACGGTAACGGAAGCACTTGTGCCTGAAACGGTAAATTCTGTAGCGGAACCGCTCTGTACAAGCCATGTAATGTCATCTGTGCGGCATGTTCTGCCGATAATTTTAACGTTATCCTCAACTGCGGCAAAATTCTGCTCAACAGCCTCATCGTAGGAGGTCTGAACAGTCTTGCGCATAGCGGCAAGGTCGAAGGAGTTGACAATGCCGTCTGAGTTAAGGTCATAAGTATCGGAATTGCCTGAATCTCTGAGAATGAAATTTCTCAGCTTTGAAAGGTCATCTGCGGTATATGAGATACTTGCAGCACTTGCAAATACAGCCGACAGCGATACAGCTGCGACTGCGGCAGCTGCGACAGCCGAAATTATCCTTTTATTTTTCATAATGTATCACCTCATGGTATTGTTTTCGGTTTTTATAACAATATTATACAATATGGCCTTGCGAAAAGCAATATAATTTTTAAATATCTGATTGTATTTTGGGTTGTATTTCAAAGCGAAATTCAACCAATCGTAAACGAGTCAACTGCAGGTTGAGCTGAGGATGCAAAAAAGGCTGACATACATTGCGTATATCAGCCATAAAATATCAGTCCCGCCACATTTTTCTGTAGGCAAAGCAGGTGAGATTTTCCGCTTTCTTGAACTGCCTTGCGAAGTAGCTCTGATCATTGAAGCCGCAGAGGTGAGAGATTTCCTCAACGGACTTGTCCGAGAATCGCAGGAGCTTCTTGCCATAATTTATGCGTGAGGTAATGATGTGCTGGAAAATGGTTTTTCCGTAGATTTTCTTGTATTCTCTTGTAAGGTAAAATTTGCTTATGTAGAATTCCGATGCAAGCTTTTCAAGGGAAAGCTCTTCATTGAAGTGGTCGTCAATATAACTATGTACAGCCGCAAGCTTCTGTTTAAGTGCAGTATCATACTTGTCGCTGTCGTTATTGACGGTAAGTGCGAGGGTCAGCAGCTCAACAATAAGCTTTGAGGTAAGAATTTCAGCATTCGGGTTTTTGAATTCGTTGACATTGATAATCTCGGTGATAGTCGAGACAACACGGTCAAACGAAGCGGGTCTGAACACGTTTTTTGACTGAGAGAGGAAGTAGTCGTAATACTGCTCTGAGGTACTGCCGTTGAAGTGTACCCAAAGAAGCTCCCAGGGCTGATTTTCGGAGCTTTTGTAGTAATGTGAGATACGGCAGTCGATGAAGAAGCATTCGCCCTTTGAAACGGAAAAGGTTTCACTGCCTATAGTGAGTTCACCCTGTCCGTCTACAACAGCAACGATAAGGAAGGAATCAAGATTCTGTCGCTGGGTAGTTGCAGCCTCATCAGTTTTGAGACAGCCTGTTTCCTGCATATAGAAAAAAGCGTTTTTAGCCGCAGGTCCCGGAGTGCTGATAATTCTTTTAGAGAGCTTATTCTTGAAGATAGTGTTATTTTGCTCCATAAAGTTTATCCTCCGTGATATTTCAGATGAATTTGCCTATCAGACATCTGACTGTGATTACATAATTATAGCATAAAAAGGATTGTTTGTCTATAGTTTTTTTAAAATATTGCACCGAGTTAGAAGTATGTTGCTTATTTATAGCAGAAAAGAAGCGGTAATTCCGATAAGAGCGGCGATAGAAATAATTATCATGAAAATGCGTCCGGGATTTTTTCTCTTTACGGCATCATAAATTTCGGGGCAATAGCGGCTGAGAATACGCTCCGCTTCCTCCCTTGCGACAGGGACGGGAAGCTCTCTGACGCCTGATTTCAGGTAAAAAACAGCCTTTTCGAAGTAGATGCTGTCAGGGTTGTTGATTTCGATAATTCTTTTGTTTACACCTTTTATCATGATTTTTGTATACCTCCCGAGTGTTTCATGCAATCCTCAGTGCTGTCAGAAACAGTAAAAAGGATTCGTATCACAACTTTTTCATTTTGTCAAGTGGACGGACTTTTTGTAGGTTTCGTGAAATTTCAAGAAAAACAGGCTGCCGTCTATTGAAATTATGGACAACTTCACGAATGCGTATACAAGCCGTAAAAAATCTTTTTCGCAGGCTGTTGTTGAAAACTCTGTGGAAATGGTGGAAAAACCGTTGGGGCGACTGTTGAAAACTCTGTGGAAACGGTGGAAAGTTTGACGTGATACCGCTGAAAAAGCTGTCAGGTGGAAATGTTAAAAGCTGTCGGGAAATTTTTATTACGGGCGGTAAATTTAAAAATATCTGTAAAAAATAAGCGGAAATTTATCGGTAAATTTGTGTATTTCAGCTATTGCATCGTATATAGTGGAAAAGGTACTGCTGGGCAATACCTGCGTTTTCCTTCGCAAAATCGGGAAATCCTGCGGGGTAGTACTCTTCAAGTACACGCTTTATCCATACGTCAACGGGGAAAGCTTCGGTGCGGTGCATGCCAAAAAGGAGAATGCACTCCGCAACCTTAGGTCCTACACCCTTAATGCTTTTAAGAGAGGTGCGTGCTTCATCGAGAGGCATGGACTTAATAAGGTCAAGGTCTACAAGTCCCGAAGCCGTCTTTTGTGAAGCGTCGAAGATATATTTTGCACGGAAGCCGCTTCGAAGGTAGGAAAGGGAGTCAACGGTTTCCTTCGCAAGCTTCTGAGGGGAAGGGAATTCTCCGCCGTAATTTTCGCAGAGACGGTCGATAATGCCCTTGATTCTGGGAATATTGTTATTTTGTGAAATAATGAACGAAATCAGACATTCCCATGCGTCCTGACGAAGCAGACGTATTCCTCCTGCGAAGGTACATGCCTTTGAGAGTGTTTCGTCCTCTGAAAAGCATTTTTTCAGCTCTGTGTAGTCGGTTTCAAGGTCAAAGTAGCTTACCCATTTTTCAAGGAAGTCCTTCTCTGAGGTTCTGTGGAAGATAAATTCACCTGCCTTTCTCTGTGAGACGGTAAGCCTGCTGTTGAGGAAGCTTCCCTCATAGGTGCAGCCGAAGTCTGAGGGGACTTTCTTCCAGCGGAAAGCCTGTCCGCAGTCGAGAGTTTCGTCAAGGTCAAGGTCAGGCTCGTTTACGATAATATCTTTTCCTTTTACGGTGTAGTCCATATTTATGCTCCTTTGTAAACATTATATTAATATAAGGGTAAATCGTGTTTTATGCTTGATTTTTCTATTAAATTATACTAAAATATAATGTATAAAACAAGTACAAGGAATGATTTTTTTGAATAAAATTTCTGTAATTTTTATTGCGTCATTATCAGCACTGTCGCTAATGGCAGGCTGCTCCGATAAGGATAAGCCAAAGGAGACAAAAGAGGAAAGTATTTCCGTAACCGAAAGCGTTACCGAAGCAGCTACATCGGCAATAACTACGGAAGCTCCTACCGAAGCTGTAGTGCATGATATAGAAAAGGCTGAGGGTACATACGTTTACGACTATGCGGACATTCTTACCGACGAGGCTTTTGAGGAGTGCAACAACTATGCGGAGTGGCTTTACGAGAAATACCTTATAAATACCGCTGTTGTGACGACCGACAGTCTTGACGGACTTACTCCCGAGCAGTATGCGGAAAATGCCTATATTGAGCTTTACGGAGGCAGGGGAAGCGGACTGCTGCTTCTTATCAACAACGATACAAACGAGGACTTCATATATAAGAGGGGAAGCTGTCTTACCTCAATTTCTCAGGAGGCTCAGTCTAATGAAATGTACTGGGCGACGCAGGATATAGTTGCAGGGGACTATAAAAGCGGTATTCTGCGGCTTATGAAGCTTGGGGAGGAATGTCCGAAGCATGTTTTCGATAACGGAGGAATATTTACCGTTGAGGAGCTTGCTTCTCTTGAAAAGCTCTGTGAGGGTACGGAGATTTCAGTGCTTGCAACAAGCAATGGTACGGGTACGCCTAACGAGGAGGTCTGCCGAAGCTACTACGACCGTCATTATCAGGGCGGAAACGGCTTTATGGTTATGCTTGATACGGCTTCGGATACGCTTACGGCGGTGTCGGACGGTGCACTTCCCGCAGGATTTGAAACGAAAATAAATGAGGCAAATGAGCTTGCGGCGGCGAAGAATTATTCTTCGGCTGTCAGCGGACTTGTAAATGCTCTGAAAGGATAGAATTATGCTGAAAATTGATTTAAGCGGCAAGCTTGCAGTAATTACAGGAGCAACGGGACAGCTTGGACGTGTTATGGCGGATATACTGAGTGACTGCGGTGCGGATATTGCGGTGCACTACAACTCAAATTCCTCAAAGGCGGAGGAGCTTGTTGAAATGATACGTGCAAAGGGAAGGCGTGCGGAGGCTTTTCAGGCTGATATAACAGATTGTGAGTCCGTAATGGCAATGCAGAAGGGAATTGTCGATAAACTCGGAAATCCGCAGATTGTGGTGTGCAATGCTGTTATACAGTATGAGTGGAAGCCTGTCCTCTCTCAGGATATTCCCGATTACTACAGTCAGTTTGAGTCGTGTATTATGCAGAATGTCTACATGGCAAAGGCTTTTGTGCCTGATATGGTGAAGAATTCCTACGGACGCTTCATTGCAATAAATACGGAATGCTCTGCAATGTGTGAGCCTAACTGCAGTGCATATTCTTCGGCAAAAAGAGGACTTGACGGCTTTATAAGATGCTTTGCAAAGGAAGTAGGCGAGCATAATATTACGGTAAATCAGGTTGCACCGGGCTGGACTATAAGCTATACAGACCGTGAAAACCATACGGAAAAGCAGGATGCATACGACAGTACAGTACCTCTCAGGCGGAGAGGTACCGATACCGAAATTGCAAATATGGTGGCTTTTCTTGCATCAGACCTTGCAGGCTTTACAACAGGTGCATATATTCCCGTTTCAGGCGGACGGGTTATGCCTGCAATATAGCGGGGAGCCTTCGTTGGCAACTCTAATCGAGCCGTCCCCTCTGTCACTTCGTGACATCTCTCCGTTGGGAAGGGGGAGCTTTGGTCGCTCACCTATGAAAAATTAAGGTAAACCTTCGGGCAATTGTAGGGGTCGATGCCCACATCGACCCGTCCCCGAAACGTCTCGATAAACCTACGGGCGGATGATGGCATCCGCCCCTACACATACCACTTTTCCTCAAAAGAGAACACCTTCATTTAAAATCGGTACTTGCATAATAAAGGAGTTTTGACATGATTAATAAAATTGACCTCTCAGGCGAATGGGGCTTCTGTGCGGACGAAGAGAAGCTTGGTATAGCCGAAGAATATTTCAAAAAAGGCGGAAATGACAGGATATACCTCCCCTCTACAACGGCAATTTCAAAAAAGGGCAAACCTAATCCCGAAATTGAAATTGAATTTCTTACAGATTCATATAAGTATGAGGGTTATGCGTGGTACTACAAAACCGTTGACCTGAGTGGAATTGACCAAAGCAAGACGGTAAAGCTTTTCCTGGAACGTACAAGGCTTACCGAATTATGGGTAAACGGAAAGCGTGTGGGAAGCTGTGACAGCCTTTGTACTCCGCATATTTACGATATTTCAGACTTTTCGGGCGGTGAAGCTGAAATTGCGGTACTTGTGAGCAATACGGACTACCCTACAAAGGGCGGTCATATGACCTCGCCTGATACGCAGTCCAACTGGAACGGAATTACGGGCGAAATAAGCCTTATTATCGGTGAAATCGTGGCTATATCCGACCTTACCGCTTATCCGAATCCCGAAAATAAAACTGTTGACCTTATCGTTGAGCTTGAAGGTACTGACTGTGCCGATATATGCGTATGGGGAGCTTCCTTTGACGGAAAAATTGTGGACAGGCAGTACTATACCCTTACCTCCCCGAAAAGTCGTATTACGGTACAACTTGGGGACGATGCTTCCCTCTGGAACGAGTATACTCCCGTTACGTATACCCTCATGGCGGCAATTGAAGGAAGTGCCGATGTAGCAAAGGTTTCCTTCGGACTCCGTTCATTTACTTCCGAAGGAATGAACTTCCGTATAAACGGCGAAAGAACGTATCTGCGTGGCAAGCATGACGGCATGATATTCCCCCTGACTGGTGCTGCGCCGACTACGTTTGACGAGTGGCTTAAGGTGCTTGGAATTGCAAAAAGCTGGGGCATAAACCATTACCGCTTCCATACCTGCTGTCCGCCTGATGCGGCATTTACGGCGGCTGATATGCTTGGTATCTATATGCAGCCTGAGCTGCCCTTCTGGGGGACGATTACTGCGGAGGGGGACGAGTACCATAACGAGACCGAGCAGCAGTACCTTATTGAGGAGGGACGGAGAATTCTGCGTACCTTCGGAAATCATCCGTCTTTTGTTATGATGTCGCTGGGTAATGAGCTTTGGGGAAGTTCGGCAAAAATGGCGGAAATCATAATGGAGTACAAAAGTCTTGACAGCCGTCATCTTTATACTCAGGGAAGCAATAATTTCCAGTTCTGGCCTAATATTCTTCCTGAGGACGACTTCTTTTCAGGAGTTCGTCTCAGCAAGGAGCGGCTTATTCGTGGCTCTTATGCAATGTGTGATGCACCTCTTGGCTTTGTTCAGACCGACGAGCCTGATACCGTTCATTCCTACGATAGCCTTATTTTTCCCGAAAGTACCGATAATGAGGGCGAAAGCGGTTCAAAGGAGATTGAAATCCAGTATGGTACGGGTGTAAAGAAGGTCAGGATTGATTCTGCGGCAGGCGGACTTATCCCCTCAAAGCCGATTGTTACCCATGAAGTCGGACAATACTGCGTGTATCCCGATTTCAACGAGATTGAAAAGTATACGGGAGTGCTTAAACCCCGTAATTTCGAGACTTTCAGAGAGCGTCTTGCGGAAAAGGGAATGCTTTCCCTTGCGGATAAATTCTTTAAAGCTTCGGGCAGACTTGCGGCTGACTGCTATAAGCTTGAAATCGAGGCGGCAATGCGTTCGGAGTATATTTCAGGCTTTCAGCTTCTTGATTTGCAGGATTTCAGCGGACAAGGCACTGCCCTTGTGGGAATGCTTGATGCATTTATGGACAGCAAGGAGCTTATCGATACCGAAAAGTGGGACGGCTTCTGTTCTGATGCGGTTATTCTTGCGGAGCTTGAAAGCTTCATCGTTACTTCGGGACAGCGGCTGAATATTCCTGTAAAGCTTCGTTATATGCGTCCTGAAAGACTTACGGGCAAAAAGATAACGTGGAGGGCTGTATGGGGTGCGGTAACTGCAGCGGAGGGAAGCCTTGATATTCCCGACGGCTTCTGCGGACTCGGTCTAATCGGAAATATTGAGCTTACCGTTCCCGATTGTGCGTATTCGGGAAAGCTTACTGTTGAACTGAGACTTGACGGTATACGTCCCGAAAATGGCTATCTGCCAACTTTTACCGAGAACAGCTATGACCTCTGGGTATATCCTGAGACTGACGGTGAATATACTTTCGGCGGTAAATCCGAGAAAAACGGCAATACGGTATATATTACGGAAAACCGTGAGGAAGCTCAGAAGCTTCTTTCAGCGGGTGAGCGTGTGCTTTATCTTCCCAATGAGCTTCGTGAGAGCATTGAGGGCTTTTACTGTACCGATTTCTGGTGCTATCCGATGTTCCGTTCGATTTCCGAGAGTATGGGAAAAGCGGTGCCTGTAGGTACAATGGGACTTCTCATAGACAATGAGCATCCTGCCCTTTGCGGCTTTGCCTGTGAGGAATACTCTACCCCTCAGTGGTATCATATCGTAAGCCATAGCGACTGTGCGGTGCTGGACGATACGCCTTCGGATTACCGTCCGATAGTTCAGATGATTGACAACTTTGAGCGTAACCATAAGCTTGGAATTCTATTTGAGGCTAAGGTGGGAGAGGGAAGGGTTCTTGTGTGTACAAGCCGTCTTTCGGAGATTTCAGACCGTCCCGAAGTAAGGGCATTTGCGG
>SVNJ01000043.1 GCA_015066955.1 Ruminococcus sp. | reverse complement strand
TGACCTTTACCCATTTATTTCACACCTTTATAAAACGATTTCAATCCACACCCTCCATGCGGAGGGTGACAATTTCTTTATATAAGGATTTAGTTTCTTTTGCAATTTCAATCCACACCCTCCATGCGGAGGGTGACCGTTTATATGCAAAAATTAATTGCTGATGGATGATTTCAATCCACACCCTCCATGCGGAGGGTGACGGTGATGCAGGCATAGGCAAGACAAAGACAATTCAATTTCAATCCACACCCTCCATGCGGAGGGTGACTAAAGTTGATTTGATCAAAGTCGATGATACTGCAATTTCAATCCACACCCTCCATGCGGAGGGTGACTATGGTATCGATGTAAGCACGCTTACCAAAGAACAATTTCAATCCACACCCTCCATGCGGAGGGTGACGACCGTGCTCTTACGATAATCTGTCTGATTTCACCATTTCAATCCACACCCTCCATGCGGAGGGTGACGTTCTTCATAATCAACTACAGTATGATTAGGCTTATTTCAATCCACACCCTCCATGCGGAGGGTGACAAGATGCTTTCGATATAGTTCCCAACCAAAAGCAATTTCAATCCACACCCTCCATGCGGAGGGTGACTCTTCGCCTTTTGCGGTGACGTCTTTTATTCCCATTTCAATCCACACCCTCCATGCGGAGGGTGACCATACTCGTCTATATCATGCACAAGCCCTGTGAATTTCAATCCACACCCTCCATGCGGAGGGTGACGCCGAGATATGTTATATCTGCTTTAATCTTATTCAATTTCAATCCACACCCTCCATGCGGAGGGTGACGGTAAACTTCTGCACCTTCGGACAAATCTATATTTCAATCCACACCCTCCATGCGGAGGGTGACCCGAGATATGTTATATCTGCTTTAATCTTATTCAATTTCAATCCACACCCTCCATGCGGAGGGTGACTGCAGATTTTATATCCGACGTTGCGTATAGGCTTATTTCAATCCACACCCTCCATGCGGAGGGTGACGCTCAACAGCTTCAATTTCCTTTACTGTACTGTATTTCAATCCACACCCTCCATGCGGAGGGTGACAGCAAAATTGTCCAAAACGCAGATAAATACAATCTGCAAATCATACAATTCTGACAAGAAAAGCAGTTACTTTAAAAAATAAATCTTCAAAGCCCATGACTTTTCATAATAATTAACGGTGCGAATACTACAGCAAATTTATGTGCACTTGCCATTCGCACTAAAATACTAAAGGTTCTTCAACCCTGATAGTCTCCTTTGCACCTACATGCTCTATCTTGGTCTTATACTTATCCCCAAGATAGTAAAAACGCAGACTATCCTTATCTTTATCAATTTCTTCACTCAGCTGATGCTTAAGCTCACGGCATTTTGCAGCATCAAGAACACACTCAAAAACTGAGTTCTGCACCCTGATACCATAATTCATACAAAGCTTTGCAACCCTTCTCAGACGTTTTCGTCCCTTTGCATCCTGAGTATTTACATCATACGTTATCAGTACAAGCATAATATCACTTCCACATAAACGGCGGATAGCAATCCAGATCTCCACGAATATATCTCGCAAGCAGAAGTGCCTGAATATAGGGAAGCATTCCCCACTGTACCTTCTCTCCGAGAAAAGGGTGCTTTAGTTCATCCTGCTTTCTGTTCTGCCATGAGGTTATAAATTTTCTCCGTCCGTCATCGGTCAGCAGAACAGCACCGTCCTCACGCTTGATAAAATCAGCTTTGTTCAATGTTTTCTTGTTTATCAGCATCAGTACAAAGCGGTCGCACATCAATGCACGGAATTCCTCCAGCAAATCAAGTGCAAGTGAACGGCGTCCGGGTCGGTCAGTATGCATAAAGCCCACATACGGGTCAAGTCCGACTGACTCCAGTGCCGATGCACACATACTTGTTGTAAGAGAGTACGAAAATGACAGCAAAGCATTGACATTATCAAGAGGCGGACGTTTATTTCTTGTTCTGAAATAAAAATCATCCTTCTGCTGCAATATCATATCATCAAATACAGAGAAGTATACCGAAGCACCCTCCCCTTCTATTCCACGAAGCGAATCAATATCGGAGGTTTTCACTGCCTTAACGATTGACTCCTGCAGAAGCCCTGACTTGTGCCTGAATTTGCCGCAATCTATTCTGAGACTGTGATCACGTATTGTACGTTCAAGTGACCAGCGGCTGTTGAAAAGCTTTGCCGCAATCATATTTCTTGAAATACCCAGACTCTTTTCCGCATCATCCGCAAATCTGTACTGCTGACGTCTGAGAAGCACATTTCCGTTCACCTCACCCTCGACTCTTGCAAGAAAACGTCCGCTTCCGCTCATAAAAACAAGTTCAACGCCGTCCTTTGCACACTTCCCCATTAATGCGGGACTTGCCCCCGTATAGCCGAAAGTAACTATTCTTTCAAGATTATGAAGAGGTACTCTTCCTATCTCATTATCCTCATGCTTTATAACAACATTTTCGCCGTCAAGCGACAGATATCGGTCGGGAGTAGTTATATACAATGTATTCAGAAGCTTTTTCAATACTACTCCTCCAGTCCCAGCATTTCATTAACATAATCCGAAGCCTTTTTACTTCCACATAAAACAGGAAGGCATATATTTTTAAGAGAACAAGCATTGCAAGCCTTTGTACGCTTAACCTTCGGTGTATGCTTTCTTGCGTAAAGCTTATGCATCTCCCCTATCGCTTCTTCGGTACGGCGGCGAAGTTCTTCACCAAATTCGACCTTAAGTCTGCGGCGCGTTTCACCGTAAAACATATACCCGAACGGAATTTCACAGCAAAGCATTTCCTCAAGGCAGATAGCCTGAGCAGTAAGCTGCATCACGTCGCTTTCGTCCTCCTTCGGCGCACCACGCTTATATTCTATGGGAATAACGCTGTATTTTCCCTCCATGCCGAATACTCCGATACCGCCTGTGCATTTTCTGAATTCAACCGCATCACATTCACCGCTTATGCCAAGTCTTGACGAGGAAACCGCCATTGCCCTTGCAGTGACGGTATCGCCCCTTTTCTCTCGGAAATCCGCATCATGAACATTGCGGTGCATAATATTTCCGTCGGCAGTACGCATATTCTCAGCCCACTGCTGTTCAATATGTATCAGTGCCCACTGTCTGCGGCAGAATGAAAAATGCTGAATGCCAGAAAGCATCAGATATTCTTCTTCGCTGTACATTATACCAAATCGTAAATTTCAGGTACCGCACCTTCAAGCTCTCCGAGTGTAATATCATAATCCTCAAACGCTCTTGCACGGTCGATTCCGTCCTTAAGCTGAACCTTAAGGAGACGGTGAATTTTTGCCGATGAGTATTTAGGTGTCTTACAGTCATGCTTCCACCAGTAAAGACGGCATACCTCCATGCTTCCTTCAGGACGTGCAGATGAACAGTCATTCTCAAAGAGAGTCATAAGAGCTTCCTTGATTTTTTCAGCGTCCTCATCGGTGAAACCAGTCTTTTCAGCAAGCTGACAGTTTATGCTGCCATTTATAATATACATTCCGAACTCAACACGATGCTTTGTACCCATTGTGTCGGAAGCCTTACCCTCCTTGCCGCTTTCGCCGTTAACACTTTTTGTAATCTGCATTGAAACTATATCAACAGGATCAACGCTTACTGCCTGCTGTACGGAAACAGGACCTCTTACACCTACGGAAACTTCAAGGCCCTTGAATGCAAATACCTGTCCGAAGCTTCTTACGTCAATCCACTCTTCACAAGCAGCCTTTGCATACTCGTCACGGTCTGTATTCTTGCCCTTGCTTATGGACTTTATAGCGTCATTGCTCTCAGCTCTTGTGCGAAGGCTGTCACAGCCGTCGTCGCAGCGGTCATCGGACTGCACAAAAATCTTCTCGCCCATATCCTGTAAACGATTGCGTATCTTTCTTTTGATGCACACATCGGAAATTTCTCCAAAACCGTCATAGCTTT
Source organism: Ruminococcus sp. (assembly GCA_015066955.1). GTDB lineage: Bacteria > Bacillota > Clostridia > Oscillospirales > Ruminococcaceae > Ruminococcus. The sequence goes on along the minus strand of SVNJ01000043.1, from coordinate 11,590 downwards.
CTCTCGGACGGTTGCCATTAAGAGGGTCACCGTTCGGATTTGCATTTTTAGCTGTTATGATAACCGAAAAATCAATTTTATTCTGTAAAACTCCCATTGTTTATTCCTCCTCTTTCTTTGAGCCTGTATACATTTTTGCTGTAAAGTGATGATAACCAAGCAGATAAAGTGGACTCAGACGGCTGTTATCTGCAAATTCCTCCGCATTGAACTTTCCCATTACCTCGTTTATAAGCTTCTCGTATCCGACACGATAGCCTCCAAGCTTGTCCATATACGGACGCAGACGCTCTTCAATATTCTGCCACGTCTGACAAGGACGCTGTGCAAAAGCACTCCAGTATCTTCTTGCATTTGTAACACGCTTCTCACGGTCGCCCGATTCATAGGTATCACTCTCTGCCTTGTCCGCAATTGCAAGCAGACAGCCGTAAAGATAGCTTCTGTCTGTTAAATCAGGGTTGTATGCCATCAGGTATTCTCCTTCCGTATCTTCAATATTATTTTTATCGATTAATTCCTTCCTGTACATGGCACAAGCCATTTCAAGTACAGTGCGGTGGTTATATGCCTTTTCATAGGACAATGGCTTTGAGGCTTTGTAGTAAAGATTCTGCACTATATCCTCAGGAAGCTTTGCACCCTCAGTTACGCAGGGAATAAGCCTCAGAGCAGTCTCCTTCATTACCTCACCGCTGCATTCAAGTCTTCCGCCCTGTTCGCCTCCGAACGCACATCTTGCAATTTCATACAGGCTGAAAGAGTTGAGAATAGTCCTTTTACGTTTTCCACTGAATCTGTACCATACGGTATTCTTATGCCATTTTTCAATATTTTCAAGGAAGTGCGAGCCCATAAGCTCAGAATATATAGAAATTGAAAGTCGTCCCGTAGTAGCGGCATCAAGTCCCATTATCATAACCTTTGTATCGGTTTCAAATCCCTGTTTATAGCCAAAAATCCTGTTTTTAAGAATATCACGGAATTTCGGTACTGTATCGGGAATTTCTGTTTTCTCTTCGATTTCATCATCAAAATCATCAAAACAGCCGGATCTTACATCGGGAACAGGCTGTAAACCGCTCGCCCACACTATCAGCGTCAGTGAGTCAAAATGCATCGACTGCTTTGATATAAGCCATTTTAATGCGTTATGCATCTTCTGGGAAAACTCATAGCTTACGGATATTGCTTCTTCTTTTCCGCTGAAACGTCCACGATATGTAAATCCGCTTTCGTCGTTGGAGGAGATGAGTTTTGCTCTTGGGTTATTTCTTACTATCTGATACGGATGAGTATAAATCGGAGGCAGTTCTTCTCCTGTGGCATAACACAACTGAATCTCTCCTTGATTTTTGCTGTTAAAGTTAATAAAACTATCGTACAAAGATTTATCTTCCCATGTTCTTGATTCATCAACATCATCGGAATATACAATAAATCTGACATAGGTTTTATCCAGTGTTGCTCCTGTTGTCTTTTGTTTTTTTAATAGTTTTCCTGTTGATTCATCAATTGCAAGAACTCTGCTTTCAATACAATCTTTTATTACAGTTGCCTTGCTCACGTATTCAAGAACCGCATTAACTGATTTATGTGAAAACTCACTTCCACACCAATTTTTCAGCTGATTAATATATGCTGTATAAAAATCCGAGTTATCCTTGAAATCATCCGATGCAAAGTCATTAAAATCTCCTGCAATATATTTCAGTGTTTCTGTCAGCGGAAACGGTGGTGGTGTTATTCCAACTTTTGCTTTTCCAGTATCAGGAATTATTGTATTAGAGTCATTCTCATTAACAATATTTACGCCCTTAAATTCTCCATTTCCGTCAATCTTTATTTCAAGCTGTGCGTTTACGATTGAATGAGAAATCGGCAGCATCAACGGTTCATTCTCACCGAACTCTCTTCCGCAGTTCAGCTCATAGATATTATACAGCTCATTCGTCCAGCTCATCAGCCTCACCTCCCGAAAATTCATCAAGTCCGATAAAGTTTTCAAGTTCTTTACCAAATGGCTTTATAGGCATATCCTTTATATGACGCTTTATGGTACAATCCTTCGGCGGTATGAAGTCGATAACACCGTTTTTCATAACGGGATTCCAGAAGCGAACCGTCATTTTACCTTTATCATCAGGGTTTTCAGCCTCATCAGCATAGGTTATGCCATGATACATAAGACTGTAAGGAATTACTCCGCAGTTATCGTACGCACCCACGCTTTCACCGAATACGCAAGGCTCAACGTATCCCTGACACTCCCGTGTTCCTAAGAAGACATCTCTTCGTCCGCCTCTTGCAATCATACGTTTTGCGATGTTATGATGTTTATTTTCATTGTGGTCGCATTCAAGCTCGGGACGGTTGTAATTCCAGTCAAAATGTGCCCTCACCTGATAATATACGTCCTCAAGATAGGTGTAGTAGGCAAGATCGTTTCCTCCGCCGTACTTTATAGGACGCATACCCTTACGGACTGTGCGGATAGGGTTCATGATACGCACGCTGTCTATGTACCAGATCAGCGTAGGTTTGAAGTATATGCTGTGAAGAACGCCTTTAAGAGCCTCATAGGTCGGTATCATGTACGTACACTTCTCGCCGCCTGCACGGGTAAGTACATCTGAGAATAACGCAAGTCTTCCACGAACAGCAAATTCTACGGTATTCCTGTGCTTTGGTTTGTCCATTGCTCAACCTCCTTTATATATCTTACAAATTAATTATACAGTGAAGAAAATTATATGTCAATATTTGCTGAAAAATTTACATTTTATTCACTACAGTTGTCGATTTTCGGTCATTTTATTAACATTAGCACGATAAAGAGAACATTACGCCTTAAAATATTAACGTTTCCTGCATTGCTCCTTCAGTCACAACACCAAGCTCCATATTGTAAAATTCTTCTTTCAGCACAGCGGCACCGCAGCCGAGAATATTAAGTGCACTATTCTCCGCAAGCTTGATATTTGTCCCGCTGTAAATTCCGACAGTGTACTTCTGACTCTTTCTGAGAAGCTCAAGTGCCTCGTCGGGCTTTATATCAGAATTCAGCCTGTCGATAATATCCCTCGCCTCATCATTGTAAGGAACTATAACGTCAACAGTACGGCTGTCAATCACCTCAAAGAGACTACCTGCGGTTTTGAAAGCCTGTCCGCAATACTTATTTTCCAGCTTTTTTCTGACATTGTATCTGTCACTATTAAGTGAAAGAAGCCCGAGAAGCGTTGTACTGCTATCTCCGTCAACAACGTTATACGAAAGCTTATCCCTTTCCATAGTGTAAAGCTTTCTGAAATAGTCTGAAAGCGTTTCAACCGAAAGATAATCGTCATAACGTTCGCTGTAAATCAGCTGTTCCGAAGCTTCCTGTGCTTCCTTGATTTCTTTAAGACTGCCCAGTTTTTCATCTGTGATGTTTATAACATATACAGAGCATATTCCGTCTGCCTCACCGTGCCTGTTGCAGCGTCCTGCTGCCTGAGCCGCATTATCCATTCCCGCAAGAGAACGCACCACGCATTTGAAGGATATATCCACGCCTGCCTCAATAAGCTGTGTTGTAATGCATATTACAGGTCTCTTTGCTTCAAGGTGTTCTCTTACATCTCTGATTTTGTTTCTTCTGTGTTCGGGACACATACTTGTACTGAGATGTATTATTTCCGCCGAATCCCCAGCTTGCTCCCTTACAAGCTCAAAAATACGCAGTGCCGCCGCCTTTGTATTTACAACAACAAGCAGATTGCCGTTTTCCTCATACTTTTCAAAGCAAAAATCAGCCGCCTGCTCAAAGGAATAGCCGCAAGGCTCAATACACGGTACAATTTCTGTACGTCTGAACACTTCAAAATCCTGCGTCCAGTCACCTGTCATACTACTGTTTTCATCAACGATAAGCGGATAGTCCGTTTCGTCAAGAACGGGCTGGGTTGCAGAACAGAGTACAACGGTACAGCCGCATATTTTCGAAAGAAAATTAATTGCAAGATTGAACATGTTCACGCACTTCATAGGCACTGACTGAACCTCATCAATAATTATTACCGATTTTGCAAGGCGGTGCATTCTGCGTACACAAGAGGTTTTACCCGAAAACAAAGTATTAAGGAACTGCACCATTGTAGTTGCAATAACAGGCGAATCCCATTTTTCCGTTCTCAGCTCATATTCCTGCAAATCGTTTTCACTGTCTATATCAGCAATTATATTTGAGTGGTGCTCAAGAAAAGCCTGCTCCCCTGCAATTGAACGGATTTCATCGCTGTTCTGTTCAAGAATAGACATGAATGGTGCGGTATATATTATCTTTTCGCCGCCGTGACGTTTGCAGTACTCAATCGCAAATCTCAGCGAGGAAAGCGTCTTGCCTCCGCCTGTAGGAACAATCAGTCTGACAACTCCCGATTTATTTACAGCAAAGTCTCTGCATCTCTCGGAAATACTTCTTCTTTGCATGGAAATCCTGTCCGCTGCAGAGGAAAAGCTGCTTAGCTTCTGCTCCATTTTATCATGCATTTCCGCCCATAATTTCTGAGTATCAAAAACTTTTTCCGTTTTGGAATCAGACATAAAATCCGCAGTATCTGTTCTGTCTGCATCAATAAGGACAGACTGCATAAGCCTTTCAAGCATACCCATATAAAAACCGTATTTTACTGCATCCTTGCAGCTGATTTCCTTTATTGTGCTTCTGATTGAATTATACTCACCAACCGCTTCTTCAAGCAGTCCCATAAGCTCAGCTTCACTGCAAAGCTCTGGAATATTTCCCAGAATCTCCTCATAAAAATCATCTTTTGAGGTACGCTGAGAGAAGTAATCCTCACCCTCATCACTTATCCAGTCATGAAGACCGTGATGTGAAATAATCGTCCTTGCAATCAGCTTTGAAACATGAATTATATCTGCCCTGTCCAATTTATGTGCAAGCTCATACAGATAACGTGCACCTGCATAGCTATGGTCAATTTCGCCTCTTGTGCAGTCTGAGTTTCCGCAGACATACTCATTGAATTTATCGGTAAGCTTTCCCGCATCATGGAAAAGTCCCTGTATATATGCAATTGTGCCTGCGCCGAACTTTTCCGCATAATTTTTACCTTTTTCCGCCGCAGACAAACAGTGCTCCTTTACGGTCTGTATTTTGCCGTCTTTATTTCTTATATGTGCTGTATATTTCATTTCTACAACCTCCTGAATTTTATATGAACATTATACAATCATTCATTAAGATTGTCAACTATTTATACCAAAACTGCACCAACCACCGCAAAAAATTATAACGGGAATATGTATCGGTATGTACGGCAATATATCCTTGCTTACGCCCCGATTATATGTTATAATGATTATATCTTATTATTGATTGGAACGATTTTATGAAGAAAATTATTGCAGGAATTACTGCTCACGTAGATTCAGGCAAAACTACACTTTCCGAAGCTATGCTCTACCGCACGGGCGAAATCCGCAAGCTCGGCAGGGTTGACTACGGAAGCTCATACCTTGATACAGATTCGATTGAGCGTGACAGAGGCATTACTATATTCGCACATCAGGCTTCAATGCAGATTAATGATACAAAAATTACGCTTCTCGATACTCCCGGACACGTTGATTTTTCCTCCGAAACTGAACGTACCATGCAGGTTCTTGACTATGCAGTGCTTGTCATAAGCGGTACGGACGGTGTTCAGAGTCATACAGAAACACTGTGGAAGCTTCTCGAAAAATACAGCGTACCTGTATTTATTTTCGTAAACAAAATGGATATGGAGGGTGCAGACAAAAACGAAATCCTTGCTCAGCTGAAAAAGAAGCTTTCCTCATGCTGTGCTGATTTTTCGGTACGTGATGAAGCTATTGCAGAAAATGCCGCTTCATGCTGTGAAATTCTCATGGAAAAGTATTTCGAAAGCGGTGAACTGACCGATAACGATATAGCTGAGTCAATTGCAAAAAGACGTGTATTCCCCTGCTGTTTCGGCTCTGCACTTAAACTGGAGGGTGTTGACGAATTTCTCCGCATACTTGAACGCTTTACCATTCAGCCTCAGAGAGGAACAGAATTTGCCGCAAAGGTTTTCAAAATCTCCGCCGACTCAAAGGGAAGCAGACTTACCTACATGAAAATATGCGGCGGCTCGCTGAGTGTAAGGGACGAAATAACCTACAAATCCGCTGACGGACGTGAGATTTCGGAAAAGGTAAGCTCTGTGCGGCTTTATTCGGGTGAAAAATTCCGCAGTACAGAAACCGTTTCATCGGGAGAAATATGTGCAGTTACCGGACTTTCCGCCGCTTATGCAGGTCAGGGACTCGGTGCCGAGCCCGATTCGGGACAGGCTTTCCTTGAACCTGTTATGTCCTATCATGCGGTAATTCCAGATAATATCAACATACACGACGCTCTCGGTCATATGCGTACCCTTGAAGCAGAGGACCCTCAGCTTCATATTATATGGAATGAACAGCTTCGCCAGATTCACGTTCATCTTATGGGCGAGGTTCAGCTTGAAGTTCTCAGCCGTATTATTCCTCAGCGTTTCGGCTATGAGGTGCAGTTCGAAAACGGTGCGGTAACCTATCGTGAAACTATTGCCGGAACCGTTGAGGGTGTGGGACATTACGAGCCGCTCCGTCATTATGCTGAAGTACACCTTCTCCTTGAACCTCTTGAACGTGGAAGCGGTCTGCATTTTGAGTGCCGCTGCCGTGATGACGACCTTGACCGCAACTGGCAGAGACTTATCATGACCCATCTTGAAGAGAAAACTCATATCGGTGCACTTACAGGCTCCCCTATTACCGATATGAAGATTATTATAGCGTCGGGAAAGGCTCATCTTAAGCATACCGAAGGCGGAGATTTCCGTCAGGCTACCTATCGTGCGGTACGTCAGGGACTCAGAAGTGCAGAAAGCATTCTCCTTGAACCCTATTATGAATACAGACTTGAAGTGCCTACAGAATACATAGGCAGAGCAATGACTGATATTCAGAATATGTGCGGTTCGTTCAACCCTCCCGAAACTGACGGTGAAATGTCTGTTATCAGCGGAAGTGCTCCCGTTTCAAAAATGAACGGCTATCAGGCTGAGGTTACGGGATATACTCGCGGAAAGGGACGTATTTCCTTTTCAAACGGCGGTTATCACGAATGTCACAACTCCGATGAGGTTATTGCAAAAATCGGCTATGACTGCGACGGAGACATTGAAAACTCCGCTGATTCGGTATTCTGTGCTCACGGTGCAGGCTTCAATGTGAAGTGGGACGAGGTACCGCAGTATATGCATCTGCCCTCCGCTATGGGACGTGAAATTCCCGACGAGGAGGAGCATATTGTTTCATATCGCCGTGCCGAAAGCTATGCGGGACGTGTTGTCGAGGACAAGGAGCTTATGGAAATATTTGAGCGTACCTACGGAAAAATTGACCGTGACCCGAGAAAAGCCTTTCAGAAGGTAAAAAAGGAGCTTTCACCGAATAAAGCGGTAAAGCTCCCCGTTTACAACGGTCCCGATTATCTTCTTGTGGACGGCTACAATATAATTTTCGCATGGGACGAGCTGAAAAAGCTTGCTGAGAAAAATCTCGACGACGCAAGAGTTCGTCTGTGTGATATGCTTTGCGGCTATCAGGGCTACAGACAATGTGAGGTTATTGTTGTATTCGACGCATACAAGGTAAAGGGCGGTGTACGCTCTGTCGAGAAGTACGCCAATATTACGGTGGTGTACACCCGTGAATCGGAAACCGCTGACTCATATATCGAAAAGACCTCCCATGACCTTTCGAAAAAGCATCGTGTACGTGTAGCAACCTCAGACGGACTTGAACAGATTATAATTTTAGGAAGCGGTGCAATGCGTGTTTCCGCCGATGAGCTTCTGCACGAGGTGAAAAGTGCGGAAAAGGCAGTACGTGAGTACATTGAAACGATGAATATGAAAAAATAAACCGCCGCCAGAATCTGCAGAATGTCCACCAAATCTTCATTTTGTGGGTTGAATATCGGTACGAATTTATTTATTATTAATTATATATGTAATTTTCACAGATTGAGAGGGAAAAATTATGAAAATTAACACACTGAAAAGGAGCCTTGCCGCACTGACAGCTTGTCTTGTCCTGTCGGCAGGCACAACAATGATGCCGATAACAAGCACTGCGGCATCAAACATCATTTCAAATTCCACCTTTGACAGCGGTACTACCGATTGGGGTATCTACAAGGAAAGCGGCGGAAAAGCTACTCTTTCCACCGAAAACGGCAAGCTAGCCATGACAGTTACAGATCTTGGAAGCTTAAACTATGCCGTTCAGCTTTTCTATGATATTGTTCCGCTTTATCAGAACGGAGTTTACCGCCTCAGCTTTGAGATTTCTTCTACTGTAGACAGATATGTGGAAGCGATGATTCAGCAGAACGGCGGTACATATCAGGCTTACACCTGGATGGGACTTGACATTTCTTCTACCCCCCAGACCATAAACCACGAATTCACTATGGAAGCTGAAACAGATATTATGTCTAAATTCTGCTTCAACTGCGGTGATCAGGGAGATGCTCTCGGGGAACACAAAATTTACCTTGACAACGTAGTTCTTGAGCTTGTTGACGACAGTAATGTAAATTACTCCTCATTCATGCCCTATGAACCCGACATCATGACAAATCAGGTGGGATACAAGCCCGATGCAAAAAAGACAGCTGTTTTCCGTAACGTAAGCGGCGAAACTTCATTCTCTGTTGTCAATGCAGATACAAAGGCTGTCGTTCATACAGGTGAGCTTTACGGCGAAACCGAAAATTTATACGCAGAGGAATTTGACTGGCTCGGCGATTTCTCCGCTGTTACAGAACCCGGTAAATACTACATTACATGCGGTAATCTTGATGATTCCTACGAATTCGAAATTGCTGAGGATGTTTACGGAAATCTCCTTGACGATTCAGTAAAGATGCTTTATCTTCAGCGCTGCGGCTGTCAGGTTGTGGACAGTGATTTCGGTCACCCTGCATGCCATACCTCAAAGGCTACAATCTACGGAACAAGTCAGACAATTGACGTAAGCGGCGGCTGGCACGATGCAGGCGACTACGGACGCTATGTTGTTCCTGCGGCAAAAACTATCGCTGACCTTCTTTACGCATACGAAAAAGCTCCTGACCTCTACGGCGACAATACAGGTATCCCCGAAAGCGGAAACGGTACTCCCGATATCCTCGATGAAGCACGCTATGAGCTTGAATGGATGCTCAAGATGCAAGCTGAATCAGGCGGTGTTTACCATAAGGTAAGCTGCGCTACATTCCCGGGATATATCATGCCTCAGGGCGAAACAGGAAAGCTTATCGTAACTCCTGTTTCAACTACAGCTACAGCTGATTTCTGTGCTTCAATGGCACTCGCTTATGAATTCTACTACGATATTGACAAAAACTTTGCTGAGAACTGTCTTGCTGCCGCAGAAAAGGCATGGGCATTCCTTGATGCAAATCCCAAGATTATATTCAAAAATCCCGAAGATATCGTAACAGGTTCATACGAGGACACTAAGGATGTAGATGAACGCTACTGGGCAGCTGCTCAGATGTACCGTGCTACAGGCAGTCAGACCTACCTTGATTACCTCAATTCTACATCTGCTAAAACAGGTCTTGACTGGTCAACTGTAGGTGACTACGGCAATATCGCTCTCCTTACAATGAAGGGTATCGATAAGACATCAAAAGCATATACAAATGCACTTTCCGCTGTAAAGCAGCAGGCTGACGGCTTTGCCGCTGTTTCAAAATACAATCCTTACGGTGTATCACTCAATGTATTCAACTGGGGAAGCAATATGACCGTTGCCAATGCAGGTATCATTCTCGGTCTCTACTACGATATTACAGGCGACGAAACCTATAACACTGCCGCAAATGCAAATCTGCACTATCTGCTCGGTAAAAACCCCAACGGCGTATGCTACATGACAGGCTACGGTACAGTTTCACCCCTTAATCCTCATCACCGTCCTTCAATGGCTGTAGGAAAGGCAATGAAGGGTATGCTTGTAGGCGGTGTAAACTCCAGACTTGAGGACAGTGCGGCTAAGGCTTATCTTGCAAACTCACCTTCCGCAAAGCGCTACGTTGACCACTCCGAAAGCTACTCAACAAACGAAATCACTATTTACTGGAATTCACCTCTTACATATCTGCTTTCACTTACAGAAAAAGCAGGAAATACATCTTCTGTCAAGGGTGATGTAAATGCTGACGGCGAATTCGGTGTTGCTGACGTTGTTGCAATGAACTACTACCTTGTAATCAGAGAACACGACCTCATCGACTGGCAGGCAGGCGATTTATGTGAGGACGGCGTTATTGATTCATTCGACCTTGTTGCAATGAGAAAGCTTCTTGCTGAAAATTCATAATATAAAGATTCTCCCGTACCAACATAGGTACGGGAGTTTTTGTTAGCCGCCGTTGAAGCTGCCGTCCCAGAGAGTTATATCCTCACGATATGCCTCCTCTACGGCAGGAACATAGTAGGCACCATAGTGTATCAGATTATCGTCATCAGCTGAAATCGAAGCTTCGTCGGTAATATTTACGTAGAAGCGGTAATAGGGCTGGAAGTATTCCTCCCAAGGGACGCTTCTGTATATAAGTTCTACCTTTTCAACATCCTCCGCATCAAAGCCGTCATGGGGAACAGTAGTGATATACTCCCCGTCAAAAAGCATTTCCCTTGCCTCGTCTGCGGTAATAATGGGATAATCTCCGATATATTCGGTATTTGCAAGACCGTTGTTTATGCGTATTAAATGAAGCAGTCCCCTGTCCTCAGGTGAAAATTCAATACTTCGGAAATTATAATTGAGAATACTTTCTACATTGTCATCAGACTTATTGTATGCACTGTATTTCATAATAGCCTCGCCTTTGTAGGTTCGGTCAAACCAGCAAGATAAAACAGGATTTTCAAGCTGTATGAGATTTCTGTATTCTTTGAGCAGATATTTCATAGCTTTATCTGCTTCGGCTTTATCATCCTGACGGAAGCGAAAATCTATATTCTCGGGAAGCCATATACCGGCTTCAAAGCAAATCATAAGTGCTCCGCTGTGCTGCAGCTCCATATCAACTCTTATAATATTCAGAGGGGCACCGTCGCATTCAGCTTTTGCGTATTCTACAGGAGAATTATCATCGTGGTATTCTTCTGTACGCTCACCGACAGGGTATTGATAGTCTATGCTGTCAATGGTAAGTCCCAGTATATGTGACGCATTTTCGAACATCGTCTGAACCTGTTTTTGCGTATAATAAGAGTACATCTTATTAGCGTCATCTGTTTTTATCTGATTACGGAAAACAGGAAGCGTTTCAAGCTTCATATCCTCAGTCCAGGGATTATTGCCGTCAAGCTCGGAAAGGTCATATACCATATAACCCTCATAGCCCATGCCTCCGCCTGAATCATCCATATTTCCGGGAAGTATCACTTCTCCCTGTTTTTTCTCGTATGCATACTCGGGGAAAATCCTGTAATTATCCATTATATCCCTGAAC
>SVNJ01000042.1 GCA_015066955.1 Ruminococcus sp. | reverse complement strand
ATCAGATTCACAAGGCGGAAATCCACACTGTCTGCGCCCTGTGATACCACAATTGTTTCCGCACCTTCATGTTCAATACGGTGTGCAGTATCACAGATAATCACACACTCAACACAGAACTCCTTTGCAATTTTCAGCGTATTCCGTACAACGGGACAGCCGTCCGCATCAATATAAATTTTCATATCACACCATCCTCGCCATAAGTGTTCTGCCGTTTTCCTTCAGCCATTTATTCCATTTGTGATAATCGGGGAAAACACGCAGAACCAGCTCATAAAACTTCGGAGAATGATTCATCTCCTTACGGTGACAAAGCTCATGTACCACAACGCTGTCCAGCACCTCCGGCGGTGCAAGCATCAGCAGACAGTTGAAATTGAGATTTCCCTTTGAGGAACAGCTTCCCCATTTGGTACGCTGATTGCGTATGGTGATACGACCGTATGTCACGCCGACCTGTGGTGCGTAATGAGCCACACGTTCGGGAATTATCTTCAAAGCCTGCTGTGCAAGCTGATTTATTTCTTCCTGTGTAAGCTTTGAAACGGATTTACTGCACTCTTCGGCTTTACGCAGATGCTTTTCAATCCAGTCTCTTTTTTTCTCAATAAATGCATTTATATCAGTATTTGTTGCCCTCATGGGTGCACGGACAAGCAGTCCCTCAGAAGTGATTTCAAGGCACAGCGTTTTCCTGTTGCTTCTTTTGATTTTATATTTCATTCAGCCTGTAAATCTCCCTCGTTTTTCATTCTGAAGAAGTGCTTTAAATTCCTCAGAAGATAATTGCTGTTTTGCATATTTCCTTGCTTGACAGATGTTGTTAATCTTGCCTGATATCATAAAGAAGATTATACACGCCGTCCTGTGACAGCACTCCACGCTTCAGTTCAGACGGCAGTTCACCACGTTCGTCTGCCTCGTAATCTTCAAGCCACTGACCGTTTTCATAATATGCAGTCAGCTCACTCAGCATTGACTGCAGCGATGCGTCATTTGAAATTGACGCTTTATTGCATTGCACAGCCTGATGAAGTGTATCGAAATACTGCTCCATACGGCTGATACGCCCGGTTCTTGATTCTGCTTTCGGCTTTTTCCTGCAGAGCTTCGGCAAGGTTGCGGCAAAGCTCATATCAATCAGCCACCTTACAGTATCATCTTCAGCACTGCCGTCAAGAGCAATGGAAATCCAGTTGCTCTTATTCATGTGATATGCAGGGAAAAATCCACGCTGCCCAAGCAGTGACCCTATAAGAAGCTGATCACATTTCACGTTCATAATGTCAATCAGCTCATTGTTTTGCAAGCCAAGCTTACTGCCTGATATGTTCATAATTATCGCAAACCATTTTCGGTTGCTTTCATGGCGGAATACTCCGTGCAGGGGAGAGCTTAGCCAGGGGTATTCGGGAGAAACTCCGTATTTTTCCGCTATATAGCGTTCAGCTTCCGTTCTGTTCATGTCATCACCTCAGCGCACACTATATCAGCACACCATTGCAATGGTCAACCTCGTGCTGAATAACCTGTGCGTCCCAGCCTGTAAAATTTTTTATGCGGGTCTGCATATCAAGCGTCTGATACTGCACCTTGATTTTCTGATAACGCTTGCATTTGCGTGGACCGCCAAGCAGTGACAGGCAGGACTCCTCTGTATCATAAGGCTTCTCATTTTTCAGAATAACAGGGTTCAGCATTGTCATATACTTTCCGTTTTCGTCAACAAATGCGATAATACGTTTGCGGACTCCTATCATATTTGCCGCCATACCCACACAGCCTTCCTTATGAGCAATAAGCGTATCAAGTAAATCCTGTGCAGCATCAATATCATCTTTAGTTGCTTCTTCTGATTTGCAGGCAAGGAAAATCGGGTCATGCATAAGTTCTTTTATCATATCAATCACTCCAAATAATTTGTTTCATCGGTTATCAAGCATATTTATTCCCCATAATTATATCATATTTTTTATTTTGAAACAAGAACGTAAGAAGATTTATCCGAATACCGCAATTTGCTCACTTCGGATGTTTTACAAAGGAAAATAAAATACACCCAAAAAGTCAGACGCTTTCGGGGTGCATATAATAAACGCAGATTATTTTAATATTATTGCCCTTCAATACGGACAATACCGTTATTTTCAAGGTTAATAAGGAACATACAGCGTGCTTCGTCCCTGTATTCAGGCTTTACCATGTAATACATATAAGTTTCGAGAAGATTGAGACGTGTAGCTGTTCTTCCCTCAATTTTGAACTGATTGAAGCCCATCGGCACATATTTTTCCCATATATCATCAGGAGAAACATGCGTGCTGAGTCCCTTTATATCAAAAATGGACCTGTCGGCATATTTACAGTACATATCGGGCAAGTCGCTTTCCTTGATGTTGATTTTATTTTTTTTACTTTTTGCAAGCTGCTCACAGAAAGCAATCTGTCTGAGACCGAGAATACGATAATGCTCAGTTCTTTTTTTGCAGCCGGGTTCACAGCAGGCATTCACAAGAATTTCCATACGTTCTTTATCAGGCAGCTTTTCAAGAATATCAAATTTGTTATTGAAATCATAGTCAAGAACAACGATACTGTAGTCCTTTTTCATTTCTTCCCTGAGCTTTTCAACATCTGTTATACGCTTGCAGGTAGAGCTTGTCAGCTTATAATTCGGGTATGTATTGCGGATATAATCCTCAAGAAGCGGAGAATTTACAATAACCTCGTTCATACCATTATCGGCAAGCTTCATAATATCATTACAGAATTTATCGCTGAGATGCTCCTCTTTAAGCATCGGATTTGTAAACGTAAATCGGAGCGGTATACCGTTTTTATTAAGCGTCCTTATTACTATTCCGGCAAATTGCAGATCGCATATTCCGGGAACAGTTCTTCCGCCATTCCATAAGGACTGGGGAAAGGTTCCGTAAATTGAGGCTATTTCAACACCCTCACGAAAATAATGAGGACAATTCTTAAGCATAGTTGCAAAAACAAAATTGAATTTGAACTGGCTTGCAAAATCCGGAAGATGGAATTTTACTTTCATTTTTATTTCTCCTGTCCGATTATATTTAAATATGATTTTACGTAATTATATCACATATACAGATATATGTCAATGTCAAGGCGGTTTTTCCGTCATTTACTCTTGCTCCGTTGTTGAAACAGAGTATTCGCTTTTCGTAATGCGGCTGACTTGAAGTTTTTTGCTGTATATGGTATATTATAGTAGTAAAGTAACGTTAAGGCAATACCGCACAGAGCTTATATATGGTATTGCCTTAAGAGGAATACGAAAGCAAATATGAGAATAGGGGAGGCAGGCTATGATACTGAGAATGCCGGGATACTGCCGAGAATTCAGATGTATTGCCGATAAATGCAATGACAGCTGCTGTATCGGCTGGGAAATTGACATAGACAGCGATACGGCAGAGCTTTACGAGAAAACCGAAGGAGAATTCGGCGAAAGACTGAGAAAAAACATAACAGGCACACAGGTCAGGAGTTTTATTCTCGGAGAAAAAGAACGCTGTCCCTTTCTGAATGAGCGTAATCTCTGCGATATTATCATAAATATGGGTGAGGAAAGTCTCTGTCAGATCTGCAGCGACCACCCACGCTATTATGAGTGGTTTGAGGGTGTCAAGGAGGGCGGAACAGGTCTCTGCTGTGAGGAGGCGGCACGCATTATCCTTTCGCAGACCAAGCCGTTTTCGTTGTGGGAAAGGGAAGTGCCCGATGAAGCCTGTGACGAATATGACAGCGAGCTTTATGATTTTCTGTTTGATGCAAGAGGAAAGATTATTGCACATCTTGAAAACGGTGAAATTCCATTGCGACAGTGTATCTGCAATATTCTCAGCTATGAGGAAAAGCTTCAGGAGTATGCAGATAACGGAGACTATACATACACTGAAATACTGTCAGTGCCACTCAGCGGAAGCACCTCCATTCGTCCTGTACTTGAATTTATGCTTGAACTTGAACCTATTGATGAAAAGTGGATACCGTATCTGAAAAAATGCATAAAACTGACTGATGAAGCTGAGAAACAAGACTGCATAAGCGGTGAATATGAGCAATATCTGCGTAATACAGCGGTTTACTTTGTGTGGAGATACTTCATGAAGGGTGTTTTTGACGGAGAATTTCTGTCAAGGGTAAAGCTTATGGCGGTGAGCGTCGCTGTAATTAAGCATCTGTTTGCCTGCGGACAACTTGAAAAAGGCAGTCTTTCGCTTGAAGAATGTGCATTGCTTGCTAAGAATTATTCAAAGGAAGTCGAATACTGTGAGGAAAATCTTGAAGCACTTGCAGATGCTTCCTATGAGAAGGAATATTTTTCAGGGGAATATATTGCGGGACTATTATAAAATGGCGGCTGTATTGAAAACAACTCCATTATATGGTAAAATATAAAGGCAATACAGCACAATCTTTGTGTGGTATTGCCTGAATGGAGATGATTTAATGAGTACAATTGCGGATAATCTTATATTCAGCCTAAATGCGACGCTTCCCGTATTTCTTATGATGGTATTCGGGTGGTTTGCAGAGAGGATAAATCTTCTTGATGAGCATACAACAAAAAAACTCAATCAGTTTGCTTTCAGAGTGCTTCTTCCTGCACTTTTGTTCAAGGACTTGTCTGAGGCTGATTTCAGAGTAGTATGGGACACAAAATTTGTGCTGTTCTGCTTTGCGGCAACGGTGATTTCCATTGCGATTGCCGTACTTCTGTCGTGGCTTCACAAGGACAAATCCGAGCGTGGCGAGATAATACAGGCGTCATACCGAAGCAGTGCGGCGATTCTCGGAATAGCTTTTGTAAACAATATTTACGGGCAGGCTACTATGGCGGCACTTATGATAGTTGCGACCGTGCCCCTTTACAATATTGCGGCAGTTACGGTACTGTCGATAACTTCACCCGAAAGGGACGGCGGCGGTGACCGCAAATCACTATTTCTGAAAACTGCGAAAAATGTTGTGACGAATCCGATTATAATAGGCATAATTGCAGGTATGCTGTGGTCTGTGCTTAAAATACCTCAGCCTGTTATACTTTCAAAATCCGTTTCATATCTAGCAAATATGGCAACACCTCTTTCGCTTATTGCACTGGGTGCGTCGGTTAAAATCGGCGAGGCGAAGGAGAAGCTGCCGACTGCGGCATGGATTTCTGCGGTAAAGCTTGTACTTTTCTGCGTAATATTCCTGCCTTTTGCGGTAATGCTTGGTTTCTGTGATGAAAAGCTTATTGCGATACTTGTAATGCTTGGCAGTGCAACAACGGGAAGCTGTTTTGTAATGTGCCGCAATCTCGGGCACAGGGGTACGCTTACTGCCTGCACGGTAATGCTGACGACTTTACTGAGTGCATTTACGCTTACAGCATGGCTGTTTGTGTTGAGGACTCTGGGGTATATATAACCAATAAATAAATGTTTTTGACCACCACTTTACTCAAAATGGTTGACTAATTTCCTATAATAGTTTATTATTATAAGTGTATGCAATATTTTACGGAGGTGACATTATGCCTGTAATATTTGACGAGAATAAAATGATATTCAGACTTGCGGCGGCTGATACGGTTTATGTTCTTGCCGTATCGGAGGGGTGCCTCTGTCACCTTTATTTCGGTGCACGTATCGGCGACAACGATGATATATCGTACCTTATAGGCGAAAACGGTACTCTCGGTGCGGAGGGAAACCTCAGGGACAAGGCTGTTGTCATGGACAAGGCATTCTTTGAGTACCCGTGCTTCAATACAGGCGATTACCGTGAGCATGCACTTGAAATTACCGATAAAAACGGTGCTCACGCTTGTGAGCTGAAATACATTTCACATAGAATTTACGGCGGAAAACCGAAGCTTGAAGGACTTCCTGCTTCCTTTGCAGATGAAAGCGAGGCTGAAACTCTTGAAATAATCTGCGGCGACTCTGTAAGCGGACTTGAAGCAAGACTTCTGTACACTGTTTTCGAGGAAAGCGGTGTGATTACACGAAGTGCGGTGTTTACGAATACTTCCGATGCTGATATAAAGCTTGAAAGGGCATTTTCCGCAAGTGTTGACATTAACCGCAGTGATTTTGATATGCTGACCCTTAACGGTTCATGGGCGAGGGAGTGTCATATCTCCCGCCACAGACTTCATATCGGAAAACAGTCCGTTGACAGTATAAAGGGTGAAAGCTCACATCAGCACAATCCGTTTTTTGCACTGTGCGACAGCAATGCCGACGAGGAAAAGGGTGAGGCTTACGGTTTCACGCTGATGTATTCGGGTAATTTTACCGCACAGGCGGAGATGAATCAGTTCGGCACGGTCAGAGCGTCAATCGGTATAAATCCGCTTATGTTCAGCTGGAAGTTATCATCAGGGGAGAGCTTCAGCGTGCCTGAGGCTGTAATGGTATATTCCGACAGCGGACTTGGCGGCATGTCACGTAAATTCCACGATTTTTTCAGAAATCATGTTATAAGAAGCAAATATAAATTCATGCAGTGTCCCGTGCTTATCAACAGCTGGGAGGCGGCTTACTTTGATTTTGACGCAAACAGGCTTCTCGGACTTGCACAGGAGGTTTCAAAGCTTGGCATAGAAATGCTTGTCATGGACGACGGCTGGTTCGGGCACCGTGACAGTGATAATTCAAGTCTCGGCGACTGGTATGTGTACGAAAAGAAGCTTGGATGCACCTTGACTGAGCTTGTTGAAAGAGTGAATGCTCTCGGAATGAAATTCGGCTTATGGTTTGAGCCTGAGATGATTTCCCCCGACAGCGACCTTTTCCGCAGTCACCCCGACTGGGCACTGAGAATTCCCGGACGTGAAATGACAATGGCAAGGGAACAGTACGTCCTTGATTTTTCACGCAGTGATGTGAGAGATTATATTTACTCATGTCTGCATAAAATACTCTCGCAGGCTAATATTGAGTATGTGAAGTGGGACATGAATCGTCCGCTTACTGAAGTATGGTCGGCTGAGCTTTACGCAGACTGTCAGGGCGAGGTGTATCACAGATACGTTCTCGGAGTTTATGAGCTTATGGAGCGTCTTGTTACCGATTTTCCGAAGCTTCTCCTTGAAAACTGTTCGGGCGGAGGCGGACGCTTTGACGGCGGTATGCTTTACTACAGTCCGCAGATATGGACCTCTGACGATACGGACGCTTACGAAAGACTTAAAATCCAGCAGGGAACATCCCTTGTTTATCCTCCCTCTGCTATGGGTGCACATATTTCGGTATGTCCGAATCACATAACGGGAAGAAGCGTGCCGATGAACACAAGGGCGAATACTGCTCTTGCAGGAACTTTCGGCTATGAGCTTGACGTTACAAGGCTTTCCGATGAGGAAAAGGGCGAAATACCGAAGCAGATTGAGCTGTATAAAAAATACTCGCACCTTGTTCTGCGTGGAGACTATTACAGGCTTGGAGATGTATTTTCGGACAGTGGATATACAGCGTGGTCATTTGTTTCAAAGGACAGGACAGAAGCAATAGTTACCTTTGTGACAACTCTTGCAAGAGTGAATTATCCGATGCCCTTTATTAAGCTCAGGGGACTTGATCCCGATGCTGTGTACTCTGTAAACGGTATGGAGCTAAGCGGAAAAACTCTCATGAACGCAGGTATTCCTATGAAGAGACTGTGGGGAGATTTTCAGAGTGACCTTATTTATATTGAACAGGTTTATCCCGAAGTGTGGGACGCCTACAACGAGGACAAAACAAAGGCAGACGGAGTTATCATAAGAAGAGAGCCTTTTCCCGAAGGTGTGTATCATGCGGTTGCGGAGGTTATAGTGCGTCACATTGACGGAACTTATCTTGTAACAAAGCGTGACCAGAATAAGGAAACTTCACCGGGTAAATGGGAAATCGGTGCAGGCGGCTCGGTACTGCGGGGCGAAAGCCTTGAAGAAGGTGCGATTCGTGAGCTTTTTGAGGAAACGGGCATACAGGCACAGAAGCTTGTACCGCTTTATGAGATCTCAAAGATGCACGAAAACGGCTTCGGTGCACATTATTTCGGCTATCTCTGTGAAACAGATACAGCTAAGGATGCTGTAGTGCTTCAGGAGGGCGAAACTACAGAATACAAGTGGATAACCGCACAGGAGGCAGTGTGCGGAGAATATATATCAGACCGTGCGGTGAATGCGGTCGGGAAATTAAGGAGAAAGCTATGAAATTCAGGAAAACCCTCTCAGTCCTGATTGCTTTGGGAATGGTCTTTTCGGCTTCGGGCTGTGAAAAAAAGAATGAAAGCAGTGAGACGGTGAGATACGAATGGAGCAATGTTGCAATAGGCGGCGGCGGTTACATCACGGGAATTGTCTATAATCCGAAGGAGGAAGGACTTGCCTATCTGAGGACGGATATAGGCGGTGCTTACAGATTTGACAAGGTACAGGATAAGTGGGTGCCTATTACCGACCATCTCGGTTCGGACAAGTGGAATCTTATCGGCATTGAAAGTATCGCAACCGACCCTGTTGAGCCTAACAGAGTTTACGCTGCAGGCGGCACCTACATGTCAGATCCGGGAGCTATTCTTGCTTCTGAGGACTATGGTGAAACGTGGCATCAGTGCGATGTACCCTTCAGCTGCGGCGGAAACCAGTCGGGACGAGGTACAGGTGAGCGTCTGAAGGTTGACCCCGTAAACAATAAGAACATCTACATGGGTACACGAAATGCAGGACTATGGAAGTCGGAGGACTACGGTAAAAGCTGGAATGAGGTCACATCCTTCCCTGTAAAGGGCAATTACAGTCAGGAAAGCAATAATATCGGTATTATGTGGGTTGAGTTTGACCCGTCCACAAATGATGTATATGCAGGCGTGGCAATGACTGACGGTCAGTGTATTTACAAATCCACAGATGAGGGTGCAACGTGGGAGGCACTTCCCGTATACAATGCAGGAATGTACCCATTGCAGGCTGAAATATCCTCAAACGGAATGATGTACATTGTATATTCCGACACAGCAGGTCCTAATGTTGACCCGAAAAACGGTGCGGTTGCGGCACTTGATCTGAAAACACAGGAGTATACCGACATTACTCCCGATGTGGGCGACGGTCACTACGGCGGCTACGGCGGTATTTCCCTTGATGCGGCAGATGAGGACACCTTTGTGGTAACGTCTCTTGCATTCTGGCACGATAACGGCGACAACATCTACCGTACAATAGACGGCGGAAAGACATGGAACGCCCTTTATACGAAGGAAGAAAAGAATTTCGTTATGGATACCTCCTATGCACAGTGGCTTGACTGGGGCAGGGATGAGGCAAAAACAGGCTGGTGGACAGCGGCTGTTGCGGTTAATCCCTTCAACTCCGACGAAGTAACCTACGGCACGGGCGCTACGGTATATTCAACGCAGAATATGACTCAGCTCGGAAGCGGCACTCCCGTAACAATTGCCCCCGATGTAAAGGGTGTTGAGGAAACTGCGGTATACGATATGGTTTCTCCGCCAACAGACGGCACAACACCCCAGCTTTATTCGATTATGGGCGACCTTACAGGCTTCTCGCATCTTGATGTAGAGATACCGCCCGACGATAACCACTTCATGAAGAACGGCAATCCCGATTCTCTCGATGTGGCATGGCAGAACGGTAACATTGCGGTATACACAAGTGAATCAAACCTCAGCCTTAATTACACTACCGACGGCGGTGAAACATGGAACGTTATAAAGACGCTCCCCGAAAGGGCAAATGCAGGAAAGGTAGCTGTTGCGGCTGACGGAAGTGCAATTATATGGAGACCGAATACGCTCAGCGGAAAACCGTACATTACCCCTGATTTCGGTCAGACCTGGTATTACTGCGACGGTCTTGGCTATGGTTCGGTTATAGTTTCGGACAGAGTTAACCCTAAGAAATTCTATGCGGTTTATGACGGACTTTTCTATGTGTCAACGGACGGAGGTTATACCTTTAAGACTACAGGTGCTCTTATGACGGACGACTGTCAGCTTACCTGCGTAGGCGACAAGGAGGGACACATCTGGGCAACAGGCGGCTCGCTTGTAATGTACAGTGAGGATGAGGGAAAGACCTTTACCGTGCTGAAAAATATCAACGCAAGAGCACTCGGCTTCGGTGCACCCGAAAAGGAAGGGGACTACATGACGATTTACGTCATGGGAGATGATAACGTAGATGGTAACAAGAATCCTCAGGGCGACGGTATTTTCCGTTCAACCGACAAGGGAAAGACATGGCAGAAAATAAATGATGATGAACATCTTTTCGGAAATCTCACACCTTCGATAACAGGTGACAGCGAGATTTTCGGAAGAGTATACTTTGCCACAAACGGCAGAGGAATAGTTATGGGAGATATAGCAGAATAAATGCCTGATATAAAGAAAATATTAGTAACAGCCGCAGGTGCGGTAATGATTGGAGCGGCACAGGCGGCTTCGGCGATGTTCTCTACGGCAGAGGTGGATTGTGAGCGTTTCCCTGTTATGGGCGTTGACGTTTCACACTATCAGGGAGAAATCGACTGGAGCAGTCTTGCACAGCAGAACGTAAAATTTGCCTTTATCAAGGCAACAGAAGGCAGCGGACACGTTGATGAGTATGCTGAGAAAAATCTGAAAAATGCTTCTGAAACCGATATTCTTCTTTCGGCTTACCATTTTTTCAGCTTTGACAGTGCAGGTGAAACGCAGGCGGAGAATTTTATCTCCGTCGTTGACAGCGAGGCTATAGATATGCCGCCTGTTGTGGATATTGAGTACTATGCCGATAAGCGTAAAGACAAGCCGGCGAAGGAGGAAACGGCAGAAATACTACGTCCGCTTCTGGAGGCAATGGAGGAGCATTACGGTGAAAAGCCGATAATCTATACAACGCTTCCCGTGTATTACAGATATATAAGGGACGGATTTTCGGATTATCCGCTGTGGATACGCAGCGTGAATTTTGAACCCGAGTTTGTTGACTGGCAGTTCTGGCAGTACAGTGATAAGGGCGAGCTTTACGGCTTCAGCGGTGATGAGAAGTACATTGACCTTAATGTCTATAAGGGCAGTGAAGAAGAATTTTTCGGAGAATACAGAAACGGAGGTACAGAGCAATGAAGCCATTCAGACTTATTGCACCTGTAAAGGATTATATTTGGGGAGGAACAAAGCTCAGAGAAGAGTTCGGCAAGGAAAGTGACCTTGACCGACTTGCGGAAAGCTGGGAGCTTTCGTGTCATAAGGACGGCGAGAGCATCATAGCAGACGGTGAGTACAAGGGACGCACTCTTTCCGAGTATCTTGCGGAAAATCCGCAGGCTAAGGGAAGCAACTGCGGCAGATTTGAGTATTTTCCCGTGCTTATAAAGCTTATCGACGCAAGGGATAATCTTTCGGTGCAGGTTCACCCCGATAATGAGTACGCTCAGCGTGTCGAGGGTGAATACGGCAAGACCGAAATGTGGTATATCGTTGACTGCGAGGAGGGAGCGTCCCTTATTTACGGCTTTAAGGAGGAAATCTCAAAGGAGGACTTCCGCAAAGCTATTGAGGAAAACACGCTTCTTGACAAGGTGAATACCGTACCCGTAAAGAAGGGCGATGTTTTCTTCATTGAAGCAGGCACACTTCATGCAATCGGCAAGGGTATACTCATTGCTGAGATTCAGCAGAATTCCAATACAACCTACCGTGTCTATGACTACGGCAGAGTAGGGGCAGACGGCAAGCCGAGAGAGCTTCACATTGAAAAGGCACTTGATGTTACAAGTCTTAAGCCCGCATCTGAGCAGAGAAGCTTTGCACCGCTGAAGCTTGAGGGAAAATGTGAGGGTACGGTAATGCAGATTCTTGCGGACTGTGACTACTTTACCGTTTCAAAGGCAGAGCTTGACGGTACGGTGTACATTGCTGATGTTGATGAACGCTCATTTATGCATATCCTTGCAATAGAGGGCAGCGGTACTTTTTCAGACGGCAGTGAGGAGATGCCCTTTAATAAGGGTGAGGGTATATTTATTCCCGCAGGCTCAGGGGTATTTACAATCAGCGGAAATTGTAGTATAATAATTACTGAAATAAATAATATTTAAATGGAGGAAACTATTATGAAATACTATGTAGGAATTGACTTGGGCGGAACAAATATCGTTGCAGGCGTTGTTGACGAGAATTACAATATCGTTGCAAAGGCAAGCACAAAGACAAATTGTCCCCGTCCCGAAAAGGAAATTGCTGATGATATGGCAAGAATGGCACTTCAGGCTGTAAAGAATGCAAACCTTACAATCGACCAGATTGAGTGGATTGGTGTAGGTTCTCCCGGAATCGCAAACAGCGAAACAGGAATTCTTGAATATTCAAACAATCTCGGCTTCAAGAATACTCCACTTGTGAAGTATATCCAGGAGAAGATTGACAAGCCTGTATTCATTGAAAATGATGCAAATGCTGCTGCATACGGTGAGTACGTTGCAGGTGCCGCAAAGGGTGCAAAGAATGCTGTATGTATTACACTCGGCACAGGCGTAGGCGGCGGAATTATCATTGACGGCAAGATTTATTCAGGCTCAAACTTTGCAGGTGCTGAAATCGGTCACTCTGTAATCTCCGTTGACGGTCCTCAGTGCTCATGCGGAAGAAAGGGTTGCTTTGAAGTATTCTCATCAGCTACAGGACTTATCAGAATGTCTAAGGAAGCAATGGCTGAGCACCCTGAGAGCGTTATGAACAAGCTTGCAGAGGAAAAGGGCAAGGTTACCGCACGTACATCATTTGACGCAATGCGTGCAGGTGACGCTGTTGCTAAGGCTGTTGTTGACGATTATATCAAGTATCTTGCGGCAGGTATCACAAATACAATCAATATCTTCCAGCCTGATGTACTCTGCATCGGCGGCGGTGTTTGCAATGAGGGCGATACACTTCTTCTCCCTGTAAAGGCACTTGTAAAGGAAGAGGTTTATACAAGAAATTCCGAGAAGAATACTGAAATTGTTATTGCTAAGCTTGGCAACGACGCAGGTATTATCGGTGCGGCATTCTTAGGAAGAGCTAACGCATAAGCGGGGTTGCTGAACGGAATATCCGAATCGACTATTTTAGTTAACAGTGAGGGCGACCGCAAGGGTCGCCCCTACTTTTGTCTTTTTTGCATAAATTATACTGTACTCTTTTGTACATATATCCAAAATTACTCTTTCACTGCAACAATCCAGTCTTTTTTCGACACTTATTCATGAAACGTTTCAAAAGGAGGGGATTCAAATGACCGACTTCGCACAGGACGCAGCTCTTGCAAGAAAAGGCGATACCGAAGCTTTTTCGAGGCTGTATGCCCTTGTATATAAAGACTTGTACCATATTGCTCTGTACAGTCTCAAAAATGTCCACGATGCAAGCGATGCGGTAAGCGATACTGTCATGGACGCTTTCTGCTCCATAAAAAAGCTCAAGGACGAAAAGGCTTTCAGAAGCTGGATAATGCGGATTCTTTCAGCGAAAATCAAACGCAGACAAAAGGAATACCTCACAGGCTCACAGGAGCTTGACGAAAATATTACAGGGGAATTCGACTATGATTCCTTTGAGCTGAAGGAAGCACTTGAAAATCTTGACAGCGAGTCAAGGCTGATTCTGTCAATGTCGGTGCTGGGAGGCTATACAAGTCAGGAAATTGCACGTATATGCAATATCAAGGAAGGCTCTGTCCGCTCACGTCTTTCACGTATACGGCAGAAGCTGAGAATGAAGCTTGAGGATAAATGAAGGTGATGATGGAATGAAAAAGAAAGCTAAGATAATTACGGCAGTTTCAGCGGTGACAGTTGTTCTTGTATGTCTGGGACTTTTCATTTTTCGTCCTTGGGAGGACCGTCAGATTATGACGGGCAGATTTCTCCGTGCGTCAGATGGTACACCAATACTGATAAGCGAGGGCGGTCCTACGGTTATAAGCTCTGTATACGGCAACGAGGATATGTTTGATAAGTACAGTGATGGTGATAAAATTACAGCACAGTGCACATATACTCTGACTACCTATCCCGGACAGACAGGAGTATATTTCTGCATCCGCACCGAAAAAGGTGAGCTTTCGGATTTGCCTGACGAGCATATATTACAGCTTCGTGAAATGGACTGGATTGAATGACAACCACGAAAGGAGTAATATCATGAAAGAAAACAACGATAAGATGATAAGGGAAATGCTTGAATCGTCAGAAGTACCGCAGGAGCTTTCTCCCGAAAATATAAAGAAAATGCTGGACGAAAAGGCTCCCGCAAAAAAGAGAAGGAGTATAGTGAAAACGGCGTCGAAAATTACAGCAGGTGCAGCGGCTTGTGCAGTATTGAGCGTTACAGGTGTACAGCTTGCGGAGCGTTACGGTGACTTTAACCGTAATCATAACTATGCGGACATTGAGAGCAGCAGCTCGAAAATAGACGAAAGCTCCTCAATTGCTTTAGCTCCGAATCCTGACAATAATATCACACCTCAGAGCAGCTTCATGAATTCTGCTGAGGACTACGGTGAGATTTATTTCCTTCTTGAAAAGGCAGCAGAGAATTACCGTGACATTTACTTTACGTACGGCGATGATATTGCAGGGGGCGTCATAATGGAGGACGCAGAAGAGGGTGCAATGGAAAATGAGGATGCATTCAATTCCACGAATACTCCTTCTACAGAAACTACAGACAAGGGCGAATCCGAAGATTTTTCGCAGACCTACAATCAGGAAGAGAATGTCCTTGAACCCGATATTGTCAAGACAGACGGCGAGTATATCTACTATGTGGGTACACGCTATAACCTCAATGACTATAACGGCGACCCTGTGATTAATATTGCAAGGGCAGAGGACGGAAAGTTCACCTCACATACTACAATTGAAGTAGATCCCGAGATTATTCTTGCGGAGGGACTTGAGGAGGACTTCACAACTGTAAGTCTGCAGGATATGTATCTTTATAATGATATGCTGATAGTAATAGGAACGGCAGGAACAAGCTATACAGATATTGTATTCGCTGGAGACGATGCAATAAAAAGCTTCGACCATACCAGCAACACCTTCGTGAATGTGTATACAACAGGCGAAAAGCCCAAGCTTATCGATTCATTTGTAAGAGAGGGTAATTACAAGGACGCACGTATAACTGAGGACGGCTATCTTTATATTATCGGAAACAGTTCATCTGCTTATATCGGAGAAATCGAAGACGAGGAGGAATATGATAAGTATATTCCGTCATATTCCTGCGGAGGCGAGTATAATCTTGTTGATGCATCGTGCATACTCCTTCCTGAGGAAGGCTTTGGTGAGAGAGCAAACATAGATTATACCGTTATAAACAGTATCGACCTGAATAAGTCAGGAGAACCTGTACAGAAGGACATAAAGGCTATTGCAGGCTTTGCAGGGAATATATACTGCTCGGGAGAAAACCTCTACACTCTTACGGGCTGGGATACAACGGCTATTACACGTTTTTCTCTTGATGAAGGCACAATAACTCCCGCTGCAGAGGGTGAGGTCAAGGGTTATATCAAGGACCAGTTCTCAGTAAGCGAGTATAACGGCTATTTCCGTGTAGCC
>SVNJ01000041.1 GCA_015066955.1 Ruminococcus sp. | reverse complement strand
CAAACACACTTAACACAATAAATCTTCCTGTTGAGAAGATATGGGATACAAAGAACAATACAGGAATAACAATTCCCGACTCAGTTACAATCAAGCTTCAGAAGAAGAGTGGTGATAACTGGATAGATGTTGATGTAGAACCAATTATTCTCAATAAGGATAATAACTGGAAGGGTACATTTGAAAACCTTCCAACAGGCGTAACATACAGAGCATTTGAGGAGAATGTCCCGAATGGATGGCTGTATTCACCTGATGAGGTTGGTACTTCAGTTGATGGAACAACCCTTACAGTTACAAATAATCTTGATGTTGGCAGATTGACAATCAGTAAAATCTGGTTAAATGATGCAGCAAGTAATCGTCCGGGTTCGATAAAGCTTAATATTTATCGTACAACTAAACGACCGGGCAGCGGCTCTACAGGCGGCGGCACATCAGGAGGAGGTTCTACAGGCGGAGGCAGTGATGTCGAGGTTGAAGAACCCGAAAATACAAAGTATGCTACAGTCACTGAGGACTACGCAAGACTTCTCCAGTATTCACTTTACTTCTATGATGCACAGATGTGCGGTGATGAGGTAACAGAGGATAGCGTTATTGAATGGAGAGATGATTGTGCGGTTGATTACAGTTCAGGTAAGGTATCAGGCGGATTCCACGATGCAGGTGACCATATAATGTTTGGTCTGCCGCAGGGATTCACAGCTTCAACTCTCGGATGGAGCTATTATGAGTTTGGAGATGCGTATGATAAACTTGGATTAACTACACATTACAAACATATCATGGATGAGTTCTGCGAATTCTTTGTTGATTCGGTAAAGCTTAATTCTGATGGTTCTGTAAATAGTCTTCTCGTTCAGAAAGGTGATGGTTCAGAGCATAATACATGGGGTCCTCCCGAAGTAGCAGTAAACCATACATCAGGAGAAACATGGGTTAACAACAGCGGAAGCGAGATTGCAGCACAGTATGCAGCAGCTCTTGCACAGTATGTCATCAACTTTGGTGATCCCGGAAATTATCTTGATACAGCTAAGGCGTTATATTCGTACTCTATTTTAAAGAATTCTGTTTATTCTTGCGGTGAATATAACAGCAAGAGCTTTATAGATGATCAGGCATGGGCGGCTGGATGGCTTTATCTTGCAACAGGCATTGAAGATTACAAAACATTCTGTGTAAATAATGCAACAATTAATGAATATTGGGTTTATTCATGGGATGAAGTTTATCTCGGTGCTGCTTGTATGAAAGCACATCTGACCAATAACTGGAGTGAAGTTAACGATTATCTCACAAATAATTCAAGATACAAGTGTACAGATGCAAATTCTTACTACTTTGTTACTGATTGGGGCAGTGCAAGATATAATGCTGCTATGCAGATGATTGCTCTTGTTGCAACAAAGAATTCTGATTCCAGCTACTTAGACTGGAGTAAATATCAGATGGCATATCTCTTAGGTAACAATCCCGCAAATACTTGTTACGTTACTGGATTTACAAGCAACTCTGCAAAGTATCCGCACCATCGTTCAGCATCAGGTTATGACACTTCTTCTGAGAAGGGTAGTAATGTTGGTTATGCTTCAGACGGTCATATACTTGTAGGTGCTTTGGTAGGTGGTCCTTCAAGTGCTGGTGGCTCTTATACGGATAGTGTACAGGATTACAACTGTAACGAGGTAGCACTTGATTACAATGTTGGTCTTGTGGGAGCGGCTGCAGGATTGTATTACTTAAGTCCTTCAGGCCACACCGTAACAGAAGATGTTATGGTAGCTGACGGTCTTGAACTCAGAGACGGAATGCACATCTACGAATACTCCGAACAACCGGCGGCACTTGACCTTTCTGATATGGATTTTAGCTTCGATAAGGTTAGTGTTAGAGCTAAGGAAGTGCTTTATGATAGTATAACTGATTTTGGAACAGTAACTGGAAGTAAATCGATTACATTATCTTATAGTAATATTACAAGACTTGAAGTTGACTATACCACAGTAGGTAGCGGTGGATTTAATATGACGGTCAATGACGGCGGTTTTACAATGAATAATATAGATGAAAATACTATTGAGTTTATTGTACCAGATTGGGCTAATGGTTCTGTTACAAAGTTCTCAATTAATATGTGGAATTACGAATCAGTAACTGTACACGAAATTAGACTTTACACTGAAACAGAAGGAGCTACAATCACTCTCAATCCAACTTCCAAAACCGCAAAAATCGGTGATACATTCCAGATTACAGCAACAGGCACAACAAACACAATTAACTGGACTTCATCAGATACTGATGTAGCAGAAGTTGATGATAACGGTAATGTAACAATTAAGGCAATGCCTAAAAACGGAAATACCGTAAGAATCACAGCAACAGACAGTGTCGATAGTTCAGCAACAGCTTACATCGATGTAACAATCGAAGCAATGACCTTAAGTCCGAATTCATCTTCAATTGTAGTCGGAGACAAAGTAAATTACAGCTCCAACTACAGCAACGCAGTGATTCAAAGCGGAACAGGTTATAGCGTAAGCGGAAATACAATTACCGCAGAATCTGAAGGAAATCACACTGTTACAGCAAAGGCAGGAAACGCAACAGCAACAGCAACGATTAACGTTTCCAAGCTTGCAATAACGGGTTCATCCACAGTTGATTCAGGTGCAAAGCCAACCTTCGGAGTAAACGGTCAGACAGACGGACATACATTTGTATGGACTTCAAGTGACCCGACAGTACTTTCAATCGACAACAGCGGTAAAGCACAGGCACATAAGTCAGGAACGGTAAAGCTTACTGTAACAAAGGACGGAAAATATACGTCTGATGAATTCAGTGTAACCGTTCAGAAGGGTGCATTGAGTATATCAGTAGATCCGACACAGATACGTGTAGGCGACACAGCAACACTCAGTGCAGTAAACAATGAAGGACAGACCGTAAACTACAGCTCGTCTGACGATAACATTGCAACAATCAGCGGTAACACAATAACGGCAGTTGGTGCGGGAACAGTAACGATTACAGGAACACTCGGCAACGAAAATCCGACATGTACTCTTGAAATTCTTGCAGCTCCCACAATCACAGCTCCTGAAAATCAGAATCTGATGGGTACAGGAGACAAGCTCCAGCTTACTGCATCGAATATAATCGGTACAGCGAACTGGACATCACTCAATACTGATGTGCTTACAGTTGATCCTGCAACAGGACTCGTTACGGCAGTTTCAAACGGTACAGCTAAAATCAGAGTAACAGATTCAAAGGATAATGCATTTGCAGAGTATGAAATTACAGTTACACTGATAGCTGATGATCCTGAAATTCCTGAAGGACTTGTATCATTCATGTCGATAACACTGACTGATGCAGACTTAAAGGGAGAAGGAACATGGTCAAAAATACTTGAAAACCTTCCCAAGACTGACGGAAACGGCAATAAGTATTACTACTACATCGCAGAGCTTGACAGCAGCGGACAAATTGCAGAGAGTATAACAGGTACAGGTGCAATTTACATACCTATGTTATACGAAGGAAATGGTTCTGCACTGGGCGATAACACTGAACTCAGCGTTTCAAACAAGCTCACACAAGAAATCCAGGGCCAGATGCCATCAACAGGTGGTGAAGGCACCGAACCCTACTATATCTACGGCATAATCTTAATGCTTTGTAGTTTAGCAGGTTATGTAGTTATTCAGCTGCGCAGAGGCAGACGCAGCTAAAATAAAAGGAAACCAAAAGCTGTCCGTTGTGACCCGAAATCAGGCGGACAGCACCACCCAAAATTTATTATAAAGGAGAATTATTATGACAAACTTTAAAAGATTTTCAGCTGCTATAGCAGCAACATTGATGGCGGCAACTCTTTCAGTTCCTATGGCTATGAACGCTTCAGCGTTAGAGGGAACAGGCACAGGTTCAATCGCAATTACAACAGACACAGATGTTACACATTCTAAGTTAACAGCTTATCAGATTTTTACAGCTAATGCTTCAGCTGCAGGTGTTGTTATCACAGGATGGGGCGATGGAGTAGATGTAGCTGCTCTTGGTGTAGACCTTAAGGCTAATGCAACTATAGGTTCATTATTCGAAGATGTGAATTTTGCAGGTTCGGGTGATGATGAGGCAGCAAGTGCACAGGCAGCTTCAGATGTTATATCTAATTTAGATGCTGGTAATGCAGAAATCTTTGCTAAGATCGTTGCTGCAAATATTACCGGAACTGGTACTGTAGCATCAGTAAGCGGAACTACTGCAACAGTTTCCGGACTCCCTACAGGTTACTATATTGTAGTTGACGCTGAAGCAGCATCAAATGGCGATTATTCAGCATATACTCTTGGTATTCTTAAGGTAGTTGATAATGAGACAACAGCAATAACAGGCAACACAAAGGTTGAATTTCCAAAGTTTGACAAGCAAATTGGTGATATTAATGACACGGATACAGCTGCTGGAACATATTCGTATGATGAGGCTGCTGACCATGATATGGGCGATCAGGTTCCGTTTAGACTTATTG
Organism: Ruminococcus sp.; assembly: GCA_015066955.1. GTDB lineage: Bacteria > Bacillota > Clostridia > Oscillospirales > Ruminococcaceae > Ruminococcus. The sequence continues at coordinate 11,249 of SVNJ01000041.1, read as the reverse complement.
GTACAATTCCTTCAAATATTGATAAGTACGATGAATACAATATGACATTCCATGATAATCTTCAGGATACAGTATTTACACTTAAAGCAGATTCTGTTAAGGTTACATACTATGCTTCTTCTTCAGCAGAAGGTGTTGATGTTACATCTTCATTCAGTACAACTACAACTAACGCAGCGAATGAAGCGTTTAGTGGAACACATGAAGGTGATAAGACAGAAAATCTCACTGTTTCATGTGCTGATATTACAGCAATCGCTGGTATTACTCTTGATGATGGTGGATATTTTGTGGTTGATTATACAGCAGAACTTACAACATCTGCAAAGCTTGGTGCAACTGGCAACTGGAACTCTGCTTATCTTGAGTATTCCAATAATCCTAACTACACAGCTGATCGTACACAGAGCGACTCAACTGCAAACAGCCCTGAAGATTCAGTAGTAGCATTTACATATCAGACAGTAGTAGATAAGATTGATGCTATCACAAAGGAAGCTCTTCCTGGTGCAACATTTAAACTTGAAAAGGTTCTTAAGGATGGAACTACGAAGGAAATTGATGTAGTAAAGGCTAATGAGGATGCTACATTTGTATTCACAGGTCTTGATGATGGTACATATATCCTTACTGAGGTGAGTGCACCTTCAGATTCATATAACAAGATTAACCCTATTACATTTAAAATTACAGCAAGTGAAACACAGGATGATGGAGCAGAAGCTCTTACATCTCTTGGTGCAGAAGTTACAAATGATTCAGCACAGACAGCAGACTTTGCAGTGAAGAATGCATTTGTTTTAGAAACAGTTGGTGAAAAAACAGCAGCTGCAGAAGGTGAAGTAGCTAATGGTGCTGTTTATACAAAGGTTGAAAACAGTAAGGGTACATCTCTCCCCGGAACCGGTGGTATCGGTACAACATTATTCTATCTCGGCGGTGGCGCAATGGTAGCAGTAGCTGGCATTTACCTCATTTCCAAGAAGAGAATGAAGAACGAGGAATAATTCAGACAAAAAACAATTATAAACACAGTAAATAATTAACCTAATTCTGCCGCCGTCGGTGCGAGCCGGCGGCGGCCATTAGGGAGGATCCCATGAGAAAAAAATCCGGCTTAATTTCAACAATTTTCTTTACAATAGTATTACTTGTGGGACTCTCCGTGATGCTTTACCCCACAATCAGCAACTGGTGGAACTCAAAGGTTCAGAGCCGTGCCGTAGCTAACTATGAGGAAGTAGTCGCTAATCTTGACGACGGTGTAAGTGAACAAATGCTTGAAGAAGCGTATGAGTACAACAGAAAGCTTGCAGTGCTTCCGTCAAGATTCACCGATTATGATCAGATTCAGGGGTACGAGGATATACTCAACGTATCAGGAACAGGTATTTTAGGATATATATCGATACCTTCAATACAGATTGAGATACCTATATATCACGGCACGAGCGAAGAAGTACTGAACGTTGCCGCAGGTCATCTTCAGGGTTCAACGTTTCCTGTAGGCGGAATCAACACGCACAGTGTAATTTCAGCACATCGCGGACTTCCTTCTGCAAAGCTTTTCACAGATCTTGACAGACTTGTTGTGGGAGATGTATTCACCATCAACGTACTGGGAAACATTTACACATATGAAGTAGAGGAGATACTGATAGTACTTCCTCATGAAATGGAGAAGCTATCAATAGTTCCCGGTGCGGACTATGTAACGCTTATGACATGTACTCCCTACGGCGTAAATACTCACAGACTTCTTCTTCGTTCACATCGTATCGAAACCGAGTACGTATCAAATGTAAAGGTTACAGCAGATGCAACAAAGGTAGACCCGTTGCTTGTCGTCCCGCTTATTGCTGCACCGCTTGTACTTGTTCTTGTAGTATATTGGGTATTCGGAAGTAAAAAGAAAAAACCGCAGACTAATTTGCGGTATATGATTTACTCGTAAAATTCTCCGAAAGGAAGGTGACTGATAATGCGTAAGAAATTCTGCAAAAGCATAATGAGAGTATTGTGTACATTAATAGCTGTTATATGGACGATTATCGGAACTGTTTTTACAGTTTCGGCAGATTCTTCCGAAGCTTCACTTACTCTTATCTGTAAAACCGAAGATGTAATTCTCAGCGGACTTCACTGGGACTTATACCGAGTAGGTTCAAGAGTCGGTCCCGATTTTGTACTTGACGGAGACTTCAAGGATTATCAGGTCGACCTTACTGACTTTACTGTTGAAGGCATGACGGCTGCTGCAAAAACACTTGAAAATTTTGCAAAGCTTGATGGCTTGATGCCTCTTCATACTGGTGAGACTGGTGATGACGGTCTGATCACTTTTGGAAATCTTACTCCCGGACTCTACCTTTTGTTCGGAAGTACACTTGTAATTGATAATACAACGTATATACCGTCGACACTTCTTCTCGAAATCGATAATTCAGGTCAGTCCGTTGACCTTGATGCATATCCGAAGATTATTTTCCGTACGGACTCAAATGATATAAGCAGATATGCTGTGAAGAAGATTTGGAAGGACGAAAACGGTGAACCGCTTGAAAATCCACCATCAGTAACAGTTGAAATATACTGTGACAATGAGATAACAGATACAATTACACTCAATGAAGAAAATGACTGGACTTATTCATGGGATGGTGAAACCATGTCTGAGTGGCGTGTCAAGGAGATTGATATTCCTGACAATTGTACAGTAGTGTATGATTCAAATGAAACTCAGTTTGCAATTGTTAACACTGTTCAGTCAAGTGAAGAAGTTCCTACTGAACCAGTCACACCTGATGCAACTGAACCTACTGAGAATGAAACTCAGGAAGAAACCACTGAAGAAATTACTGAGGCAACAGATGCACCTACAACAGAAGCACCTCCACCGCCATCAACCACAACAACGTCTGAACAGGAAAAGCTTCCTCAGACAGGACAGTTATGGTGGCCTGTGCCGGTACTTGGATTTTTAGGTATTGTACTTATGGCTGTTGGACTTAGAATCGGTTCGGAGGAAAAATAAGAGAATAGCAATGAAAAAAAGTAAAGGCAGATTCTTTATAGCTGCAGGAGCACTGATGTTTGCTGCGGCAGTTATATTAATAATATTTAATATCACACAGGATAAAAAAAGTGGTGAACGAGCTCAAAAGGTTCTTGGAGAGCTTGAGGCAAAAATTTCAGTTGAGGCGGCGGAAATAGAAACAGAGACGCCTACACTTGAAAATGATCTTTTTGCAAAGTATGAGCCGACAGAATCAAAAGAAGAAGCTTTTGCAGAAATTGACGGCGAAATGTATGTGGGTATAATCAGTATACCTAAGCTTGGAATCAAGCTGCCTGTGATGAGCAATTGGAATTATGATAATCTTAAAATCAGTCCCTGCAGATATTCAGGTACGGCGTACGACGGAAATCTCATAATTGCGGCACATAATTACAGTTCGCATTTCGGTAAGCTTTCTGAACTTTCGGGTGGTGATGAAATATTATTCATTGCTGCTGACGGTACGGAGTACCGATACGAAACACTTCAGACCGAAACCGTCGGCGGAACCGAAGTTGAAAAGCTTGTCAGCAACGAGGAAGGTGCATGGAGTCTGACTCTTTTCACCTGTACATTAAGCGGACAGAGCAGAGTGTGTGTCAGAGCACAGCTTGTATAAGAAAAAGCGGAAATTCGTTTAGAATTTCCGCTTTTTCTATGGAGATATTATTGGATAAGCATTTTCCTTAACACAGCTGAGTCGAAACAGTCAATAACTCCATCAGCACAAACATCAGCAAGCTTGCCTTGTTCTTGGGTAAGTGAGGTTACATTTAGAAGATGCTTATGAAGTGCTACTAAATCAGCGGTATTAATTAATCCGTCCATATTCACATCCCCTTTTTTATATGCAGTAAGTTTGCTGACCAATGCCTTGAATTCTTCGTTAAGTGGTTGGAAATCGGAGTTCACCAAAGGGTTGTAGTAGTGATTCCACGAGAAAAGAATGCGGTTTTGCACCAAATCGGAAGTGACATCAACGTGTTCACGAAGCTCCGAAATGGGTTTTGAAGAGTAATCAGTCTGAAAGGTTTCGTTGTTAATCCAGAATTGAAGCCCATTCTCAGTATCAACGGCAGATTTTAGTGCAAGTGCCCATTCACGTATTATAGCAGGTTCACGTTCGCCGCCGCTTCCGTCCTGATGAGCGAAAATATCATCTTTACGGAAGTCAGCCTCAGTAAAAATATCGCTCCAGAAGTCTCCGTACTGCTCAGCGGTTGACAATGTATCGTTGAAAAAAGGACTAATCATCAGCGGCTTTTCTGGACAGAGTGTATTGATAGCCTCTATACTGTAATTTATATTTTCAGCAATAGTATCCGCATAATAGCCGTTATCGGTACCAGCACAGGCAACGTCAATATTCCATATTTCGTTAACGTAATACCAGCCTGCAAGCTGTTGAGTGTAGGTTTCTCCATAGCGATTATGAATTTCAGCTATTATATCAGCATTCAGTTCACCGTTTTCCTCACACCATGTTTTGAAAAAGGGGATTCCTTCAGAATCGGTCTGAGGATTACCCCACCCATAATTCCACCAGCGGTTGTCATTTGCAAGACCTATGTAAATTTGCATATCCTCAGATTTTGCCGCTTCAAATGCAAGTTCAAGTGCATCACCGCCATTTTGTGAGGAAACGTAAGCCCCTGACAATACGTCAAGTGATGAAGGGTACATTGTGTAGGCTGAGGTGAGATTGTATGAAGATAAGTCCTGTGTTGATTTTGAGGTATCAGTCTGTTCGTGAGTAAGATCGCATACGGACTGTACTATCAGCGACTCAAAGCCAGCGTCCTTCATTGCGGAAAATTCCTGTTCCCACCGCTCAGCAGTCCAGTCCCGGCAAAGCCAGCCTTGTATAAATGTAGCCTTGAATGGGGAGGATGATATGTGTACGGCAGACGCTTTGTTCTTGCAGGGTACAGCCATTAACAGCGTGCAAGCGGTAAATACAGCAACTATTCTTTTCATTATATTCACTCCTTGAAAAGCAGTTCATTTTGCTTCATAACTCTTTCCGATACTTTTTGACGAAAATCAGGCGGGCCGAGTATTTCAATAACGGGACCGAAGCTGAGAAGCCTTATCAGAAGCTCGGTTTCGTCCTGTCTGTCATACCAGAGCTTAACGGTACAATTCCCAGAAACAAGGTCACGCTCACTTTGCTTTTCGTAGGGTGCAAACTCCATAAAAAAGCGTTCAACAGCATTTCTCTCAGTTGTCACACGAACAATTACAGGCTCAGTACACTTTCTTTCGGCAAAATATTTATCCATATTTACGGGGATAGTGCAGAAGTGTCCGGTACCGTTGACTTCCTCTATTCTGCCGATATTGATAATACCGCTGTCGGAAATTTTACCGTACTTTATCAGCTGACAGTACACACGGAATTTATCATTTTTGGGGGAGTACTCGATTTTCAGCGGAAGAAATCTTCTGCGGATTCTTTGACCATGTCCGCTTGTGAAGGCAATTTCAAGAATTTCGCCTGACTTTACCGCATTCAGAACTTTTCTGAAATTATTACGGTAAATCTCACTGTTATAATCATCACCGTCACTGAATCTGTCGGTATATCTGAAATAAGAGGGAAGATACAGCGGTTTCACGTCCTTTAGGCTGACTTCAAGAGCCGAAATAATCTCATCGTCAAGAAAAAGACGTATTTTCGGGTCAGAAAGCTTTGATTTCAGCCACATTCTCTGCAGATTCGTGATAACAGATTTGGGGTGCTTCTTAGTAACAGGGGTAATAGTCCCGTCAGAATTTCTGCGGAAAAGTCTCCAGTCGGAAGCGTCCTTCTGAGGAATAAGCTTTTGCGGAAGAAAGAGTACAGAGTCACGGAAGCCTTCAGTCTGAATTGTGTTATTTATGTCATTTTCGGTAAGGCTTGCGGACTTCATAAGCTTTGCGGCAATACGAAAGTAAGCACCGTAAATCTCACTGAATATCGTCATTTTCCTCACCTCCGTACATTTTCTTCATTCTGACCATATCCTTATAAAAAAGCTCACGGACAGCTTTGTTGCCGCCCTCAACGGAGACAATTCTGCCGATGAAGGTTTTTGCCCAGTGCATGACCTCGCTGGGGTCAAACGAATCAACAGTCAGGGTGAAAAGGTTCTCACCGACTTTTTCAAGAATGCCGTTTCGCTTCTCACGTTTCAGCCTGTCTATTACAAATTTTTCGGTCTCTTCATCTATTGTAAAAGAAATTTTTATTGGTTCAACCGCCCCCACATCGCGTCTCATACCAAAGGAAACACCGAAGCATTTATCTGTATTTCGTTGGTATTTAGCATGGATTTCATCGTACTCATCACAAGACGTACCTGTCTTTACCATGCGGATAAAGTCAAGGCGGAAGGAGTTGAAGCGTCTGTATTCGGGAATGTAAGCCGCCAGATAGCGTCTGCCTGTCTGAACGGAGCAAAGAATCTGCATGGGAATTACAGTATTTTCCTCGCCAAGAGTTGCATTGTTAAGCCTGTTTTTTGCATAGAAGGTGCGGAAGGTAAGATACCTTTTCTGCCCAATAGCGTCTATAATTTCGGGAAGAATCACATCTTCAAGGGTATGTACGATAAAATTGTGCTTTGTGAAAAACAGATCATTTTTTAGTTGTGCGGATTTGAGCATACTGTTTCCAACAATTCCGAATTCGCCGTTTTCCGAAAAGAATTTCAGTGCATCATCAAATCCCTTGTACTCATTTATAAAGTGGTCGGCAGTATCGGGGGAAAGGCTGAAATATGCAGTTTTTCCACGTTTTTCTGTAAGGAGTATACCTTCCTTTACATATTCCTTAAGCTTGTTGCGGACGGTCTGCTCATCGAAAAATTCGCCGTAGTCATCATCAAGACGGCTCACAAGCTCTTTAAGAGTCAGCCAGTCGCCGTCGAAAAGAATGTCGATAATAAGAAAGTGAAGCTTTATATCGTTATCCGTGAAGCTTTTGGAGTAATAAGCCTGATACAGGGGATTTTCAGCAACATGACCGCTGTCAACGGTTATGGAAATCTGTCTGCCCCTTACAGAATCGTCGCAGTGAAGATAATCGCCCAGCCAGCTTTCTACTCTGCGTTTTTCGTCATCGTAGGTGCGTGCGCTTTTACGTTCAAAATCGTTACGCACCTTAAAGCCGTAAATGAAAAAGTCACGTACATAGTCTCTTGTTTTCTCGAAATTCTTTATAAGCTCTGAAAATCCGCTCATATTATTCACTCCCTTCTTACGGCAAAACCGCACAAAGCCCGCCTGATGGCTTTGCACGAAATCTGCTTGCGTATTTTCCGTTATCTTACACAAAAAACTTTTGACATACGCCAGTATGCCCGCAAGTTTTTTATGCAATCTAACGAAAAATCCGACTTTGCATCTTTCGCACAAGCTATGTGAGGTATTGCCTTACATTTATATAATAACAGAAATTTGCGGTGCTTTCAAGAGGATAGGAAGTGGTCGCAGATTTTTTTACATGATTTTTCCATTCAGGCATGGTATAATTCAGACATAGACAGGAGGAATGATGAACCTCCTGCATCAAAGAATTTTTGCTAAGGAGGCAAAGAAAATGTTTGTACATACAACAGAAAATTCAGTACCAATCAAAATATGGCAGTCCTCATACGAGGCACTTGACGAAAAATGCAGAGAGCAGGCACAGCATCTTTCAAAGCTTCCCTTTGCATATAAATGGATAGCTCTTATGCCCGATACTCATGCAGGAAAGGGTATGCCAATCGGCGGCGTAATTGCCTGTGACGGCGTTGTTATACCAAATGCGGTAGGCGTAGACATCGGCTGCGGAATGGGATTTGTGCAGACAGATATTCCTGTATCGCTTCTGCGTGAGACTGTAACGGGAAGCGGAAATCTTGTCCAGACAATCTGTGGAGATATACTGAGAAACATTCCCACAGGCTTCAATCACTACAAAAAGCCTCAGGTATCGGCAGTCCTTGACCGTGCTAAGGCAGAGGGACAGCTTTACGAGGCAGATACCGAGCTGATTCCTCAGATAGACGAGGGCTATTTTCAGGCAGGCACACTGGGTGGAGGAAATCATTTCATTGAGCTTCAGGAGGACGAAAACGGAATGTGCTGTATAATGCTTCATTCGGGAAGCCGTCACTTCGGAAATGTAGTGGGTCAGTACTTCAATAAGATTGCCGCAGAGCTTAATGCAAAGTGGCATTCTTCGGTAGACGCTGCATGGAATCTTCCGTTTCTCCCCGTTGATACGGACGAGGGCAGACGTTATATTCGCTGGATGCAGCTTTCAATGGATTTTGCCTACGAAAACAGAAGTATCATGCTTACAAAGGTGAAGGAAATCTTCACAAAGCATATCATGAAGCAGACAGGCATTGAGCCGCACTTCTCAAATGAGATTAACTGCCACCACAACTATGCGGCACTTGAAAATCATTTCGGTAAGGACGTATGGGTACATCGTAAGGGTGCGATACGTGCGGCTGAGGGTGAGCTTGCAATTATTCCCGGTGCAATGGGCTCATTCAGCTATATCGTGAAGGGCAAGGGTAATCCTGAAAGCTTTATGTCGTCCTCTCACGGTGCAGGAAGAGTGTACTCACGTACTGCGGCGATTGCGACTTTTCCTGTTGATAAGGTTATGTGTGACCTTAAAGAGCAGAATGTAGTACTTGCAAAGCATAATAAGTCCGATGTAGCGGAGGAGTCACGCTTTGCCTACAAGGATATAGAGAATGTAATGGCGAATCAGACTGACCTTGTTGAGCCTGTAAAAAAGCTTTTCACGGTTGGTGTTGTAAAGGGTTAATTATTATTGCTCCCCAAACTAAACCTTGCCATCAATACTTGCCGAAAAATCAAAATCTCTGCGTTATAAATCTTGACATACGGCAGTATGCCTGCGATTTGTGCCTTGATATTTTGCTTTTTCGCCTGCGTCTTTTGGCAAGTTTTAATTTGGGGAGCAATATACGGTGCTTACAGCAGCTTTTGGCATACTATTGAAGTAGGGTTCAACTCCCACAGCACCGTGAAGAACGGTTCACACAGCAATATTTTTGAATTCAAAAGGAAGAAATTCCATGAACCGTGTAAAGGCACTAACAGCAATAATTATATCACTGTCAATGATAAGATGTGCCTTGTAAAATTATCAAAAACAATAAAGACAGCTACAGCAGACAAATTGGTTTTACGCAGGTTCGAATCCTGCATATACAGCTGTCTTGAACGAACAGGAGGATTAATATGCTTAATTATCTGAAGAAAGAAAACGAGCTTACATATACCGAAAACGGTGCACTTACCTACAATACAACGCAGTTCTTCTGCCTTGACTTGTTTTTCAGGGCAGGAGCAATGCGTAACGTCTCCGAAAGAGAAATTGCAGACGCAGTAATTCGTGCATATACCGAAAATCCCTTAAAGACTATGAAAATCGTGTTCTTTGCAAGGGACGCAAGAGGCGGACTGGGTGAGAGACGCTTTTTCAGAGCTGCAATAAGAACGCTTGCACAGCTTGACAGCGGTGCAGTCAACAGAAATATTCCCCTTATTGCTGAATACGGACGTTTTGATGACCTCTGCACACTTATCGGTACACCTTGCGAAAAATCAGCAGTTGAGGAAATACGCAGACAGCTGAGCGAGGACATTGAAGCTTACAAAAACAGCGGAAAGGTATCACTGCTTGCAAAGTGGCTTCCCTCAGTGAATGCGTCATCAGCTGAAACAAGAGCGTCAGGCAGAAAAATTGCAAAGCTTATGGGTATGAGCGAAAGAGAATATCGTCATACGCTCTCAGAGCTTCGAAGATTCACGGATATAATTGAAAATCGTCTGAGAGTGTGCGACTACACCTTTGACTATGAAAAACAGCCCTCCTGTGCTATGATGAAGTACAGAAAGGCTTTCATAAGAAATGACGGCATCCGTTATAACGAGTATCTTAATGCTGTGAACAGGGGAGAGGCAAAGCTGAATGCTTCTGTGCTTTACCCTTATGACATAGTACGCAGATGTCTTGACGGAAAGCTTTCCGCTGAGGAAAGACTTTCCCTTGATACTACATGGAAAAGTCTGCCTGAATATGGGAACAGTGCAGAAAATTCCATTGCCGTGATTGACGGTTCAGGTTCAATGACCTGCGGAATTGGAGTACGTCCCATTGATGCGGCACTTTCTCTGGGTATATACTTTGCAGAGCACAATAAGGGCAGATTTGCAAATCACTTCATTACTTTCTCCGAGAAGCCCCGACTTGTGGAAATCAAGGGAAGGGATATTGTAGAAAAGGTTAACTTCTGCAATACCTTCAATGAGGTGGCAAATACAGACCTTGAAGCGGTATTTGACCTTGTTCTCCGAACTGCCGTGAAAAATAAGGTTAGTGAAGATGAGCTTCCCGCAAGGCTTTATATAATTTCAGATATGGAATTTGACTACTGCGTTGAGGGCGGAAACAATTTCACCATATTTGAGGCAATGAAAAGGAAATATGCACGCTTTGGCTACAGACTTCCTGAGGTAATCTTCTGGAATGTCAGCAGCCGTCAGAGCAATATGCCTGTACAGCGTTCGGAAACGGGTGCGGCACTTGTTTCGGGATTTACGCCTGCACTGTTTGACATGGTAATCGGCGGAGAGATTTCTCCTGAAATTATCATGGAGAGTATAATTAACAGTGAGAGGTACGCAAAGGTTTCATAGTATTGCTCCCCCAACCAACTCTTGAAGTTTTTCTATTGCTTGGAAAGCAAAATTCTTTAAGAGTTAATTGGTGGAGCAATAAAAAATAAGAGCAGCTGTATCTGATATACAACTGCTCATTTTGTTGTTGTTATATTACATGTATGATTCGGGTAATGATGAAATAAGCTTGGTGAGGTATTTCTGAATTGATACCGCATCATTGATGCCTACGCCGTCACCCTTCTGATAAACGTCTGCATTTGCAAGCTCAGCCGCTGTAAGAGGATTATTCTGAGGATTTGTGCAGTAAGCCATGATTTTTGTAGCGTCTGAAATATCAACCTTTCCGTCATTATTTACGTCACCTGCTACTGTGCTGTATGAAGGCTGAGTTGTTGGCTGAGCAGAAGGCTTTGTCTCAGGCTCGGTATATCCCGAAACAGCTTCAAGAACCCGCGTCTGGTTGTTTCTGCCGTTTACAGCCCACTGCTTAACA
>SVNJ01000040.1 GCA_015066955.1 Ruminococcus sp. | reverse complement strand
TCGAAAAAATCACGTTCAAGCCGTCGGGAGCAAAGCCGGGAAAGGTTATTTTCAGTAACTACTCCACAGCCTTTGTACGTCCCGATACAGAGCTTGAACAGAAGCTGAGGGTGTAATATGAACAGACGGCTTGAACGTGATTTTTTCGACAGGGACTGCCTTGAAGTTGCTCCCGACCTTGTAGGGAAGATACTTGTGCACAGGCTTCCCGACGGCACGGAAATTCGTGAGCGTATAGCCGAAACAGAAGCCTACAGAGGTGAGGAGGACAAGGCTTGCCATGCCTCGAAGGGGAGAACCCCGAGAACAGAGCTTCTTTACGGCGAAAGCGGTATGATATACGTGTACCTATGCTACGGTATGCACTGGCTGATGAATGTGATTACAGGCGAAAACGGTCAGCCGCAGGGTGTGCTGATACGTGCAGGCGAGATTCATAACGGTCCCGCAAAGCTTACGAAGTATCTGCAGATTGACGGAAGCTTCAATGGTGTGCCTGTTTACGGAAATGAAGAGGTATGGATTGAGGACGACGGATATATCCCTGAAATAAAAACTGCTCCGAGAGTGGGGATTGACTATGCAGGGGAGTACTGGAAGGATATAGAATGGCGGTTTATTGCGAAGTGAGGTGAGGGTATGATTATAAACTCTGTCGGAGTGAATTCGGTTCACGGAAACGGCTACAGCGTAGAGCGTGAAGAGTTTGACGGCGAGTATATGCTGATTTTCATGAAAAGCGGCGGTGTTTTTCAAATTGACGGAAAAACTGAAAAAGCAGAAAACGACTCGGTTATAATTTATGACCGCACAGCCGTTCAGAAGTACGGTGCGGACGGAGGTCTTTTCATATATGACTGGATTTGCTTCAGTACTGACGGCGACGCAGATTTTGTGGATTCGCTTGAACTTCCTTTTAACAGGCTGATTCACTATGTTGACGGTGAATTTATAGGAAGCACTATACGCAATGCGGCGAGTGAGTTTTACTCAACGGGGCAGAGACGTGCGAAGATGATTGACGCACTTATGAAAACCCTGCTTATCAGGGTAAACGGCTGTGTTCCTGCAAGGGGAGCGGTTCAGCAGAATGCCGACCCTCACTACAGCGTGCTTGTGGAGCTGAGAGAAAAGCTTTACCGAAATCCTCAGAGAAAGTGGAATGTGGACTCAATGGCGGCGGATGTAAATATGTCACGTTCCTATTTTCAGCATATCTACAGTGAGCTTTTCGGGGTTTCCTGTATATCCGACCTTATCAGCAGTAAAATTGAAAAGGCAAAGGAGCTTCTTACGGAGACATCGTGTACAATCTCACAGGTTGCGGCAATGTGCGGATATGACAATGCCGAGCACTTTATGCGTCAGTTCAAGAAAAATGTGGGTGTAACTCCTACGGCTTTCAGGAAGAAATCGTAAATATTCCGTAATATAGGGGACGCCCTCTCTTGCAGGGCGTCCCCTCTTCAAAAACAGTCCATAGGACTGTTTTTGAATTCACCCCTTGCGGAGCGCTTCTGAGGCAAGAGAGTTTCGCTCTCTGCGGAGAGCGACTCATGGGCTCTGCCCCCGAGACCCCCGCAAGCCTTTGAAAAGGCTTGACCGAAACTTTATAGCTTGTTTGGGTTTAAATATATTAATTATTTTCTTTCCAAAATTCATCCCTTAAGATATTGCAAAATTCCACGAATTGTAGTATAATATTATGGGATATAAGGAGGCAGTCTTATGTGTGGAATAGTTGGCTTTACAAACAGCATTGACAACGCAGACAAGGTAATATGCGGGATGATGGACAGAATCCGCCACAGGGGTCCCGATGCTGAGGGAAAGTATGTCGATGAGGATATAGCTCTCGGTCACCGCCGTCTTAGTATAATCGATGTAAGCTCACAGGGAGACCAGCCTATATTCAACGAGGACGGCTCACTTGTGCTTGTGTTCAACGGTGAGATTTACAACTTCATGGAAATTCGTGAAAAGCTTGTAAGTGCGGGTCATATCTTTAAAACCAACACCGATTCAGAGGTTCTGATACACGGGTATGAGGAGTACGGACAGAGCCTTCTTGATATGCTGAGGGGAATGTTTTCTTTTGTAATATGGGACAAAAAGAAGAAGGAGCTTTTCGGAGCAAGGGACTTCTTCGGAATCAAGCCCATGTACTACGCTGTAATGAACGGCACATTCATGTTCGGTTCGGAAATCAAAAGCTTTCTTGCACACCCGAAATTCAAAAAGGAGCTTAATGAGAACGTCCTTGAAAGCTACCTTACCTTTCAGTATTCCCCGACAAGAGAAACCTTCTTTAAGAATGTGTATAAGCTTCCGCCTGCACACTGCTTCACCTACAGCGGCGGTAAACTGAAAATAAGACGCTACTGGGACGTAACTTCAGTCCCGACGAAAAGCCTTCCCTTGATGAGTGGGTAAACAGAATTTCAGATACCTTCAGGGATTCGGTAAGAGCACATAAAATCGCCGATGTTGAGGTCGGCTCATTCCTTTCAAGCGGAGTTGATTCAAGCTATGCGGCGGCAGCTGCGGACGTTGACAAGACCTTTACCGTAGGCTTCGGCACAGATGAACGCTACAATGAAATCTGCTGGGCAAAGGAATTCTCAAAGGCTATCGGCAAAGAAAATACAAGCAAGGTCATTGCTCCTGAGGAATACTGGGGAAATCTTGCAAAAATACAGTATCACATGGACGAACCCCTTGCAGACCCTTCGGCGGTTGCACTTTACTTTGTGTGCAATATCGCATCTGAAAGGGTAAAGGTGGTGCTTTCAGGCGAGGGTGCGGATGAGATATTCGGCGGCTATAATGTCTACAGTGAGCCGAATGCGACCGCTTACGATAAGCTTCCGAGAACTGTAAAAAGGGGAATAGGCAGTATAGCTTCAAAGCTTCCCGCAAAAAGAGGCGTGAATTTCTTTGTGCGTAAAGGCAAGGATTTAGAGGAAAGATTTATAGGTAATGCCTATATGTTCACTCCCGATGAGCGAAAGACACTTCTGAATGTAAAAACCGACGCTCCCGACCCGACCGCAATCACAAAGCCCTTTTATGATAAGGTAAAGGGCATGGACGATGTAACGAAAATGCAGTACCTTGACCTTCATCTGTGGATGGCAGGGGATATTCTCCTTAAAGCTGATAAAATGAGTATGGCGAATTCCCTTGAGCTTCGTGTGCCCTTCCTTGATAAGGAGATTATGGCACTTGCACAGAGAATTCCCGTGCGGTACAGGGTAACGCATAAGAAGGCAACTGACGAAAATACGAAATACATCACGAAATACGCAATGCGTCTTGCCGCTAAAAAGGATACTCCGAAGCAGACGGCAAAGACAGCGGCAAAAAAGAAGCTTGGCTTCCCTGTGCCAATCAGGGTGTGGCTTAAGGAGGACAAGTATTACAACATAGTCCGCAGTGCCTTTGAAGGCGAAAGCGGACGCAGATATTTCAATACAGACCTGCTTGTGAAGCTTCTTGACGACCACAGAGCAGGCAAATCCGACAACAGCAGAAAAATATGGACTGTATTCATGTTCCTTGTATGGTACAGGGTTTATTTTGAAAATGACGGAAAATACTGAAGAGGGTGAAACTATGTCAACAGTTGTGACCTATAAATATATAAAGCAGAATCCCGATATTATGGAGTATATCCGCCGTGCCGACGAGGCACTTCAGGCTCAGGGCTATACTGAGCACTCCTTTGCACACGTAGAAAGAGCGGCTCAGGTTTCGGCAATGATTCTTGAAACGTTAGGATATGATGAACGTACCGTCGAGCTTGCACGCATAGCCGCATTCATGCATGATATCGGTAACGTAATCAACAGGGCTGACCATGCACAGAGCGGTGCGGTAATGGCATTCCGACTTCTTGACAATATGAGTATGCCTGCAGGGGAAATATGCTCAATTATCTCTGCAATAGGCAACCACGATGAGGGTACGGGACTTCCCCTCAATCCGATTTCAGCGGCACTTATTATCGGCGACAAAACCGATGTAAGAAGAACGAGAGTACGCAATAACGACCTTCTCACTTTTGATATCCATGACCGTGTAAATTATGCGGTTGAGTACTCAAAGGTAAGCTTCAATGAGGATAAGTCCGCAATTATACTTGAACTTCAGATTGATACGAAAATTTCGCCTGTGCTTGAATATTTCGAAATCTTTCTGGGACGTATGCTTCTTTGTCAGAAGGCTTCAAAATATCTCGGAGTAAGGTTTGAAATGCTCGTTAACGGCAGCAAGGTATTATAATATAGACAAAATTATTCAGGAAACTAAAATGGAGGTAAAGCTTAAATGAAAATTCAGCATCTTATTGACCTTAATGACTATCCTGTAGAGTGGTGGAAGTCGGTAGTTGATCTCGGCGAGGAAATCAAGAACGACCCTGCGAAATTTGCTCATGAATGTGACGGAAAGGTTATGGCTACGCTTTTCTACGAGCCTTCCACCCGTACACAGATGTCCTTTCAGACAGCAATGATTCGTCTTGGCGGAAAGATTATCGGCTTTGACAACCCTGCAAACTCATCCGTATCAAAGGGTGAGAGCATCAAGGACACCACAAAAATCGTCAGCAGCTATGCGGATATTCTCGTAATGCGTCACCCTGTTGCAGGTTCTGCAAAGGCGGCAGCACTTACAGCAGAGTGTCCCGTAATCAATGCAGGCGACGGCGGACACCTCCATCCCACACAGACCCTCACCGACCTTCTCACACTTCAGATTGAGAAGAAAACGCTTTCGGGACTTACCGTAGGTATGTGCGGAGACCTTGTAAACGGAAGGACAGTCCACTCTCTCTGCAAGGCACTGAGCCGTTTCAAGGACAACAAGTTCATTTTCATCTCCACTCCGGAGCTGAGAATGCCTGCATACATCAAGGACGTTATTACAGCAAGCGGAAGCACCTTTGAGGAGGTTGACACTCTGGAAGAGGCTATCGGAAAGCTTGATGTTCTTTATATGACAAGAATCCAGCAGGAACGTTTTGCAAGCCACGAGGAGTATCTTGCTCAGAAGAATACATACGTACTTGACCGCATAAAGATGCAGGACGCAAAGAAGGATATGATAGTGCTTCATCCGCTTCCGAGAGTTGACGAAATCACTGTAGATGTGGACGATGACAGCAGAGCAATGTATTTCACACAGGCGAAGTACGGAGTATATGTAAGAATGGCGCTTGTACTGACTATGCTTAAGAATCAGACTCCCGTTGAGCTTCTCAAGGGAAGCGAGTACAAGAGCGTATGCTGCGGAAATCCAAATTGTGTTACAAATCTTGAAGCGTATCTTCCTAAGAGCTTCCGTGCAAGCGGAGATGAAACTCTTCTTGAATGCGAATACTGCGACGAGAGAAAGCTTATATAAAAACGAAGGGTGCACAGATGTGCACCCTATTTCATTTAGATAATCGTAACTGCAAATTTTTTGCAGGATATACAGCTTCTTTCCGTAATGCTTATATACCGTATGTATTGCGGTATTCGAGCATTTTGTCAAGGTATTCCTTGCCGGGAACGATGTCGTTGCGGATAGCGTCAATAATATCCTCCATAGTAACGATAGGATATACTGTTACGCCGAAATCACGCTTAACCTCCTGAACTGCGGAAAGGTCACCCGTACCCTTTTCCATACGGTCAACAGTGATAACCATACCTGTAACATCAACATCAGCTGCACCCTTAAGCTTGGGCATAGACTCACGAAGAGCCTTTCCTGAGGTCATTACGTCGTCGATGATAACAACCTTTTCGCCGTCTGTGAGAGCCTTTCCTACAAACATACCGCCCTCACCGTGATCCTTAGCTTCCTTGCGGTCGAAGCAGTAGGAAACATCGATACCGAACTTGTTGCTGAGTGCAACAACAGCAGATACAGCAAGCGGAATACCCTTGTAAGCAGGTCCGAAGAGAGTTTCTACGGGAATATTGTTAGCGTGAATGCACTCTGCGTAGTATTCGCCGAGCTTAGCAAGCTGTGCACCTGTCTTGTAGTTTCCGCAGTTGATGAAGTAGGGAGCCTTTCTTCCGCTTTTGAGGGTGAACTCACCGAAAGTAAGTACGCCGCAATCAACCATAAACTTGATAAAGCTTTCTTTGTAATTCATTGTTTTATACCTCCATAGTTTTATATAAATCCTGTCACAGCAGGTTTATTCCTTATTCGTAAAAGTCATATCCGCATTCGGGACATTTCGGGTAGTCCATATCAATGCTTTCACCGCACTGAGGACAGCTTTTCTGAGGCAGACAGTCAATATCCTCGTCAAATTCCATGTCAAAGCCTTTTTCGAAGCCTAACTGTTCCTCTGCTTTGAAAATTGCTGTAAATTTTCCGCAGTCAGGACAGTACCAACCTGCTACCTCATTTTCTGTACTTTCGCAGATAATTTTGCCATTGATAGAGAAATCAGCAATGGTATGAAGAAAAAATCCCTGTTTTCCTATACCTCCGATTTTAAAATCAACCCTTCCTTGTTTCATTTCAATCCCACATTGTTCGCATATCATGTAAATTTACCCCTTAATCATTTTTACCGCATAATTGCGGTACATATATTATAACCTATTTCGGGAAATTTTTCAAGATACATATTGTGACATAATAAAATAATGCACAAAATAGCAAAAACCTCTTGCAAAAAATCTCAGAAAGGGTTATAATAATTATCAGGGTGTTTACTCTTTCTTTTTAAAAAACTACTCGGGAGAGCGATTATGGAAAAAAAGAAGAATGTAAGAAAAATTACCGATAAAAAGAAAAACAGACCTAAAATAAGGTTTAATATATGGATGCTTATTATAATTTTTGCCCTTTCCTTTGCAGGCTGCTTTATTCTGTACATGATAGCGGCAAACCTTGACGAGGACTTCTTCAAGGACGATACAAGCACTTCCTCTCAGGCAAGCACTGATGACTCAGCCGCTGATACTACCGAAGCGGCAACGGACGGTACAACCGAAGAGACAACTGAGGCTGCACCTCAGGCAGAGATTATCTATCCTGTGCCGAAGTCCGAGACCATTGATGTGTCTTACCTTGAAAACTGCTGTATGATTACCGATTCCACACTGCTTGATATAAAGATGTATACCGATTTCAAGGATGTTATCGGCGGTGTACAGCTTGGTGCGGCATCTGCGAATACAGCAAAGGTTGAGACTAACTACGGAAATGTTACCGTTTATGAGGCACTTAAGCTTAAAAAGCCGATGAATGTGTATCTTATGCTGGGAAGCGATTTAGGTACAGCCTCTGTTGATGAGATGATTTCAAGCTACAGGACGCTTGTTTCAAATCTTACGGCATCAATTCCGGGCATGAAGATTTACGTTATGCAGCTTCCGCCTGTTTTTGCAGAAACGGAAACTGTTACAAACACACTTATCGACGAGTATAACTCAAAGCTTCTTGAAATGGCGAAAAGCTGCGGAGTTTACTGTCTCGACACCAATACAGACTTCAAGGCTAACGAGGGAAATCTCAAAGCAGACTATGTTTCCGAAGAGGAAGGCACATTGAAGTCCTCTTACTACAGGGATATCTGCGGATTTATCCTGACTCATACCGCATAAGATTTAACAATACCCACCACAATATATTGTGGTGGGTATTTTGCGGACACAAGCATTTTGCGAAAGTACGTATCTAAGCCTTAAACTCGGTTTTTAACAATTGTGGTATGCAAAATGTACATAAATATATGAATTTTTAGATTTAAGTTGTGAATGTGAACAATTGACTTTATATTGTATTTGGATTATACTAATATAGACAGATAGAAACGGAGATACAATATATTGTGGTTCATTCGGAGGTAATAGGTTAATGATAATTCATATTGTAAAAAGAGACGGACGAAAAGTACCCTTTAATATTGAAAAGATAGCAAATGCTATTTTCAGAGCAGCACAGTCCTGCGGCGGAAGTGACTTCAATGAGGCTATGAGTATTGCAGGCGAGGTCTGCGGACATTATGAGGCGGTTTATGGTAACAAGGTTCCTACGGTAGAGGAAATTCAGGACCTCGTTGAAAAGTTCCTCATCGAAAACGGACACGCAAAAACCGCAAAGGCTTACATTCTTTACAGATACGAGCGTACACGTTCAAGAGAAATGAAAACCAATCTTATGTGTGTGCTCAACGAGCTTACATTCAGTGCCGCAAAGGACAGCGACATAAAGCGTGAGAATGCTAATATCGACGGTGATACAGCTATGGGCACCATGCTCAAGTACGGCTCTGTTTCCGCTAAGGAGTACTACGAGATGTACGTCCTCGAGCCTAAGCATGCAAAGGCACACAGAGACGGTGATATTCACATTCACGACCTCGATTTCTATACGCTGACTACTACATGTACTCAGATTGACCTTAAGAAGCTTTTCACAAACGGCTTCTCAACAGGTCACGGCTTCCTCAGAGAGCCTAATGATATTGCAAGCTACTCGGCACTTGCTTGTATCGCAATCCAGTCAAACCAGAACGACCAGCACGGCGGACAGAGTGTTCCTACCTTTGACTATGCAATGGCAGAGGGCGTAAAGAAAACCTACGCAAACAGATACGTTCAGAATATCGCAAGAGCACTCTCACTCATCGGCGGTGTTGAGGACGAATTTGTAATTGCTGACGAAATCAAAAAGGAGCTTCGTGAGAAGTACGACATTAAGCCTGTGCTTGCCAATGACAACGGCTATCAGGAAAAGGAATATGAGCTTCTTCTTAAGTATACAGACGCAGACACTGCGGAAAAGATTCAGGCATTTGCCGTAAAGCACGCAGAGAAGGAAACTAACCGTGCTACATATCAGGCTATGGAGGCTCTTATCCATAACCTTAACACCATGAACAGCCGTGCAGGTGCACAGACACCGTTCAGCTCAATCAACTACGGTACTGACACCTCTCCCGAAGGCAGAATGGTTATCAAGAATGTTCTTCTTGCACAGGAGGCGGGTCTCGGAAATGGCGAAACACCGATATTCCCGATACATATTTTCAAAATCAAGGACGGCGTGAACTACAATTCCACCGATCCCAACTACGACCTCTTCAAGCTTGCGTGCAGAGTTTCCGCAAAGAGACTCTTCCCCAACTTCTCCTTTGTTGACGCACCCTTCAATCTCCAGTACTATCAGGAGGGCAATCCCGATACGGAAATTGCTTACATGGGCTGCCGTACAAGAGTTATCGGAAACAACTACGATAAGTCAAGAGAAATCGTTACAGGTAGAGGAAATCTCAGCTTTACTTCAATTAACCTTCCACGTCTTGCTATCAAGGCTGACCACAATGTAGGTGCATTCTTTGATATGCTTGATGAGATGATGGACCTTACAATAGACCAGCTTATGCACAGATTCAGAATCCAGTCCCAGAAGAAGGTAAGAAACTACCCATTCCTTATGGGACAGGGAATATGGCTTGATTCAGACAAGCTTGGTGCAGACGATAACGTTGAGGAAATCCTCAAGCACGGTACACTTTCTGTAGGCTTTATCGGTCTTGCAGAGACGCTTAAGGCTCTTATCGGCTCACATCACGCTGAAAATGAAGATGCCCGTGAGCTTGGTATTGAGATTATTACAGCTATGAGACAGCGTCTTGACGAGGAATCAAAGAGAACAGGGCTCAACTTCTCGCTTCTTGCAACTCCCGCAGAGGGACTTTCAGGAC
This sequence comes from Ruminococcus sp., assembly GCA_015066955.1. Lineage (GTDB taxonomy): Bacteria > Bacillota > Clostridia > Oscillospirales > Ruminococcaceae > Ruminococcus. The sequence continues at coordinate 6,179 of SVNJ01000040.1, read as the reverse complement.
GTTTTGTACGTATGGACGCAAAGAAGTACGGTGTAATCGAGGGTGTAACTGACAGAGATTACTATACAAACTCATTCCATGTACCTGTATACTATCCGATCAGTGCCTTTGAAAAGGTTAAGATTGAAGCACCTTATCACGAGCTTACAAATGCAGGTCACATCAGCTATATCGAGCTTGACGGTGACCCGCTTGAAAACCTTGCGGCATTTGAGAAGATTGTAAGATGCATGAAGGAATCGGGAATCGGCTACGGTGCAATCAATCACCCTGTAGACCGTGACCCTGTATGCGGATATACAGGAATTATCGGCGAAAGCTGTCCTTGCTGCGGAAGAAAAGAGGATACAGACAATGTAGCCTTTGACAGAATCCGCAGAATCACAGGCTATCTTGTAGGTACAATCGACCGCTTCAACAACGCAAAGCGTTCAGAGGTAGGCGACCGTATCAAGCACGATGTATAAGGTGATACAATGAAGCTGAGAATCGCAGGTACTGTCAATGACTCTATCGTTGACGGTCCCGGTATAAGATTTACGATATTTACACAGGGCTGCCCTCACAGATGTGAGGGCTGTCATAATCCTCAGACGCACGATTTTGAAGGCGGAAGTATTGTTGATACTGATGAGCTCTGGAAAAAAACAGAAGCAAATCCTCTCCTTGACGGTGTGACCTTCAGTGGGGGAGAGCCTTTTTGTCAGGCTGAGGCACTTGCAGAGCTTGGACGTAAAATTCAGGCGGCAGGGCTTAATGTGATAACCTATACGGGCTATGAGTTTGAGCAGCTGTATGAGAACCGTGAAAAGAACGGCTGGGGAGAGCTGCTTGCGGTGACGGATATACTTATAGACGGCAGGTTTGAGCTTGACAAGAAAGACTGGAATATTAAGTTCAGAGGAAGCAGCAATCAGCGGTATCTTGACTGCAAAGCCAGCCTTGAAAGTGGAAAAGCGGTTGAGGCGGAAGTGTAAATTTATATTTATCAAACAACACCCCGAAAGAAAACCTTTCGGGGTGTAATTCTATCTGCATTCAAATTCTTCGGACTGTGAAATCAGTCTGTAATCCACAAGTGCGTCGATAAGTGTACCGTTTTCCGTGAATTCTTCCGTGAATATTCTGCCTGTATTTCTTATTCTGCTGACAAGCGAGGTCTTATCGTAGGGAATGAGAAGCTTCATACGTCTTGAAGTTTCAGGGAGATTTTCCGAAATGCATTTAAGCAGTCTGTCAAAGCCGTAATGCTCCCTTGCACTGATAAAGACCGTCTTATCGTCCTCAAAAAGTATATCCCTGTCTATGGCAATGTCGTACTTGTTCATCACGTTAATCTGCGGTATACCGTCACAGCCAAGCTCTGAAAGAAGCTGACGTGTAACTTCTGCCTGCTGTTCTCTTTCGGGCGAGGACATATCCTGTACGTTAAGGATTATATCAGCCGCCGCTGCTTCTTCAAGAGTTGACTTGAAAGCCTCGACAAGATTATGGGGAAGTCTGCGGATGAGTCCTACGGTATCAATAAGCATAACGTCCCTGCCGTCGGGAAGCTCAATTGAGCGTGAGGTTATATCAAGCGTTGCGAAGAGCTTGTTTTCCGCAAGAACACCTGCATCGGAAAGTGCATTCAGAAGCGTGGATTTTCCGACATTTGTGTATCCGACAATAGCCGCACACAGCACTCCGTCCTTTTTTCGTCTTGAACGTGAAAAGGTTCGGTGTTTTTTCAACTCATCAAGCTCAGCTTCAAGGTACGAGATTCGCTTTTTTATGTGACGCTTATCAGTTTCAAGCTTAGTTTCACCTGGACCTCTTGTACCGATACCACCGCCGAGACGTGACAACGACACACCCATACCGGTAAGACGTGGGAGACGATACTTCTGCTGTGCAAGCTCAACCTGAAGCTTACCCTCTTTAGTTCTTGCACGCTGAGCAAAAATATCGAGAATCAGCGTAGTACGGTCGATCACCCTCACATCAAGGATGTTTTCGATATTTCTCACCTGAACACCTGTAAGCTCATGGTCAAAAATAACAAGCTCAGCTTCAAGAGTGTCAATCTGCTCCTTAAGATCTTCAAGACGTCCTGTACCCATGCATGTTGCCGAGTCATAGGAAGCCTTTTTCTGTGTGATTATCCCCACAACCTCCGCATTTGCTGTTGCCGCAAGCTCACAAAGCTCATTAAGGGACGCCTCTGCGTCAAATTCACCCGTATCAACGGAGGCAAGCACTGCCCTTGTCGGTTTTTCTTCGGTTTTGTTTTCGTACATATTTACCTCCACGAACGATTTCATACAAATATTATCTGAATCTTTTTTAATTATATCCCATTTATATCAAAGCTGTCAAGGTTTGGGTGTGATAAAATAAAAAAAGCCCCGACGGAGCTTTTTTTATATAGAGAGATATATTAGAGAGTGTACAAGTTGAAGAAGGAATGTACACAAGAGGTTAGTCGTTTTGTTCGTTATACTTTCTGAATGCCTGCACAATAAGTTCGGCACAGATTTCATCGCTTAAATCCGAGCTGTTGAGGCAGAGCGAGTACTCTTCCTTATCCTGCCATGACTTGCCCGTATTTACATTATAGAAGGTTTCACGGCGCTTATCTGTCTTTTTCAGAACAGATTCCGCCTTGCGTTCCTGAACGCCGTATTCCTCAACCGCCCTTTTGATACGTGACTCGAGAGAGCCGTAAATATACACACTAAAACAGCCTTTTTCCTCAAGCACGTAGCTTCCGCACCTGCCTACGAGCACAAAGCTCTGTTCACGGTCGGCAAGCTCACGGATAATTTCACTTTCAATCAGGAAGATTTTGTCTGAGAGAGGAAGACTGTCCTCCATTGATTTTGCCGGATTTGCTGAGAGCATAAGTGAATACAGAAAGCTTGTGGGAGCGTTCTCCTCTGCACTTTCGATATATTCGGGAGCGAGACCGCATTTCTTCGAAGCCATTTCCGGAATCGACCTGTTATAGAAATTTATTCCAAGCTTTTCGGCAACAAGCTTACCTATATTGCTTCCGCCGCTTCCGTACTGACGTTCAATGGTAATGATTCGCTTTTTCACAAAATGCCCCCAATTCCTTAATTTATAAATTTGCTATATGCACTGCAATATGAAATGCAGCAGCAATGAGAGGGAGGACCACTGCATTTCATGTTTATATTATACCACATTTTACACACATTTCAACCCTTTTATGTGATTTTTATTGTGCAAATACTCAAAATCTACATTTCTAACAAGGTCGGATGAACTCTATTGTGCAACATTAACATATATTCGTTACAATTTGGCAATATTGTTCATAGTTTATAAACAAAACAGCCGTACAGAAATGGTATCTGTACGGCAAAAACTTACAATGATTATGAAAAATAATGAGAATTTTTGTTGCAAATAACACGAATCAGTGTGCATCTCTGATAGCGTTCTTAGCTTTTGTGACAATTGTCCTGTCATTTTCGTATGAAAGAACATGAGAGGCATGAGAAATATCCACCCATTTAATTTCGGAAATTTCACCCTCCTGCGGTACAAAGTCCACATTTTTTGCCTTAGCGAGAAAATATACAACAACCTTTGTGGTATCTTTTTTAGGGGAGTAAGTAACTGTTTCCCTGAAAGTCGGGTCAATTATAACATCAATGGAGGTTTCCTCCATGATTTCACGCTTTGCCGTTTCAACTTCACTTTCGCCTTCCTCGACATGTCCCTTAGGGAACGACCAGTGACCGCTGTTGATATGCTTAATCAGCAGAATTTCGGTGTTTCCGTGAAATTTACGGTAAACGATAGCTCCGCATGACTTTTCGTGAGTCATATATCCAATCCTTTCCTGCTGCTGCACATAATGACGTTATACAGCGGCATTACTATATGTATTATCTGTTTTATTATATCACATTTTGTTTAATTTGTCTATAGCGAAACTATGAAATTTGTAAAGTTTTCCGTTAAACAAAGATTGTAACGTAAAATTCACCAAAACACTTGCAAGGAAAGCCTGAATATGATACAATAAAAGGTAATGTATCCGGCTGAGGACAGCCGTGTGTAAATTGAGAACAAAGAAAGGTTTATTATGGACAAAGCAGACATAGGAAAAATTATACTCGTCATTGTGATGATGATTTTTTCCGCACTTTTTTCAAGTACAGAGACTGCCTATTCAAGCGTAAACAAGCTGAGGCTGAAAAATTACGAGGCGCAGGGCAACAAGCGTGCAAAAACCGCACTTAAGCTTGCAAATAAGTTTGATGACGTGCTGACAGCCGTGCTTATAGGCAACAATATCGTGAATATCACCACATCTTCGGTAAGTACTGTTATATTCATCGGCATATTCGGAAGCAAGGGCGCGGGAATTTCAACAGTTGTGGTTACAATTCTTGTGCTTATATTCTGTGAGGTTATTCCTAAATCCTACGCAAAACGAAATGCGGAGAAGCTTGCACTTGCCTTTGCGGCACCGCTTTCGGTGCTTGTAACGGTGTTCAAGCCTGCAGTAATCTTTTTCAATGCACTGTCATCGCTTGTATCAAGCGGAGATGATGCACCGAGCGTTACGGAGGATGAGCTGAAATTCATGATTGATGAAATTGAAGAACAGGGAGTTATCGAGGAACAGGAAAGCGACCTTGTGAAGAGTGCACTTGAATTTGACGATATCACGGTAAATAAAATCCTCATTCCCCGTGTAAAGGTTATAGGCATTGATGTGAACTCGACGCTTGATGAAATAAAGGAAACCTTCAGCTCAGAGATGTATTCGAGACTTCCCGTGTACGAAAAAAGTCTCGATAATATTATCGGTATTATCACCAATAAAGCTTTTTTCAAGATGCTTGTTGAAGGCGGAAGCGATATTCACGGTATAATTCAGGAGGTTGCACATATTGCCGACAGCAAGCCGATAAGTCAGGCTATGCGAGTAATGCAGAGGTCGAAGGTTCACCTTGCCGTAGTCACCGACCAGTATGGCGGTACAAAGGGCATAATCACCCTTGAGGACATTATTGAAGAGCTTGTAGGTGAAATCTACGATGAGGACGATGAAATTGTAACAAGTATAGTAAAGGTAGGCGATAACCTCTACGAGGTTGCAGGCGATACCTACATAGATGACCTTATTGAACAGCTTGAGCTTGATCCGGAAATGATTCAGACAGGCTGTACATCTGTAGGAGGCTGGGTAACCGATGTAATGGAGCATATTCCCGAAGCAGGGGAGACTGCAAAGACGGGTATATTCAAGCTTAAGGCAGTTGCGGTAAATGAGCTGACTGTTGAAAAGGTTCTTCTTGAAATTGCTGATACAGACAGTGATGAAGATACAGAGGAATAATTCCGGATTTGCAAAACGGCGGGGCTTTCCCGCTGAATATTGATAATACTTGACATATCTCTCAAAATATGTTATTATAGACATGAAATAAAGGGGAGCTGTAAAAGGCTGAGAGGAAGTTCGACTTCGACCCGTAACCTGATTCGGATAATGCCGACGTAGGGAAATACATTGTTATTCCTGTACCATCGGCTTTTCGATGGTATTTTTTATTTTGGAGGAAACAATGAAAAAATCAGATACACTTCGCTTTGTGGAAGCAGGAATACTCATTGCCGCAGCAATGATACTCTCTATTATACAGCCGTTTCAGCTGCCGTTCGGCGGAGGAATAACCATAGCAAGCATGCTTCCGATTATACTTATTTCCTACAGACATGGCATAAAGTGGGGCTGCTTTTCCGCATTCGTATACAGTATTCTCCAGATAGCAACAGGCTTCGGCACTGTCAGAAGCTTTTTTATGCCCGAAGCAGAGGGTGGCTATGAGATGTGGAAGGCGGTCTGCATCGTTCTTATGGACTATATTCTTGCATATACAGTTCTCGGTATCGGAGGAATTCTACGCAACAGGCTTTCATCTGCGGCGGCACTCTGTCTCGGCTCGGTAATTGCACTTTCAATGAGGTATGCCGTGCACATTCTCTCGGGTGCAATATTCTTCGGTGCATGGGCAGAATGGTTCTTCACCCAGGAAGGCTTCTACAAAATAGGCAGTACCATTATGGAGAATTTCTCGGGCGGAGGGCTTGCATTGGTATACTCGATATTCTACAACGGACTTTATATGCTTCCGGAAATCCTCATAACGGCAATT
>SVNJ01000039.1 GCA_015066955.1 Ruminococcus sp. | reverse complement strand
AAAATCTCTCAAACGACGATATAGCTTCACTTGAAGCCTTTTCATCAATAAAAGCTTTAAGTGAAGCTATATCGTCGTTTGAGAGATTTTTGCCATTGTACAGCGAACAGATAAGCTTTGATACTGAGCCACCGAAAATGCGGTCGATTATGGTTTTGCTTTCCTGTTGAAGATAGTCGTCCTGATTAACAACAGCTGAGTAAAGCTTATATTTTCCTGATTTTTCTGCTGTTACAAATCCACGCTCAGTAAGTCTTGCAAGAAGATTAAGAATTACGGCAAGACTCCACTCATGCTTGTCTTTGAGTCCTTCCTGTATATCAACGGAGCTTACCGCTTTACCGCTCTCCCATATAAAATTCATAATGTCCATTTCTGCGTCAGGCAGACGCTTGTATTCATTTCCCATTTAAATTCAGTCCTTTCGAATTCGTTTAACAAGTGTTAAATCTATATTTATTATACAACTGTTAAATGGATTTGTCAAGGGGAATAATAAAAAATATTCTTCAAATAACACTATATCATTGTGTTGAATTCCTTATCTATGAGTAATGTCAAAATAGACCCCTTGTGCAGAGTATTATATTCTGCACAAGGGGTCTCAATCGATTTGTTTTCATTCCTTAATCTTAATTATTCGCAACATAGCAATATTTAAATTAACAATTGAAGCCTGTCATTTGATTGACTTTGATTGTTGAAATTTAATTTCACTATCATGACGCTACCCTCAGGTGCCAGTCGGGGCAACCCGGTGCAGGTTCAACTCCTGTTATCCGCACCATCAAAACGACTTGTTAACGCAAGTCGTATTTTTTTTGCAAAAAATTCCATGAAAGCTATTGACAAATAAAAATCAACGTGCTATAATGATTTTGTTGTTTAAAGCTTTAAAGGATGAAACCTTTAAAGCGCTAAAGGAGGAAATTAAAATGGCTGGCAGAAAAGGTAATTTAATGGGCGTTAGAGATGATATAAAGCTTCTCGACGCAACAATCAGAGACGGAGGTCTCTGCAACAATTTTGAGTTTACGGATGAGTTTGTTACCGAGCTTTATAAGACAAACGTAAAGAGCGGTATTGATTATATGGAATTCGGCTATAAGGCAAGCAGAAATATGTTTAACGAAAGCGAATTCGGCAAGTGGAAATTCTGTAAGGAAGAGGATCTCAGAGCAATTGTCGGTGACAATCTTTCCGATATGAAGATAGCTGTTATGGCAGACGTCGGAAGATGTGACTACAGGACCGATTTTATTCCTAAAAGCGAGAGTGTAATTGATATGGTACGAGTTGCGTGCTATATTCATCAGATTCCCGCTGCAATTGAAATGATTGAGCATTTCCATACTCTCGGCTATGAGACAACATGTAATATCATGGCGGTATCACAGGTTAGTACAGAACAGCTGACACAGGCACTTGAAATGCTTTCACAGTCAAGCGTAGATGTTATATACCTCGTTGACAGCTACGGCTCACTCTATCCCGAGAATGCTTCCGAGCTTGCAAGAATGTACATAAAGGCAGTTGAAGGCACAGGCAAGCAGATTGGTTTCCACGCTCATAACAATCAGAACCTTGCATTTGCAAATACAATTGAAACCATGTCATACGGTGTTTCATACCTTGACGCAACGGTACAGGCAATGGGCAGAGGTGCGGGAAACTGTGCAATGGAGCTTCTTCTCGGTTTTCTCAAAAACCCAAAGTATAATCTCTACTACCTTCTTAAGTTCATTGAAAAGTATATGCTTCCGCTTAAGGAGCAGGGAGTTGTATGGGGCTATGATTTGCAGTACATGTTCACAGGCATGCTTAACCGTCATCCTCGTGAGGCTATTGAGTACACCAATCAGCATCGCAATGACTTCTCGGAATTTTACAAAATTCTTCTTGAAAATTATTAATGATACATCAGGACAGCTTTTACAGGCTGTCCTTTTTTGTGTGCAGTGCACTAATTTACGGTGGCATATCTGTGCAGTATGCCGATTTTGGTTTGAGATTTCGTCTTTTTTGCTTTTTACTTACACTATCTAATAAAAGCGTTACTGCAAAAAAGAAAGGCGGAATTCAAATGAAAAAAACAATAAGAATACTTTGCGTTATAGGTGCCGTACTTGCGATGAGCGGTACAGCTTCTTGCGGAGACAAAAAGGCAAACGAAAACACAGTATCGGAATCGGTACAGATTTCACTGAAAACGGCGGACATCAATATAGCTGATAATTTCAGCAGTATCAGATGTATTGACATGAGCAGTCCTCAGAGCATACTGATTTTCGGACAGCTTAAAACAGGTTGCTGGAGCGGCTTTACTACAGATTCGAACTTCAATGAATATACCGAATTTTCATTTGAACCTGAAGAAGGTGAAACGATTATGAGTGCATGTCTGTTGAAATTCGGCAAAAAAGCTGTGTTGACCTGCAATGAAGATAAGGCAAGGATTTATGTTTACAGTGCTGATGATAATGAGGAAAAAATAATTGAGTGCGAAGGATTAACTCTTGACGCTGACAAGGAAACGGTACTTTTCGGTACGGAGGAAGGCTTCCTTATTAACGTAGATAATCAGAGTATCGAAGCTGTTGACGGCGAAGGAAGTTATCTTGGAAGTGTTTCTGTTAGCGGAGACAGCATATATGGTATGAGCAGAAATTCTGAGGGCGGCATTACTGTTTTTCTGTCGGGATTAGAAAGTTTTTCTACCGCACAGATACAAGGACTTGAACTGATAAATAAGCAGGAATGCGGCAGTATGAGTTCATCAGCAATTTCAAGCTGTGCAGGAATGGGAGAGTACAGCTGTATCGCAATGTTTTACGATGGACTTCACGGTCTTAAGAACGGCAAATGGGTGAAGCTTTCTGATATGGTTGATACGGGGTTACAGCCGTTTGAGATATACGGACTTCTTATGACTGCGGAGGATAAATTTGTGTCCCTTTCGGGAGCACAGCCTGAGCTTACACTTCTTAGTGAGCGTGACATTTCTGAGCTTAAGTCAAAGAAGGTAGTAAAAATTGCAACCCCCTATGATTACGACCAGGAGCTTTCACAGCTTATAATGAAGTATAACGATGACAATGCAGATGGCGACTACCGCATCGAGCTTGTCAGCTACTTTGAATCGGGAAAAACCTATGGGGAAGCCTTTGATTCATTAAAGCTTGATATGGTGGCGGGAAATTGTCCCGATATTGTACCATTCAGCAGCAGTATGCCTGTTGATACCTTCGGTGCAAAGCAGGACATGTTCATAGATTTGTATACATTTCTTGACAGTGACCCTGAGTATAACAGGGAAGCTTTTCTGCCGAATGTACTCGAAGGGCTTGAAAGTGACGGAAAGCTTCTTACGATTTCACCTTCCTTTACATTCAGGACACTTGGTGCGAAGTCTGTATTTGACGGTGTAAAGGAAAACTGGAATATTGACGATATGTATGCGGCGGCTGATTCACTTCCCGAAGAAGTTGCCTTTTACGCCGCAACAGAAACAAACCCACGCATAGCCTTTTTTGATATGTATTCAAGAGTGTCGGATTTTGTGGATTATGAAAATGCGTCATGCAGCTTTGACAGTCCTGAATTTATAAAGCTTATAAGCTTCTGTGATGAGTATAAAATCGGACTTTCATTGGAGGAGTATGAAAATATTGTTGATTTCACTGATTATTCCGAAGAATTCAGGGGAGTAATGAATAATAAGGTGCTTGTCGGAGATGTACGATGCTTCAATTTCATTAATCTGCTTAATGCGGTCAATGGTGAATTCGGCGGCGATATGGTAATGGTGGGCTACCCTACAGGAGACGGCACAGGCTGTCACATATCAGCAGCAAAGGAGTACGGAATAATGGCAAATTCTCAGAATCCCGACGCTGCATGGGACTTCCTCAGAACGATATTTTCCGATTACTATTACGATGAGATTGCGGCATGGGAATTTCCCGTACTGACTGAACGCTTCAATGCCGATTGTGATGAATGTACACACGATAGAACATATACAGACCCCGAAACGGGTGAGACTGTTACCGAAAAATGGACGTACACCATAAATGCTTCAACAGGGGAAAGTATCGAAATAGAGAATTTCACGCAGGAGGAGTGTGACTACTATAAGGATATAATAACCTCTGCGAAATTCGTAAGACATGACGAGGAGGTTTATCAGATTTGCCGTGAAGAGGTACAGGGATTTTACGAAGGTGAGCGTACAGCGGAAGAGGCAGCAGAGGTTATACAGAATCGTGTATCTATATACCTCAGCGAGCATTATGAGTAATGAAAAATTTCCTGTTGCCTAAAGAATATATTTATGGTATAATAAATACATAAATTTTATCAGACAGGAGTAATTCATCATGAATACAATCGGAATAATCGGTGCAATGCCCTCAGAGCTTGCAGATATAAGAAATATGCTTGACAAGGCAGAAATAAAGAGAATCTCAGGCTTTGACTTTTACATAAACGAATACAAAGGCAAAAAGGTAATCAATGCCTGCTGTGGAATTGCGAAGGTAAATGCCGCACTCTGCACACAGGTGCTTATTGACAATTTTGCCCCCGATGCAATAATCAATACAGGTATCGCAGGCGGAATGAATACTGACGTTAAGGTGTGTGACGTTGTAATTTCAACAGAGGTTCTTCCTCACGACCTTGACCTGCATTTCCTCAACGACTATCCTCCGTACTGCGGAATTTTCAAGGCAGATGAAAAGCTTATTGAAGCTGCTGAGAAAATCTGCGGCGAATTCGGCATAAACAGCTTCAGAGGAAGAATTGTTTCGGGAGAAGCATTTATTTCCAGCAACGAGGTCAAGGCTGAAATTCAGCAGAGACTGAACCCTTATGCGGTTGATATGGAAAGTGCTGCAGTTGGACACTGCTGTTATCTTAATGAAATGCCGTATGTAAGTGTAAGATGCATTTCGGACAATGCCGATGATGAAGGTGCAATGTCCTTTGACGAGTTTGAAAAGATTGCGGCAAAGAGAGTTGCTGAAATCGTACTTGAGATGTGTACCGTTCTTTAATAGAAAGGATGATAGATATGAAGAAGGCAGTATCAATAATTACAGCGGCGGTGACCGCTTTTGCTTCACTTTTGACATTCAATGCAAGTGCGGCTGACAATCGCTATATTCCTACTTATTATTTCAAGGCAGAGAATAATCCATATGTATCTGAAACATCCGATAACGGAATTGTAATTGATAAGGAAATTCTTGAACTCGGTGACATCACGCTTGATATGGGCGTATACATTGAGGATACACAAGGCGGTATTTATTATGCGTCTGCAAAATGGAACTGTGACAGCGAGTTTATTACTTTTTCAAACCTTATCAATCCTAAAACTGATACAGGAAAGACAGTGCAGTACACAACATCAAAGGGTGAGCTTTTTTCAACAAATCTCACACCCTTTGCCTACGGAGTAATCAGCGACAGCGGCGAAATGACCATTCCCTATGGAATTGAAGTAGCTGCTGAGGGTTCGGTTATAAATAATAATCTTGGAAAAAATGCTTTTGCGTTTACCTATTCAAAGGGTACTTCATTAGACAGAACTCCATTTGAATTTCTTGGCGCCACATCAGATGAATTTGCTTTTGCATCCTTTGATGCGACTATAAGCAAGGATACTCCCGAAGGTGTTTATGAGTTTTATTTCATGACAGAAGGACAGGGAGACAATGTCCGCTCAAACGGCAGATTTGCATACGAAGGCAGTGATGAACATGACAGATTTATTCCTGAAGTCCGCACATTTACCGTTACTGTTCAGGGTGATGAGCCTGTTACGACAACAACAACTACCACTACAACAACAACGACAACTACCACTACAACAACCACTACTGCTACAGAAACAGTACCACCCACTACAACCGAACCAATACAGGATGATTTTCTTCTTGGTGATATAGACGACGATAAGGCTGTAAACTCCTCAGATGCTTCTTATGTGCTTGCGGAATATGCACTCCTTTCAACGGGAGGCACTCCTACATTCACTGAAAGGCAGAAAAAGGCAGGCAACGTAAACAAGGACACTGCCGTTGACGCAACTGACGCCTCTGCAATACTCAGCTACTATGCAAGCGTAGCAACAGGCGGCAAATACAGCGGAATCGAAGAATTTCTCGGATTATAAAACAGCATAAATAAAAGACAGCACCGAAGCGAAAAACTTCGGTGCTGTTTTGTATGGAGACAAGTATTATTTGTAAAGCGGACCGTAAGCGTCGCAGGCACGGTAATCAGCTGATTCAAGCTCCTTAGTGCCGAATGCAGCCCATGTATGCGGACGGTAAATATCATTATCGCTGACATTATGCATAGATACGGGAATTCTGAGCATGCTTGCAAGAGTGATTAAATCCTTGCCGATATGACCATAAGTAAGTGAACCGTGATTTGCACCCCAGTTAGCCATAACGGAGTAAACGTCCTTGAAAGCACCCTCTCCTGTAAGATTCGGAACAAACCATGTAGTCGGCCATGTTTTGTCGGTACGTTCATCGAGTACCTTATGAACCTCATCGGGAATAACAACGGTGTAACCCTCAGCAATCTGAAGGAATGGCTGACTGCCGTTTAGAATATTGAGACGAATCATGGTAACAGGCATCTGTGCCATTGTCTTGAAGTGTGAGGAATAGCCGCCGCCTCTGAAGTAGCCGAGATTAGCACTGCACCAGTCAGTGGCTTCAAGCATAGCGTCGATATCCTCGTCGGTAACATCCCACCACTTCTTGATTACACCGTTTCCGTTTTCATCCTTTGAAGCACCTGTAGCGTCAAGAGCAGCAGCACCTGAATTGATAAGGTGGATGAAGCCGTTTTCAGCAGCACCGTCGGGTCTCCAGCCTGATACACGTTCAACAGCGTCGGGACTCCAGTATGTACGGACATCAGCAAATATACTTGCTGTACCTGTAAGGAGCTTTCCGAAAAGCATAGAAACACCGTTAAGACCGTCATTTTCCGTAGCAACGGTAACAGGTTCTTTTTTGCCGTTCCAGTCAAAGCTTGAATTGAGAATTGCTTCGGTAAAGTCACCGTTAGGAAGCCAGTCTGTCCACTGTCTCTGACCCTGAAATCCACCGAGAATACCGTTTCTGCCTCGTGACTCTTCAAGCCAGCCCATTTCAGCAAGCTTTGGATTGCCCTGTAAAATATCACGAACAATAAGCGTCATCTTAACGCAGAATTCCCAGTTTTCTTCCTTATGCTCGGGAGTATGGGGAATCTTGAAACCGAATGGGTCTATAGTTTCGTCAACAGGAGTTTCTTCATTTACGTCCATACCCTCAGGGCATTTAAGCATTGCCCATTGATAAGCCTTTTCGTACTCGTCATGGTCATAGATTTCGAGATTTATTCTGCGGAGAATTTCAGTCATGTCCACCCATTCAGCACGGATTCCGAGATAATTCTGGAAAAAGTCACTGTTGCAGTATGAACCGCCGATACCCATAGATACCGAGCCGAGACCTACATAAGCCTTATTTCTCATCTGACCTGCGGCAATTGCACAGCGTGCAAAGCGGAGAAGCTTTTCTCTGACGTCAGCGGGGATAGTCTTGTCGCCTGCGTCCTGAACGTCTCTGCCATAGATTGCAAAAGCGGGGAGACCTCTCTGAGCGTGAGAAGCCATAGCAGCGGCAAGGTAAACCGCACCCGGACGTTCTGTACCATTAAAGCCCCATACCGCCTTGATTGTAAGAGGGTTAAGGTCCATAGTCTCGCTGCCGTAGCACCAGCAGGGAGTTACGGAGAGAGTAGCACACACATTCTGTGTTGAGAAGAATTCTTCAGCCTTGTAAGCCTCCGCACTGCCGCCGATTGTTGAGGGAGCGATAACGCATTGTACTGGAGTGCCGTCTGAGTAGAAAACGTTAGACTCAATAAGCTCCTTTGCGGCATAAGCCATGCCCATTGTCTGCTCTTCGAGACTTTCTCTTATACCGAACTGACGTCCGTCAATTACGGGTCTGATACCAATTTTAGGATACATAGTAATCACCTTTACCTTATTATATTTTTAAATATTCTGTATTCTTTATCGTAGTTTTTTTCGGGAATGAAATCGAAAAGCTTTTCTGATTTTCGGATAATAGAGGGGATATCCTTTTCACTTCCCACAGCTCCGCATTTAAGAAGCTGAATAGCCGCATTTCCCATAACGGTAGCTTCGACGGGACCAGCCGTAACGGGAATACCACACACATCGGCAGTAATCTGACTGAGAAGGGTATCCCGTGTACCGCCGCCGACCATATAGATTTTTTCGTAGTTTTTCCCTGTACACTCGCTTATCTGTTCAAGTGCCTGCCTGTATTTCATTGCAAGACTGAGATAAACGGTACGCATAATTTCACCGATAGACTGCGGCACAGTCTGTCCTGTTTTTTTGCAGTATTCACGTATTCTTGAAGGCATATCACCCGAAACGGAAAATTCATCTGCGTCTGCGTCAATAAAGGCTGTGAAGCCGTCACATTCTCGGGCAGCCTTTTCAAGGTCTGAGTAGGAGTATTCCTGTCCCTGAGCTTCAAGGAAAGCTTTTGTTTCCTGTACAAGCCAGAGTCCCGTGATATTTTTAAGAAATGTAATTTTACCGTTATATCCGACTTCATTTGTGATATTGAGTCTGTAAGCGTCAGGTGTCATAACAGGCTTGTCGAGGACTGTACCGAAAAGCGACCATGTACCGCTGCTGAGGAAAATGAAGTCCTTTTCGACGGCAGGTGCCGCAAATGCCGCACACTGAGTATCGTGACCGCATACTGAAACGACCTCACACTGCGGAATATTAAGCTCACTGCAGAGCTGCGGAAGAAGCATGCCTTTGCTGTCTCCGGGTTTTACGATTTTCGGGAAAAGTTTTCTTGTAAGTCCGAGTGCGTTAATTGCCTCGTCTGACCAGTCAAGCGCTTCGGGACTGAAAAGCTGAGTTGTGCTTGCGATTGAAAGCTCTGCCGAAACTTCTCCTGTAAGCATAAATGCAAATAAATCGGGAGTAGGGAGAATTGCCTCACCGTTTTCGAGGATATACGGACGGTATTTCTTTTCAGAAAGAAGCTGAAATGCGGTGTTTATCTCCATAATCTGATTTCCCGTAAGCTCATAAAGCTTATCTAGGGGAATAAGCTTTGCCGCCTCACCGACCATACCTGAAGTACGCTTGTCACGGTACTGAATGGGATTGCTTATAAGAAATCCGTATTTATCGATTATACCGTAGTCCACGCCCCATGTATCGATACCGATTGACTCATAGCCGCCAGCCTTATGAGCCTTAACGAGACCTGTACGGATTTCGTTGTAGAGGGCGAGAATATCCCAGTAAAGCGTACCATTAACGGGTATGCTTCTGTTTTTGAAGCGGTGAACTTCGTTGAGGATTATTTTTTCTCCGTCAAACTCTGCAAGCATTGCACGTCCGCTTGAAGCACCGAAGTCAAAGCATAAAACACGTCTGCCCATTACTTAACAACTCCCTTTTTAAGCAGTATATTGGCATAAATGGCAGTTTCACCTGTTGCAATAACAGCATAAGCCTTTTTTGCACGCTCATAGAAGCCGAAGCGGTCGATGAACTCAATTCTGCAGTTTTCGGGTTCGTAATTATTAATGGTAGCTTTGTAATCGTCCCATATTACGGGATTCACGTCATCACCGGGTACGACAGCCATAAGTCCTATCGGCTTTTCAACGTATGTATCAAGAGGCATAAGCTGCATTACAGCGTCAAGGATTTTGTTAACACCGTGACCGTCGAGGCGGACAAGTCTTTGTGCTATTGAAGCAGAGGGGAAGTTTCCGTCGGCAATAACTATTTCGTCGCCGTGACCCATTTCCATGAGGATTTTCAGCAGTTCAGGCGAGAGGACAGAGGGTATACCTTTAAGCATGAAAATTCCTCCTACTTATTGTATTTTTTGTAGCCGGGATGTTTGCCTGTAACACCGTACTGTGCACGCATACCGCAGAGACGGTCGATATTTTCACGGGAAATTTCCTGTGCACCGCCGAGAAGGTGGGCGGTAAGGCTGATTTTAGCGAAAAGCTCAAGTGTCTCCATGCGGTAGTAAGCGGTAATGAGGTCTGAACCTACTGTAAGTGCACCGTGATTCTGCAAAAGCATAACGTCATGCTCCTGAAGATAGGGAGTAATCGCTTCGGGAACTTCATTTGTAGAGGGAGTGCCGTAGGGCGTAACGGGCACTGAGCCTATAGCAATAACCGATTCAATCATGGTGTACTCGTCGAGAGCCTTATTTGCAACGGCATAGCCTGTAGCCGTCGGAGGGTGAGCGTGAAGAACCGCACCGACATCGGGACGTTCTTCATAGCATTTAAGGTGCATTTTGATTTCCGATGAGGGGCGTCTGCCGTCCTTTGCCTCAAGGACTTCACCCTTGCTGTTGATGAGCACCAGCATATCGGGAGTGATAAAGCTTTTGCTTACACCTGTTGGAGTAGCGAGGATAGTGCCGTCCTCAAGCTTGACGGAAACGTTTCCGTCGTTTGCTGCGACCCAGCCGAGCTGCCACATTTTATGACAGATATCGCATATCTGGTCTTTGATTTCGTTGATATTCATTTTAAACTCCTTTCGTTGTGATTTTCACCTGTATAATGAAATCAAGGATTAAGAGGGAAAGTGAGCGATACATACAAGCAATTAGGATTATATTGCTCACGGTTTTCTTTAATTTCATTAACTATCACAAGCTTACTATATTATTATACAATATTTTCTGCCGAAAATCCAGTGTTTTACCATATTTTTTACAAATTTATCTAAATAAGCAATTTGACGATTACGGAATTTGTTTGTTGATTTAGAGCAATATTTTTCAAATGTGACAAAGGGAAGTGCGGATGAATATAATATAGTACGTAGAAGAGGGGTGAATTATGGATAATGTTATAGCTGCGGCGGTTATAGTTCTTGCTGTTATTACGTCAATAGAAGCTGTAAGCTTGTTTTACAGATCTTCGCACAGAGCGGTGAATCTGTCGTTTGCGGCAGTACTGCCTGTATTTCCGGACGATATAAACCTTCGGAGAAAGCTTGACTATCTTCGGCAAAAACTTTCGGACAATACATATTTTGCAGAGGAAATAATTCTCGTAAATTACGGTGCTACGGTATATCAGCTTGAAATCTGCCGCGAATTCTGTGATGAAAACGAAAACGCAATACTTACTGATCCTGCAAGCGTTGAAAAAATATTGTCGAAAACATTTGCAATTGAGCGTAAAATATAGTATAATATAAAATGTATGATTATATGAATATCAGGACAAGGAGGAAGCCGAAGTGGAGAACGGAATACTGCATATTGAAGGAACGGTTGAGAATGTTCTGTTTAAAAATGAGAATAACGGTTATATCGTTCTCGAGCTTGATGCAGGCGGAGAGCTTGTAACGGTAGTCGGTGAGCTTGGCGAGGTTGAAAGCGGCGAGGGACTCATACTTGAAGGAAAGTATGTGACCCACCATAAGTTCGGCACTCAGTTTCAGGCGGAATACTGTGAAAGAAAGCTTCCTGATACTGTCATAAATATTGAAAAGTATCTTTCATCGGGTGCAATCAAGGGAATCGGACCTTCCCTTGCGAGAAAAATAGTAGGTGTTTTCGGTGAGCGTACTCTGTGGATTATGGAGAATGAGCCTCACCGTCTCAGTGAAATCAAGGGAATATCCGATAAAAAATGCGATGAAATTGCGGCTGAGGCGAAGAAGCTTTTTTCTCTCCGATGCATAATGTCTTATCTCTCACAGTATGAGGTAAGATCGCAGTATGCTATGAAAACCTACCAGAAATTCGGCGAAAACGCAATGGAGCTTATGCAGGAAAATCCTTACATACTATGCGGTGATTCCATTGAGCTTGATTTCCGCAAGGCTGATGTTATTGCTCATGACCTGAGAATTGAGCGTAATGACAATAAGCGTGTTATTGCGGGACTGCAATATATAATAAAAATGAATGCCTCTCTTGGGCATTGCTGTCTGCCGCTGAGTGTGCTTCTTTCAAAGGCATCTCCTGCACTTAATATCAGTGAAAGAGAATTTTACAGCTCCTATAATGCGGCACTTGAAGATAATGAGCTGTTCGAGTATATAAAAAATGAAAGAGAATACGTTTATCTTCCCGACTACTATTATGCCGAACGCTTTATTGCTGACAGAATACAGCTTCTTCGTGACTTTTCTTCTCCTGAGGATTTCAATATAGACTCAATGATTGATATAGAAGAGGAAGAGCATGGCATAAAATATGAAGCTCTCCAGCGGCAGGCTATAACCTCTGCCGTTTCAAGGGGACTCATGATAATGACGGGAGGACCGGGTACGGGAAAAACCACTACCCTCAACGCTATAATTTCCATATTTGAGAAAATGGGCTGCAATGTACTTCTTGCCGCTCCTACGGGACGTGCCGCAAAGAGAATGTCCGACCTTACGGGATATGAGGCAAAGACCATACATCGTCTGCTTGAGGTTGAGTATAATGCAGGCGGCAAGCTTAAATTCAGACACAATGAGAATAATCCTCTTGAATGTGATGTTCTTGTAGTGGACGAGATGTCAATGGTTGATGTTATGCTCTTTGAAAGCCTGCTGAGAGCTGTACGTCTTGGCTGCAAGCTTATTATGGTAGGCGACAGCGACCAGCTTCCTTCCGTAGGTGCAGGAAATCTTCTGCGTGACATTATCGACAGCGGAAGGGTAACAGTAATTGAGCTTAAAGAGATTTTCCGACAAGCAAGAGAAAGCTGTATTGTAACCAACGCACATAAAATAGTTTCCGGTGAATATCCCGACCTTACACAGAAGGCGAATGACTTTTTCTTCTTCAAGCGTGAGGAGTACGATAAAGCTGTACAGCTTGTGGTTGAGCTTGCGAAAACGAGACTTCCGAAGGCTTACCAGTATTCGTCTACCGATGATATACAGATTCTTACACCTTCAAGAAAGGGGATTCTCGGAACGGTTGAGCTTAACAAGGTGCTGCAGAATGAGCTTAATCCTCCCGATGCATCGAAGCCCGAACATAAAAGCTATATGTACACGTTCAGAGTCGGCGACAAGGTTATGCAGACGAAGAATAATTACGATATAATATGGCGCAGGGATGACGAACAGGGGACAGGCATATTCAACGGTGATATCGGTAAAATCGTGAACATAAACAAGGGTACCATGACTGCTGTTATTGAGTTTGACGGACGAGTTGCGGTTTATCCCTTTGACCTGCTTTCACAGGTTGAGCTTGCTTATGCGATTACAGTGCATAAAAGTCAGGGCTGTGAGTTTGAAGCGGTAATAATGCCTGTACTTGGCGAATTTGAAAAGCTTTACTACAGAAATCTGCTTTATACTGCTGTGACAAGAGCAAAGAAGCTTCTTATACTCATAGGCTCGGAGCAGAAAATTTTCACAATGGTTGATAATAACAGAAGAACAAGAAGATATACATGCCTTAAAAGCATGCTGAAAGGTACGGGCGGAGAGACAAATAACCCGTTCAGCAGCTTTTTTGAAGAGGAAAATACAGGAGAGGATACATAAAATGGCAAATACCGATATTGGAATAGATTTAGGAACTGCAAATATTGTAATGACAATGGGTTCAAAGGGAGTAGTTCTCAGCGAGCCTTCCGTTATTGCATATAATACACGTACTGAGCGTGTTCTTGCTGTAGGCAAGGAGGCGTATGAGATGATAGGACGAAATCCCGAATATATTGCAGTTGTACGTCCTATCATAGACGGTGTAATTTCTGATGATGACCTTGCACACAGTATGATTCGTGAATTCATTCTCAAGGTTACGGGACGTCAGCTTGTGAAACCAAGAATAATAATCTGTGTGCCGTCGTTTATCACTGATATAGAAAGCCGAGCTGTTGTTGATGCGGCAAAGAGTGCAGGCTCACGTCAGGTTTACCTTATTCAGGAGCCTATTGCGGCAATGATTGGTGCGGGAGTGAATATAACCAAAGCAAGGGGACATATGATTGTTGACATCGGCGGAGGTACAACAGATGTAGCTATTGTATCGATGAATGGTGTTGTAACGTCTCACTCAGTCAAGACTGCGGGAAACTCCATAGACCGCTCTATAATAAAGTATATGCAGAACAAGTACAAGCTTCTTATAGGTGAAAGAACGGCAGAGCGTGTGAAGATTGAGCTTTGCAACCTCTATGACCCGAGCGATGAGCGTACCTTTATGGTTAAGGGAAGAAGCCTTCTCAAAGGACTGCCTGCACAGGTTCTTCTCAGTGAAACTGAGCTTTTCGAGGCGATTGAGGACGACACATTTGTAATAATGGAGGCGATCAGAAAGGTTCTTGAGGACGCACCACCTGAGCTTGTGGGTGATATTTATGACAACGGACTTCTGCTTACGGGAGGCGGTTCGCTTCTCGGAGGGCTTACTCAGCTTATCAAGCGTACACTCGGAATTAACTGCAATATAGCTAAAGATGCTATCAATTGTGTTGCAAAGGGTACGGGAATGGCGTTTGGTAAAATGACTACGCTTCTTGACGGCTTTGAGAGTGCACCTATAAGTAAGTACAGGTAATCGGGGCGTTCGGGGGATTGAAATGAAACTGACTCGTGAGGATTTTGAGAAGGTTATTGAGAAGAATAACATCAGAAATGAGAAAAGTAAGCGGCTTGGAGATTTGTTCGGGAAGCTTCTGATATACGTGTTTATTGTGGAAGCGGTAATAATATGTTTTATTCCGATAGGCCTTTTGCTGAAAATTTTTGTCTGGATTATCGCAGTGGCATTTACAGCAATGGTTGTGCCTTTAATTATGTCAACGATTATATTTTTAGGTTCGCTTAAGGGGCTTTCTCCGGGAATTTTGACGAAGCTCCGTTTTGGAACGAAATATAGAAAAAGCATAGAAAAATTTCGAAATGACCTTTGCTCGGACAGAGTACTTGCTTTTGCGGAAAACCTTATTGAGAGAGAAAAGAATCGTTTTTCAAGAATTGCACTGATTGACCAGAAGAGGCAGATTCATAATCTGAGATGTGAACATAATGAAGCTTTTAAGTGCGTTGAACTTATGAGATGTGAAAATGAGAAGTGCGGAGGAAAATTCCATGAAACGATTATCTTGTCAGAGCTTGCAAGCTTAAGCGTTATTGATGATACAGAAAGCGTAGCAAGGCTTTTAAACAGCAATGAGAGTATAATTGAAGACATGATGGAAAGGGAGACTGTGCCGCCTACTGTAGTGGGGACTCTGTTGACAGACTATGAGATTCATAATAGGAACTATGGAAAGGCTCTGGAGTACTGTGAGCTTTGTGCCGAATATAGGGAGAAAATTCGCATTCAGACATACGGCAAGGATAAGCCTATGGATAATACGGATATATATTTCGTTTCTGCTAATTTATCTTGTATGGCGAGGCTATTTGCCCTGATGGGTGACTATGAAAAAGCGGAGCAGTATCTGAAAGATGCAACAGAGACTGCTGAAAACCTTACCTGTGAAATACCTCGTCTTCTTGCAGAAGAATTTGCCAAAACTGAAATGGAAATTTTCAGAAAAAACAGGAAACTTTTGAATGACAGCAGCATATAATACAGTGTAAACAACGTGAAACGGGCGAAAAAACTGTTCCTGAAATTTTTTTGAGAAAATTTCAAAAAAGGGTTGACAAATCTCATTCCTTGTGATATAATAATTAAGTCGTCAGGGAATGACGATGAAATAATGACGGGAGCTTAGCTCAGCTGGGAGAGCATCTGCCTTACAAGCAGAGGGTCACAGGTTCGAGCCCTGTAGTTCCCACCATTATTGGCCCGGTAGTTCAGTTGGTTAGAACGCTAGCCTGTCACGCTAGAGGTCGTGAGTTCGAGCCTCATCCGGGTCGCCAAAATGCGGATTTAGCTCATCTGGTAGAGCGCCACCTTGCCAAGGTGGAGGTAGCGAGTTCGAGCCTCGTAATCCGCTCCATAATCGGCGCTATAGCCAAGTGGTAAGGCGTGGGTCTGCAACACCCTGATCCCCAGTTCAAATCTGGGTGGCGCCTCCAAAAGTCCGAGAAATCGGACTTTTTTCTTTATATATTGAAATTAGTGAGGTTTTATTTATGTCATTGAAAGCGATTCTCTTTTGTAGGATTACAATAGATGTGAGACAATTTACAAAAAAAGGTAGCGGAGCAGCATAGACCTGTGTTACAGTTAAGTTGCGAGAATAAAAGCAACAGGAGGTTAGCTGATCCGCCATGAATACT
>SVNJ01000038.1 GCA_015066955.1 Ruminococcus sp. | reverse complement strand
TTCATTTCCTGCGGCATCAATAGCAGTAAGACGGTAATAGTATGTATTTCCCGGCTCTGCTGTTCTGTCGTAGTAATTGAGAAGATTTGCACTGTTAAGAATTTTTGTGTATTCTCCGTCCTCTTCGGTGCTTCTGTAAAGAGAGAAGCTTACGGAATCAATCTGATTTTCGTGAGCCTGCCAGAGAAGCTGGATTTCGCTTGCATCAGATGAAGCTGTAAGTGAAGACGGTGCATCGGGAGCTGTCTTGTCTACGATATATTCGTAAACGGCAGAAGGCTCACCCACATTTTCTGCCGAGTCCTCAGCAAAGGCACGTACATATACTGTACCGTCACTGAATGTACTCAGGTCGAGATTATGTGATGCATAGAAATACTGTCCGCTTCCTGTATTTTCAATAACCGCTGCGTCTGTCCATACTGCATCCTCACCTTTTGCGGTAGCAGTCTGTACAGTAACTCTTGCAGCACTGAAATCATCGTGTGCTGTTATCGTGAGCGGAATGCTGTTATTGTAATAATACGGTGCGGGATTTACTGCTGTAATCACGGGTGCAACCGTATCGGAAGCTGTTGTGAATACAAAGGGCTCGGAATACTCGCCTGCGTTGCCGTAAATATCAACTGCCGCAACTGAAACGGTATACTCTGTATCGGGTGTAAGATTTGTAAGGTTTACACCGAGTGTATCATAAACAGATACTGTATTTACGGCAGTGTCATCTGTCTTGCCGTAGCGTACACTGAAATAGCTGAAATCGTCGTCGGGAACATCATTCCAGCTGATTGTAGCAGTTACTGCCGTAACAGCTACGGACTGAATATTCTCAACAACAGCAGGGCCGAGATTGTCGATAGCATAAATCTGTACAAGAGCCTCGCTCTCGTTGCCTGCGTAGTCGTAAGCTATCGCCTTGAGCTTAACCTGTGCCTCATCATAAGCGGTAGTATCAAAGCTGTAGTTTACGGAAGCACCCTTTCCTTCGAAAAGCTTACTCCATGTTTCTCCGTCGTCCTCTGAGATAAATGCGGCAATTGAAGCTACGCCGATATTATCTTCTGCCTTGAGTGAAATTGTAACAAAGCGGTTCAGAACCTTTCCGCTTTCAGGAAGGAACAGCGCCATTTCGGGAGAAGTCTCGTCACCCTTTGCCGCCGCACTCTTTTCTTCGGAGTAGATACCCTCCTGACCGTATTTGTCAACAGCACACATCATGTAGAAGTAAACATCGCCCTCTGCAAGATTGCTGTCGGTATATTCAAGCGTTTCTCTTCCGTCAATATATTTAAGAAGAGTGTATGCACCTGTTTCGGTTCTTCTGTAGATATTATAGCCTACAACCTTTGCCTCAGCGGCAATGCCCCATGTAAGGTGAGTTTTCTGCTCATCCTCAAATACGTCAAAGCCGAAAACCTCTTCGGGAGGTGTTGTGTCAACAGTTACGGTGACTGTCTTTTCATCAGTTGCACCGTCCTTGTCGGTAACGGTAAAAGTAAGGTCATAATCACCGCTCGGGAGACTGCCTATATTCCACTTGATGTCAACAGCAGAGAAAGCAAGGTCCTGACTGCTGTAGATAGTCTGTGTTTCGCCCTTTGCGTCAACATAGGTAAGTGAATAGGACTTTGCCTCAACGGTATTTTCAAGCGAACACTTTACGTAAGTGCTCTTTCCGCCGATTACGGAAGCGTTATCGGGGAAGGTTACCGCACTGATTACAGGAGCCTTAGGTGCAGCCGTAAGTGTCTTTGACTTTGCGGAAAGATAATTATCAGCACCGTATGCCTGTACGGAATATACATATTTCTGTCCTGTTACAAGGTTTTCATCATAATACCATGTATCGGAGGTTCTTGCGATTTCCTCGCCGTCACGATACACAATAAAGCCTTCAAGACTGCCGCTGCAATAGGGCATGCTCCATGAAAGCCTGAGTGATTCGCTGTTTGTGTATGAGGGTGAGAGATAAAGCGGTCTTTCGGTAACGTCAGCCGCAATAAGTCCTATCTCTGTTGAAACTGCAAAGCTTCTGAACTCAGTGTCGTATACCGAACCGCTGAGAATCTTTACGTCATAATCACCATATGCAGTGTCGGGTACGTTGAATGTGAGTGTTGCAACAGTACCTCTGTAAACATCGGCAAGAGATGTAATACCGAATATTTTAAGCTCATTTCCTTCAAGAACATACTGATAGTCGCCCTTGCAGGAAATATCAGCAAGCTCAAGGCTGTCGTCAAAGTCCATCATGAGCTCTACTGCTCCCAGATTCTGATCCCAGTCAATGATATTTACATCAACCTTTACCTGTTCACCGGGACAGCACTCTGCATCGGTAACCTCGATTTTGCAGGAATTTCCCGATGAAGCATTTTCGGGTACAGCAGGTGTACCGCTGCCGCTGAGCTGCTTTACAGCCATAAGGTCTCTGACGTCTATAACGTCATCTCTGTAAACATCGTATGAGAATTTTCCGGAAGAACCGATACTGCCGACTGAACTGCCGAGAAGCTCAAGTACTTCCGTAACATCTGCGGAATCGGTTGCACCGTCTCCGTTTACGTCTCCGTCACTTATTTCGGCAGTAAGCTCTTCAACAAGCTCCTCTGCACAGGTATACAGCACATTGAACTGCACCGCAGACGCTGCCAGCATAACCGATAAAGCTCCGGATAACCCCCTCTTCAGATATTTTTTCATGTTTTACCTCCATATCTTTACATTATAATATCTTGATTATACCATTTTACCACACTAAAGTCAATAGAATTATCTATTTTTTAAACCGAGAGTAAAATTTCTGTATTATGTACAGATATATCGGATTTAATTGTCGTATTCTGCTCTTTATAACTATAAAAAGGTCACCTCCGAATGCATCGGAAGTGACCTTGTTAAAATTGTATTATATCGCAGTATCAGCTGTGCCAGTAATCATTGAGGAATTCTATTCTGCTTTTCAGCCATTCACATAGATACTGCGACGCCTCTGCGTGAGTTTTGCACCTTGCAGAATACCTTGAAAGCTCACCTCTGAATGCAGAATTGTCAACAAGATTATTCCATTTGCTGTAGTTTCTCGTGAAAGCGTCCGCATACTGCGTTGTATCCTCCTCAATCATGGTAAACACACGCTCAAATGCGCCCGAATCGTAAGCCTGCGTCCAGTTTTCTCTGATAATATCGGTAAACCATTCCTCGTACATAAGCACCGCAAGCCAGGGATTTACAGTTTTGTAGGCATCATTTACGTCAGAGACAATATTTGCCGCATAGAATCCCGTACCGTCGGTACAGCGGTTTTTGTTTCCCATAGCGGAATCAAAATCCCAGGGTGCTTCAAAGGTAAGCTTTTTGTCGCCTCCCTCTCCGAAATCTGCGTCCATAAAGAAGCTTGACCAGTAAATGTCTGCATCACACGCAATTTCATTGAGAATATAGGCATCTGCAAGCGACTCTACGTTCACAACCTGCTCAACAGCCTCCTGCGGTGAAAGGTCTGTGGTTTCGGTAATTGCCGTATAATCCTCATTAAAGGTGTACGCCTTGTCCTCGTATGCCGCCGCATACATAATCCGGTAAACGTTATTCACATAGGACTCAATGAAATCATGCTGCTCCTGTGAATATATATCGCTCTTTATCGTTATTCCCACATCGGATTTATTGTCCTTGCGTCCCTCGCTCAGACATGTTATAGTTTTACCGCTTCCGCCATTACCGTCAAAGGGTGTAAGGGGTGCGTTGTCCGCATAGTCAACATGAAAGCTCTGAAGCTCAGATTCGTTTGTGTAGTAGCCGTCAAACTCCATGAAATAGCCTATATCCGTACCTGTATAGTCCTTAGGTGCCTCTGTGATACTTACTCTGTCCGCATTAATCTGCTGCATTTCCGCAAGAAGATATACTCCCCAGTACTCGCCGTTTATCTCAACTTCAACAAATTCAGCGTCAGATGCATAAAGCCCGTCATCCGCAAAAAGCTCCCTTGCAATTTCAAGTGCCGCCTTATCCCTGAGCATTGAGCCGTCCTTGTACTGTGCAAGAAGAGTCCAGTTCTTCATCTGTGCACCTTCATTAAGCCCGAGAATATTCTGCTTTTCGGTAAACTTTATTCTCAGAGGCTTCTTATCATAGGTGGTAGTCCAGTTTCCCCTTACCTTCACCATTGCGTCCACATTGTCAAGTGTAACGGTGTTATCCTTATCGGTAACGGTAACTCTGCACTCCTCATAGTACGGTGCGGGAGGCATTTTATAATTCGGTGTCCAAGATGCTATGGACTTTGCAACATGCTCCGCCACAGGCTTTGTCACAAAGTCAATAACGCCCTCTGCCTGATTCTTTGTTTCTATGGATATAACCGCAATATCCGAGCCTGTGTCGTAGATAGGAGCTTCTGTTTTTTCCGTATCAGAGACAGAATTTTTATTCTCACCCGACGATTCTGTATTATTTTCCTGTGCCGTACAGCCGCATAATAAAAGAGAGGTTATCAGCGGCAGTATGTATCGGTATGCCTTTTTCATTTTATTCACTCCATTCTGCTGTTTATCTCATTCATTATATCATAATCAGCCTGTATTATCAAGTATTTTCGGCTAATAAACGAAGGGCGGACACAAGGTCCGCCCGTACTCGTCATTCCACAGACTGAATATGCTCAACAAGAGACTTACTCTTCATTCCACGCAGAGAAACAACAGCTGTTGCAAGTGCGGTAAGAAATGCCGCAAGTGCACCAAGCCATACCATAGGGAGAGGCTTTAAGTATTCAATTGCAGATTCAAAATCTCCTGCAAGTGTCATCACTTTAAGCAACATAAATGTTCCATATATCAGAGCCGCACAGATAACCGATGAAGCTATACCCGATGTAAGAGCATATTGCAGACACTCAGTTACACTCAGTCCGAAAAGCTGTTTCTCCGTCATACCGACACACTGCATTGCCGCAAGCTCACTTCGGCGGTTTATAAGACCTGTCGATATGATATTTATCAGATTGACAAGAGCTATTACTATAACCATTGCATTAATAAATCCCACTATGATTTTTATAAACGCTATCGTCGATTCTGTCTTTTTATTTAAAATGTATAAATCAAACTCCAGCATCAAATTGTCATTGTTTTCAATAAAATCAAGTGCCTTATGATAATCAGCACCGTCCGCAAGCTTACAGTAATAGCGATAACTGTTAAACAGATAATTATTACCGTATATCTCATAATCCCTTTCATACTGCTCAATCGTTGATATAAGCTCTACATTATCCCCGATTCCGATATAATCATTTCTTATTTCATCAGACGAAATTCTTCCCGTTATATCAAAGGTATGAGGAGTATACTCACGACGGTAATACGTAACGATTACTTCACCGTTTTCATCCAGATCAGTATATATATTGTATTCCGTTTTTTCGTCCTCAGAAGCTGCAAGATACTCCTCTTCTGTATACTTTACATGATTTGAAACACTTATTTCAAGAGAATCTGATTCTTTAAGCTGTTCTTCAAGCAGAGCATTTTCCTTTGCTCGCTCTATCAGTATATAACCGCCCTTCGAAGCAAACTCGTCATACGGAATCTGAGGCTTATTCTCAAAATACTGATTGTAGCTTTTTTCGTTATAATAACGTATAAAAGTAAATTCAGAAGCCGATTCGGTATAATAGTACTTTCCATATCCACCGTCAGAAAAATCTATTTCTTCAAAGTAACCGCTTTCTTCAAGAAGCTTTATATCCTCCTTGAATTCAAGGGGATTATCCAAATTCTTGATCCTGTCAATAGAAAAATCGAACTCAATTCCTTCCTCTTCATACATCCCTCTTATTGCTGTCTCATACGTATCAAGTACATAGTTGAAGCTTGCAAAAAGAGTTATGGAAACTGTAAGAGATACAACCGTTATCGCAAATCTCTTAGGTGCACGGCGTGTATTTCTTGCCGCAAGAGTACCCTTCCAGCCGAAAAGAAGTCCGAGAAGAGAATGCTTCTTGACCTTTTTAATCTTGTTGCTTCTGCTGCTGATTGCCTGTATAGGTGACATCTTGATAATACGCATTCCCGTGCCGTATGCAGAAAGCCATACCCACACATAGCCTGTTATTGCAGCTGCAAGAAGAAGCAGTGGGTTTACAGAGAACTGCAGAAGCTGACTTGCTTTTTCCTCATTTTCATAGAACACACTGAGGATTCCGCTTCCGGCAACCATTCTGAATGCCGCATAACTCAGACCTACACCAAGAAGAAGTCCAAGCGGTATGCCTATTGCAGAAAGAACTGTGCCCTCGTATGTGATTATCTTCACTATCTGACGTGGTGTTGCACCTATTGACTGCAATACTCCGAACTGACGTTCACGCTCCTTTGAGGATATTTCAAAGGCTGTATCGATAACAAGTCGCATTGCCATTGCAAGGAAAATTATAAATATGTAGAAAAGTGCAAAAATCTGTGCAAAATTATATCGTGCGATAAGTCCAATGAAATCATACTTCATAAGAGTCAGATTCGGCGTCATTATCGTTTCATCGGAAAGTGAAGCCTTTTCATAGATGGATTTTATTGCAGCTTCGTCATCCTCAAGTCCCTTTTCAAACAGAACCTCACCCCACGTAATACCGTCGAATTCGTTTTCACGGAGAGTACAGCTTTCAACACCTTCTACTGTTTCCGCCGCCTCGCACTGCTCCTGCGTCATTGGTGTAAACTGAACGTGGTATGGTCTTGCGTCATATTCATAGGCACGCATACTGCCCATTACCGTCGAAAATATGGTGAACATCAGTGCCATGAGAGTAATTGCGGCGGTAATACTGCATATAGTCAGGATTGAGTGACGCTTCTGCGAGAATATATAACGCTTTGCAAGTAAATTTTGAAATTTCATTATACATCACCTCAGATTCCCGTCAGCTCATCACTGATTATTTTTCCGTCGGTAAGCGTAATAATACGGTCGCACTGAAGAGCAATGCTCTCATCATGAGTGATAATAAGCATGGTCTGATTCAGCTCCCGATTTGACTTTCTGAGAAGCTCAATTATCTCCTTGCTGTTTTTGCTGTCGAGGTTTCCCGTCGGCTCGTCCGCAAGAATAACTCCCGGAGACGTGAAAAGAGCACGTCCTATCGAAACACGCTGCTGCTGTCCGCCCGAAAGCTGTGACGGAAGATGATTTCTTCTCTCCTTAAGGTCAAGACGTTCAAGCATTTCTTCAACCTGTTCACGCTTAGGCTTTCTTCCGTCCATAATCATGGGCAGTGTCATATTTTCCTCCGCATTGAGTACGGGTATCAGATTGTAGAACTGATAGATAAGTCCTACCTGTCTGCGGCGGAATATCGCAAGATTATGATTGTTCTGTGCGTATACGTCCTGACCGTCAAGGTAAACCTTTCCCGATGTAGGACGATCAACACCGCCGAGAACATGAAGAAGCGTTGACTTTCCCGATCCCGAAGGTCCTATTACTGCGGTCATCTGTCCTTTCGGAACAGTAAAGGATACATTGTCAAGTGCCCTGACTTCATTTTCACCCTTGCCGTATATTTTACATAAGTTTTCAATTTTCAGTAATTCCATAATTACGACCCCCTTTTGTTATGTCACCATTATAACATATTTTTATAACTTTTGGGTGACTTTTATCTTACAAAAATGTCACTTTTCATTGCAGAAATTAAAATTTCATGATATAATACAAATATAAGACTTATATGAAAGGATTATTTCATGCCTAAAATATTACTTGTAGAAGATGACGAGCAGCTTGCAAGAAATCTGTTAAGCTTCCTCATAAGCGAAAATTATGACGTTGTACATACCTTCGGACAGACAGACGGTCTTGAAGCCTTCGAAACTCAGCATTTTGACTGTGCACTTGTGGATTTGTCTCTTCTTGACGGAAACGGCTTTTCCGTATGCTCAGCAATAAGAAAAACTTCGGAAATGCCTGTAATATTTCTGACCGCCTCAACAGATGAGGCTTGTACCGTTGCAGGCTTTGAGGTCGGTGCGGACGACTATATTTCAAAGCCCTTCCGCCCGAGAGAGCTTATAGCACGCATGAAGAATGCCATGCGCAAAACACAGCATTCATCGGCTTCACTGCGATGCGGAAATGTAATCATTGACACTTCCAAAGGCATTGTCACAAAAAATAATGCGGAGGTTTATCTGTCCGCATTGGAATATAAGCTTCTGCTGGTGTTTTTCAGCAACAAGAATCAGCTTCTTTCAAGAGACCGCCTTATAGATGAGCTGTGGTCGGTTTCAAGCGAATTCGTTTCTGACAATACGCTTAATGTCTACATGAAAAGACTGCGTGAAAAAATCGAGGACGACCCTCAGAATCCCAAAATCATCATTACCGTGCGTGGTATGGGCTACAGGGCGGTGGATGAATAATGCTGAAAAATTCTGAGGTACGCATACAGCTTATTTTACATATCATACTCACGATTGCCGGCTTTATAAGCTGTCTTTTTCTGAATGTATATGCGGCATTTGTTCTGCTTGGTGTGTCTGTTTTAACGATTTTTATATCACTTTGCTTCCATAAAGGACGATATAACAGGCTTTCGGAATTATGTGATGAAATCGACGATATTCTTCACGGCAAGGAACAGTTTTCCTTCGGCGGATTCACAGAAGGCGAGCTTGGTATACTTACTTCCGAAATACACAAAATGACCATTAAGCTTCGTGAGCAAAATACCGAGCTTCAGAATGAACATCGCTTCATGAAGGAAACAATGGAGGATATTTCCCATCAGCTTCGCACTCCGCTTACATCTATGATTCTTATTCTCGGCATGCTGCGAAAACCTGAGCTTTCAGACCGTCAGAGAATGGAATATCTTCATGAGCTTTACGGACTTATCGACAGAATGCAGTGGCTGATTGAAACGCTTCTCGGACTTTCCCGTCTTGAAGCAGGCGCTGTAACCTTCCGCAATTCAGTTATTTCGTGCGGAAAAATGATTGCCGAAGCACTTGAACCCATTTCTGTTGCTATGGAGCTGAAAAATATCAGGACGAAAGTGGAAATTGAAGGAGAACCTCGATTTTACGGCGATATGCAATACTGTACCGAAGCACTTCTGAATATTCTCAAAAACTGTATGGAGCATACTCCTGAAAACGGCAGTATCACCATTAAAGCCTCCGAAAACGGAATCTATACGGGTATACTCATTACCGACAGCGGCAATGGTATATCTGCGGAAGAACTTCCCCGTGTTTTCGAGAGATTTCATCGTTCCTCCGAATTTACAAAAAGCGGCTACGGAATCGGTCTTGCCTTTGCAAGAAAAACTGTTGCCGCACAGAACGGCAGTCTGCAGGTGAGAAATGCACAGCCTCACGGTGCTCAGTTTGATATGAGGTTTTATAAGACGGTGGTGTAATTAGCATTTCTGTACATTTTGTGTCGTAAATATTATATCAACAAAAACAGCCTTGCTTTCACAGTAAGGCTGTTTAATCTTTATCAATGTCATCAGCTTTGAAGAATATTGCATAGCCGATATTCCTTCCCGTATACACAATATTACTGCCGCCGTCAAGGAACATCCTGCACATACCAAGTACTGTGCTGTACTTCTTTGTATTGCGTGTATTTATGCAGTTTGCGAATTCCAGCTTGTAATTTACAGGTAGTGCCACTTCATCCAGACAGGAAAGAATCTTCCTGAGATTCAGGGTGTTCTGCGGACTTGCAGAAAGCTTCATCATAAGCTTCGCCGCCGCCTTTATAAGACGATTCTCCGACCTGTCAGGGGTGAACACATCATGACGCACGTACACCCTTTCCTTATGAACAAGGTTTCGGCGGCTGTTTTCCGCAAACAGAATATTCCCCTGAACCATTGTCAGATTTTCCTCAACGCTTGAATAGCCGCAGAGAAGTCCGCTTTTGATAATTTTCATACATTCCCGTGCGAAAACAGATATAAAGCACTCCATAAATCCGTATTCACCGCTTACATCATTTTCGGTATACTGTATGCCCGAAATACTGCAAAGTCTGCGGAAAAGCATTGTTCTTGCCACGTTAATTCCGTCTTCGTTATACGGCAGAATCTCAATCTGCGTTCTGTCGGAAAGCTGTACAAAGCCTGCATAGTCCGATGCTTTAATGATACGCTGACCGTTTTCCTCAGCTACGGACATTACGTCCGCACCGTCTGTACTGCATCTGTTTGCAAAGTCAGCAAGCTGTTCAAAGCAATTTCTGTTTTCGGAAGTCAGCACCAAAACATTTTCATGCACAAATTTTGATATAAGTCTGTTACTCATTCTGCTCTCCGTCCGTATCACAGCTGTAGATGTTGATGAAATGCTTAACCTCCCAGTTATCGGGGTTGCCTATACGATATAATTTCTGCCCCGTATCGTAACGCTTGATATATTTCGGAGTAATGCACTCGATAAAGCTGTTATCGTCATTGAGGATAAGCTTGATTTTCTCGTAATCGTCAAAGAAATACTCCTGCAGAAGCGGAATAACCTTTGTATTGAATATATTTTTCAGCTCACGGAAGCTTTTTACGGAGCCGTTTTTATTCATGAAATATGCGTGACCTATTGCATGCTCACGGTCATAATAGTACTCTATACGCTCATTTATTGCCATAAGCATCTCGCACAGGTCTATACCCTTGCACTCACCGAGAAGCTTCGGCTGAGGCATCATTTCAATAAAATCAAAACGACGTCTCAGAGCAGTGTCAAGCATTGCAATGGAGCGGTCGGCAGTATTCATGGTGCCGAGAATGTAGAGGTTTTCGGGAACATAGAATTCCTTCTGCGAATAAGGGAGTATTGCGGCAGTGCCACGCTTGGAGTCCTCGATAAGCGTGATAAGTTCACCGAAAATTTTTGATATATTGCCTCGATTTATTTCATCAATAATGGAAACATACTTCATCGAAGGATTCTTTGCCGCCTTCTCACAAAGTGACTTGAATACACCGTTGAACGCTTTATAGTTTACGGTTGTCTCAGAACGTGAAACACTCGTTTCCTTTCCGTATCTGTCCTCGATAATCGGACGTATACCCTCAACAAATTCCTCATAGCTGTAGGATTGGTGGAAGGTTGTAAATTTTATACGTCCTTCACTTACATAACCGTCGTATCGTGCCTTTATATCGGAATATGGTTCATTTCCGGCTATAGTCTTGCCCTCGATAAGCTCTACGGCATATCTCACAACGTTGTAGGTTTTTCCTGTTCCGGGAGGTCCGTACAGTATCTGATTAAGTGACGACTGATTGATTTCGTAGGAAATTTCCTCCGAAGCCTCTTCCGAAAGCTTTATTTCCCGTGACGCAACATCAAAATTCCTCATATTCTTGAAGCGGCAGTATTCGTCACGGAAGTCCTTTATTTTTCGGCTGTTTTCAACGTAAAAGGCAATATTATCCTTTTCACGAAGCTCAAGCTCAAGCTCATCGTAAAGTGCTCCCCCGTCGTCATGTCCGCCGAGTACAGGGAAGGTAAACGGCAGAAGGCAGTGAAGTATTCTCGATACCGCCGCCACAGGGAGTCCCTTGCCCTTTCCGCCTGCACATAGCATTGCCGATGCGGTATCGTAAATCAGGTCATCGCTTCCCTGCTCCAGTATATTGATACAAAGCTTTACAAGAAACTGTATACCCTCAGTATTCTGCATTTCCTCCGTTTCCGCAAAGGACGTGAAATTTCTGATAAACTCAATCTCATCGTTTTCATAAACATGAGTGAACATCTTTCGCTTGTACTGACTCTGCACCCTGTCAATCAGTGCATTCAGACGAAGCTTGTCATTATGGAAAAGGTGGCTTTTCTGAATACGGCTGTTTATTTCGGAGGTATCCAGATTCCATATACCCAGCGACAGCAGATACAGCAGGTCAAGGTCATTGTAATCAAGAATAGCCATTTTTCTGATGCTTGAGTAGTATTTTATTGCATTTCTGACGGATTTGTATGTTCCGTCGTATTCATCGGGTATCAGGTCGATTTTACGTTTCAGTACCGCTAATAATTCCTGCTTTTCCATATTACTGCTGCCTTTCGGTGTAAATCTTATTGCTCCCCAGACTATCTCTTGAACTTTTCTGTTGCTTGGAAAGCAAAATTCTAAAAGAATTAATTGGTTGAATTATACTATGATTATATCACATATAGCATTTTTTGTCAATGGTGCAGTAAAATATACACGTAAGGGTTTACAATTTGTTGAATTTGCAGTAATTATTCTAACAACAACGTTTTATTCCTAAATTACTTCTTCCGATGAATTTAATGATTTTCCTTGATTATCAATAATCGGTATGATATAATAAAGAAAGATTGAATTAATGAGGTGAATACAGTGAAGATACTGAAAAAAGCGCTCACTGCGATTGTGAGTACGGCAATAATTTGTACTTCGCTTTCCTTCCTGACAGGCTGTTCCGATAACGACAGTGACTATAATCTCAGAACGGCAATAATGTGCAATAACGGCGACGGAAATATTGACCTTGCAAAACAACTGATTGGCAATGGAGAAAACATCAATAAATTGCCTTCTGCTCCGTTTATGGAAGAAAATCATTCACTCTCCTTTGCGTATAAGGATTCCCACAGCAGGCAGGATATGGTGTATTACCTTATTTCAGAGGGTGCGGATGTGAATTATTGCAGTACAACAAGCAAATCTCCGCTGATTACACTTTCGGCTTACAATGCAGACTATGAGCTTACATCACTGCTTATCGAAAAAGGTGCAGATGTGAATTTATACGGAAACGGAAGCTCTGCCCTTACATATTCCGTCAGCAATTCAATGTCCGATGAGTATAAGCAAATCGAAGTCTTTAAGCTTCTGCTTGAAAATGGTGCGGAGTTTTCCGATGAAACAATGCAGGAGGCAGTAAAATCAGGTACAAAAGACGGGAAAATGCTTCTTTTGCAGACCGTTGCAGATACAGCAAGGGAAAAAGGCTGTCCTACAGGGCTTCCGCTTATAACCGAATATGCTGTGTTTGGTGATTCACAGGGCGTACTGAATAATTTCTCGGAGTTTGAAAAGCTTGCTGAGGATGAGCGAAAGCTTTGCATATATGCCTGTGCCGCTTTTTGTAATCCCGATGTTATGCAGAAGCTTAATGAAGCAGGAGTTGACTTTACTGAGGAATACTTTTATTCAGGCGGCTACATATATCTTCATGCCTGTGCATACGGAAATATGGAGTCGCTGAAATACATATATGAAAACGGCTTATATCCCGATGATGCGTTTACGGAACAGGATAATAACCGTGAACTGGGTTATTTTTACCCCGATACATTAAAATATCTCGTTGACAAGGGCATGTATGTAGATTATTCGCCTGTTATGACAGCTATGACAAGACTGGACAATGAAATGCTTTCTTTCTATTTCTCGGAGGGATTGGTAACACCCGATGAATATATGCTGCTGATACAACATCTTGATGAGCTTTGCCCTGACCCATTCAACGAAAATGCCGATGACAGGTGGCTCGATACCGTAAGGCTTGTTCTTGATAACGGTGAAGGCGATTTCATTAAAAATGTGGATTTTGCACCAAATCTTGAATATTGCAAAATACTTGTTGAAGAATACAATAAGCCTACATATTGTGAGTGTAATACGGATTTGGCAACGCAATCGGTATATGCATTATCATATAGCTATCAAAGTCCCGAATGTTTGGAATATCTTATATCTATGGGAGCAAATGTAAACGAATGCGGCATCAACAATGACACTGTATTGAGTCTTGCAGCAGAATACGGATTTTATGACAGCTGTAAGATACTGCTTGAAAATGGTGCCGACCCTAATCTTACATACAGCGAAAACGGATATCCTGCATTTAACTGGTGCTTAACCGATGATTATTTTATTGGCGGAAGCGACAGACTGTTTGAACTATTCATGCAATACGATATTGACTTTGAAAGCAAAATCTACAATGGTATGACAGCGTATGAATTTGCAGAAAATTACGGTTCTCAGAAAAGAGCGGACGCAATAAAGAAATACTGACAAATCAAAACCACCCATAATAGGGTGGTTTTGATTCATATAAATTAAAGGAGTGATAGATAAAGCTTTTCGATGTCCTCAACAGAGGTATCCTTAGGATTTCCCGGACGGCATGCATCTGCATAAGCTGATTCCGAGAGGAATCGTACATCCTCAGCCTTTACGATTTCCTTAAGGTCAGCAGGAATTCCAACATCCTGAGAAAGCTTGCGTACAGCGTCAACTGCAGCCTTTCTGTATTCCTCCTGCGACATGGAGCAAGTATGCTCAACACCCATAGCCTTTGCGATATATCTGTACTTATCACCTGTAGCTTCAGCATTATATTCCATAACAGTCGGGAGTATAATAGCATTTGCAACACCGTGAGGAGTATCATAAAGTGCTCCGAGAGGGTGTGCCATTGAGTGTACAATACCGAGACCTACGTTTGAGAAACCCATACCTGCAATATACTGACCGAGAGCCATACCCTCACGGCCTTCGGGAGTATTCGCAACAGCACCTCTTAGTGAAGCGGCGATAATCTCAATAGCTTTAAGGTGGAACATATCAGTCATTTCGCATGCACCCTTTGTGATATATCCCTCGATTGCATGAGTAAGAGCGTCCATGCCTGTTGCGGCTGTGAGACCTGCCGGCATTGTGCTCATCATATCAGGGTCAACGAAAGCAACTACAGGTATATCATGTACGTCTACACATACCATTTTTCTGTTGTTTTCTTCATCGGTAATAACGTAGTTGATAGTGACCTCTGCGGCAGTACCTGCGGTAGTGGGAACTGCAAGAATAGGCACACAGGGATTCTTGGTAGGTGCAACACCTTCAAGGCTTTTCACATCTGCAAATTCGGGGTTTGTGATTATAATACCGATAGCCTTTGCAGTATCGATTGAAGAACCGCCGCCTACAGCGATAATACAGTCCGCACCCGAAGCCCTGAATGCCTCAACACCGTCCTGAACATTCTTGATTGAGGAATTAGGCTTGATATCGGAGTAAATCACATAAGGGAAGCCGTTTTTGTCAAGAAGGTCTGTAACCTTTGCTGTAACACCGAATTTGATGAGGTCAGGGTCTGAGCATACAAAAGCCTTTGCAAACCCTCTTGCATTGATTTCGCTTACGATTTCAGCAACCGCACCGGAACCATGATATGAAGTACCGTTTAAAACAATTCTCTGAGCCATAATAAAACATCCTTTCAGAATAAGTTGTATAAATTATACCATAATTTTATATATTTGTCAATAAAAACTGTTGTATATAAATGTAAATATTTTTGGTGCACAAACAAATATCGATTGATTTCGCAAATTATTTATGATATAATATGACGTAATAACGGAAAGGAAAGTGACTTTATTATGCTGCAAGCTTTAGCCTCGCTTGATGGGGATATTCTTTTATGGATTCAGGAAAATATACGCACCCCTCTGTTTGACTCGTTTTTTCTTTTTATAACTTCTCTCGGTGATTATGGTATGATATGGATTGCAGCCTCACTTTTGCTGATGATTCCTAAAAAAACACGAAAAGTCGGGTTTATGTGCGGACTTGCACTCATTTTCTCTCTTCTCATAAATAATGTTCTTCTGAAAAACATAGTAAAACGTGCAAGACCTTTTTCAGTAATAGACGGACTTACAAGCTTAAAGACTCCTGGAGATTTTTCATTCCCTTCAGGACATACCGGTGCTTCATTTGCTGCTGCCTTTACAATATACAGAATGCTTCCGAAAAAATACGGTATCCCCGCAGCTGTACTTGCCGTGCTCATAGCCTTTTCAAGGCTTTATCTCGGAGTTCATTATCCTACCGACATTATCGGAGGAATTATTACAGGTGTAATTTCTTCTTATCTTGCACAGTGGATTGTGCAGAAGCTGTACAGTAAATTCGGGGTTCACGAAGAAAGCATCAACAAAACATAACACACATCGGCTGAAACTGCTCAGCTGCGGATGATAAACAGAAAAATTACAGGGCGGAACAATGTGTCCGCCCTTACTGCTTATATTCAGTGTTTTTTATTATTACGATATGGCTTTTTCTTCGAATACTTTTCGATTGACTTCACATTCTGCTTATATGAAGCCTTTCTCCTCACTGCATTATCTGCATCTGATGCTTTTTCTTCATGCACCAGAAGTATTACCGTCTCAGCTTGATGTCCATTGTCCAAACAAACACTTATATCTTCCTCAATAATGGGGAGTCTGAATTTGATGGACTTTATCCACTGTCCGTTAAGCTGGCGTTCTTCATAAATCTGAACTTCTGAAACAAGTGCTTCGATGAGTTGTCTCTTTTCAATTTCGTTCATCAGACAATACATTTCTTCAAAATGCATCAATATGCTGAAAATATTGTCG
>SVNJ01000142.1 GCA_015066955.1 Ruminococcus sp. | reverse complement strand
AAATCAATTTACTAAAGCCGATACACTCAAGGCTAAACCCGCACCCGACGCTCAGCTCGGCTTCGGTCATATCTTCACAGACTACATGCTCGTAATGCCTTATGACGAGGGACAGGG
Organism: Ruminococcus sp.; assembly: GCA_015066955.1. GTDB lineage: Bacteria > Bacillota > Clostridia > Oscillospirales > Ruminococcaceae > Ruminococcus. Next base: position 2,903 of record SVNJ01000142.1, on the reverse strand, counting down.
CTGGCATGACCCCGAAATCCGTCCCTACGCTCCTATCGAGCTTTCACCTGCAGCAATGTGTCTCCACTACGGTCAGACCGTTTTCGAGGGCATGAAGGCTTACAGAACAGCTGACGACAAGATTCAGCTTTTCCGTCCTATGGAGAACTTCAAGCGTCTCAACGTTTCAAATGAGCGTCTTGTTATTCCTCACCTTGACGAGGAGCTTGCTATGAAGTGCCTTATGGAGCTTCTTAAGGTTGAAAAGGACTGGGTACCCTCAAAGGACGGCGAGTCACTTTACATAAGACCGTTTATCTTCGCTTGTGACCCGTTTCTCGGCGTTAAGCCCGGTGCTCACTATCTCTTCATGATTATCCTTTCACCTTCAGGTGCGTACTACGCAAGCGGTCTCAACCCTGTAAATATCTACGTTGAGAGCAAGTATGTTCGTGCCGTAAGAGGCGGTATGGGCTTTGCCAAGACAGGCGGTAACTACGCTGCTTCACTCATCGGTCAGGACGAGGCTCACAAGCAGAACTACTCACAGGTTCTCTGGCTTGACGGTGTTGAGCAGAAGTACATCGAGGAAGTCGGCGCTATGAACATCTTCTTCGTAATCGACGGCGAGGTTGTAACTCCCGAGCTTCAGGGCTCTATCCTTCCCGGTATCACAAGAAAGTCCGCTATCGAGGTTTGCAGGAGCTGGGGACTTAAGGTTTCTGAGAGAAGAATCACAATTCAGGAAATCGCTGACGCTTACGACGCAGGCAAGCTTCAGGAGGTATTCGGCACAGGTACTGCCGCTGTAATTTCTCCTGTAGGTCACCTTAAGTGGGGCGACAAGGTTATGATTATCAACGATAACAAAATCGGCGATATTTCACAGAAGCTTTACGATACAATGACAGGCATTCAGTGGGGACGTCTTGAGGATACCTTCGGCTGGACTGTTGAGGTTAAGTAATCCAATGAGCGAAAATAAAAAGAAAAAGAAAAGTGCTGCCAATACGGTGGCACTTCTTCCTATATTAGTGGGAGGAATCGGCGGATTTTTCATCGGTATGTTTCTTGCAAAAAACGGCATGAACAAGCTTCCAATTCCGGTATGGGCTGAGCTGCTGTTCATTATTGCCGTACTTTTAGTAATTATAGTTATCCACGAGGCAGGTCACCTTGTTATGGGACTTGCGACAGGTTATAAATTCGTTTCCTTCCGTGTGGGACCTCTTACCTTTATCAAGGAAGACGGCGGGATAAAGCTTCGCCTTTTTTCCGTTATGGGTACGGCAGGACAGTGTCTGCTTATGCCGCCCGATACGGATAGTCCCGAAAATGCACCGTATTTTCTGTATCATCTGGGCGGAGGACTTTTCAACGCTGTTACTGCGGCATTATGCGGAATCTTCATGCTGATTACTGACAGCAAAACCGCTGACCTTCTTCTCGCTACAGTGGCGGTTCTCTCCCTTTTTCTGGGAATTACAAACCTTCTCCCTATGGGAAAGGCTGCGGCAAATGACGGTACTAACCTTTATCTGCTGAAAAGGTCGCCTGCACTTCGCAAGGTGCTTTACCGTCAGCTTTACATAAACGGACTCCTCTATCAGGGTATGCTTCCGAGAGATATTCCCTCTGAGTATTTTGCTGACGTGACAGACGACGGCAAAATGGGCATTCACAGCTGTGTCATGCCTATGCTTCAGGGTTCACTTGCTGTTGACATAAAGGATTTCACTGCTGCACAGGCAAAGTTTGAATATGTCCTCAATGACGAAAAGCTTATTCCGATTTACAGGAATGAGTGCGCCTGCGAGCTGATTTTCTGCAAAATCATGAACGGTGCTTCAAAGGAAGAAATCGACGAGCTTTATGATAAGAATATCAGAAGCTACGTGAAGCAGACAAAGTCCATGCTTATTTCAAAACGCAGACTGCTTTATGCCTATAATCTCATAATTCTCGGCGACGAAAAGGCTGCCGCAAAGGAGTATGAGGAGGCTCAGAAGATGCGTAAAACCTACCCATGCAAGGGTGAGCTTGAATCAGAGCTTGATATTATTGAATATATAAAAGAGCATAGATAAATCATAAGGGCGGTCGTTGACCGCCCTTAAATAATTGTATAACTGTGTTTCGGGAGTGCGATTTTATTCAGCAGTCTCCTTGAACATACCGTCGGGAGCACTGATAATATCGGAAGCCTTGACATCACAGCGGATAACGTTTGACTTATCGTCAGCAGTACCTGTGGGGAAGAAGCATGCGGTAAAGTCGCTTACACTTTCATCGATAGCAAAGCCTATGTAAGCTGAAACCTCAGCGCCTGCCTTAACCTCAGTAATAGGCTCATATCCCTCCATAGCCTGCTTAGCGTAGATGTCAGCACGGACGTCGGTAAGTACTTCAGATTTGTCAGGGAGAATGAGATAGAAGTTGTTGAGCGGGTTGATTTCGTAGTTATCGGAAGAAGTGTTCTTGATAGTCACATCAAGGTAGATGTACTTAAGACCGTCCTTGACTCTGCCTGAGTTGATAACTCTGTTAACCCTGAAGGAAGTCTCGTTAACCTCAGCCTTTTCTTCAAGCTTAACGTCAACCTTGTTTTTTCCTACTTCGGATATGTCAGCGTAAGCGGAAGCACTTGAGGATTTCTCAATAGGCTTTTTATTTTTACGGCAGCCTGCGGCAGGTGTAAGAGAGAGTACAGCAGCCACAAGAAGCACAGCGATTCTTGCTTTTTTCATTTTAGGTCCTCCTGAAAAACTGCTCCGAAGAGTATCGGAGACATAATTTATCCTATTATAACATATTATATGGGTTAAAGTCAAGGGCTTAATCCTGCATTCGTGCCACACTCTGTTGGTTTGTCAATGATGTGAGACAAATTAAATCAAAAAACTTGACCGTAATTAAGGAAAGCC
>SVNJ01000037.1 GCA_015066955.1 Ruminococcus sp. | reverse complement strand
GGCTAAGTTTGAGGCTTACGATATGATCGATAAGGCTCCTGAGGAGAGAGAGCGTGGTATCACAATCAATACAGCTCACGTTGAGTACGAGACAGATGCTCGTCACTATGCACACGTTGACTGCCCCGGACATGCTGACTACGTTAAGAACATGATCACAGGTGCTGCTCAGATGGATGGTGCTATCCTCGTATGTGCTGCTTCAGACGGTCCTATGGCTCAGACAAGAGAGCACATCCTTCTCGCTCGTCAGGTAGGCGTTCCTGCAATCGTTGTATTCATGAACAAGGCTGACCAGGTAGACGACGAAGAGCTCCTCGAGCTCGTAGAGATGGACATCCGTGATCTTCTCTCAAGCTATGATTTCCCTGGCGACGACACACCTATCATCAAGGGTTCAGCTCTTGCAGCTCTTAATGCTCCCGATGATATCAATGATCCCGCTTACGCTCCTATCATCGAGCTCATGAACGCTGTAGATGAGTACATCCCCAGCCCTGAGCGTGACGATGCTAAGCCTTTCCTTATGCCTGTTGAGGATACTATGACAATTTCTGGTCGTGGTACTGTTGTTACAGGTAGAGTAGAGAGAGGTAGACTCAACGTTAACGAGCAGATCGAAATCGTTGGTCTTTCTGATGAAAAGCTCACAACTGTATGTACAGGTCTTGAAATGTTCCGTAAGACTCTTGACTTCTGCGAAGCTGGTGACAACGTAGGTGCACTTCTCCGTGGTATCACAAGAGATCAGGTTGAAAGAGGACAGGTTCTTTGTAAGCCCGGCTCAATTCAGCCCCACACAAAGTTCTCAGGTCAGGTTTACGTTCTTAAGAAGGAAGAGGGCGGACGTCACACTCCTTTCTTTAACAACTACAGACCTCAGTTCTACTTCAGAACAACAGACGTTACTGGCGTAGTTACACTTCCTGCTGATAAGGAAATGTGTATGCCTGGTGATAACGTAGCTATGAACGTTGAGCTTATCACTCCTATCGCTATCGAAGAGGGTCTCCGTTTCGCTATCCGTGAGGGTGGTAGAACAGTAGGTTCAGGCGTTGTTACTGCTATCAACGAATAATTAAATTTTGTCCAGACGATTTTTAAAGGCTGTACCTTCGGGTACAGCCTTTTTGTGTTATTGACTTATTAGCATAATTGATATATAATAAAAGCATGTAAATTGATCAGGGGTGAATTATAATGATAAAAAAGCTTGTTGCGTTATGTGTTGCTGTAACGGTATGGTTGATGCTTGTGGGATGCTCTGGGAAAAAAGATTATCCTGCTGAAACTGATTTGTCTTTCGAGAACAGTTATACAGCTTCATTATGCGAGATTCTGGATAAAAGACATTTCTCTGTGACTCTTGAACTTTTTCACGAGAACACCTTCATAGGTACGAGTATAATTGAGGTTAACGGCGATAATGTCCATATGAAAGGAATCCCAGTGCCTGACGAGAAAAATTCTATTTTTGGAGGAGAAATCTATTATATCGGTGAAAAAGGGTATAATTTTAATGACGGATGTTGGGTGGAAAATACCTTAGGTAACAGCCTTTCAACCGTAAACGACCCTGATTGTGAGCGGCTTGAATCTTGTTTCTTCAATAGTGGGATTTCCCCGAGAGAGATGACGCTTGTAAAGAGGGAGTATGACGGTGATTCTGTAACGGAGACATTTGAGAATAATTCTGACAGAGGAATGGAGAGCGTATATATTACTTTCAATAAGAAAAACGGTGAGCTTTTATGCAGCGGTTATAAAGATTATAAGCAAGAAGCCGTTTCATTTTCTGAGAATGTTGGAGAAATAGTTCTTCCGGAGAATTGATATAATTAAGAGGACGTCGAATTGACGTCCTCATTTTTTAACCGAAGTAGTTTGCAAGAGCTTCTTCAAGCTCAGGTGTGCAGCTGTTTGAATAAATCTGAATAGTATCCTTGTCGGGAGCATGTAATCCGATGTGGTCATAGTAAATGCGTGTTCTCAGCTGAGCTGTGCCCTTAGAGTCTGATGCATCAAGGGAAACATCATAATAGAACATATTCTTTTCTTCATCAAATCTGTATCGTGAGAAGAAGAAATTATCAACTGTAAATCCTTTTTCAAGGAAGCTGTCACGAGCTGCTTTCATGTCCTCCTGATATTCTGTATGAAACTTATTGAGCAGCATATTTTTTGTAGGTTTATTACTTTTCATAAGAGTTTCAACGACTCCAAGAGGATAATTTTCGTGCCAGCTTGAAAAATTTATGGCATTTGAGAATTCCTCCTGCTTATCGAATGTAGAATCGGATACAAAATTCATACCGTTTGCTCTGTACAAGCCGTCAACATCTTTCAGAAAATCGGTAGTGAACTCTTTACCGTTTTCAAAAGTAATAGTAAGAGTCGAATATATTGTTACTGATTTTTCAGCATGCATCTGACCATAGTAAGATTTTACTTTTATATCTACAGGCTTTGTATCACCGTAAGTTTCTTCAAATACTTTTTCGAGCATTTTTATATCACTTTGCTTTATTTCGTCAATAAGAGAGTAAGTAAAAATATCTCCGATATGACCGTCAGTTACATAATCAACATAAGACTCAAAATCTCCTTCGGCAATGTATTTTCCCAGCTTTCTTACTTCAAGAGACTGGAAAATCGTTTCAAAGCTCTGACAATCATAGGTTTTTGCAATCTGTCCAAAGGTAAGATAACCCAGACCGCATATTATAGCTGAAACAATCAGAAGAAGTATAATATCAATTATGCGGTGACGTTTCAGTCTCTTGTTTACCTTTTTGAAGATGTTTTTCTCATCGGGAATTTTCGGGGTATCATCCTTTGTCACAGGCATACTTTCGTAAAGAATACGGCAACCCTCACATTCCTTTATATGCTCTCTGATTTCCTTTTCGCTTTTCTCGCTGCACAGTCCCTCACCGCACAGGGGGATTAAGTCCTTGATAATATCACAATTCATATTGAGTCCTCCTCTTTAAGCAGATTAATAATTTTTTCCTTTGCCCTGAAAAACGTTACCCGTGCCCAGTTTTCACTTTTACCGAAGATACCACCTATATCGCTGAATTTCAGCTCAGCAAACACACGAAGGGTAAATATTTCCTTATAGGGCTCATCAAGCTTGTGCAGAATCCTGTGTATCTGCAAAGCCTGAGATTTATCGGTAAAGCAGTGCTCAAGAGGCTCTCCGTGCACGTTAAGAGCTTCATCGAGAGGGAGATTATTATTGTCCGCACGCTTTAAGTGGTTATAATACTCATTTCGTGCGATAGTGCACAGCCACGTCTTAACGGAGCACTTACCCTTGAATTTATCTGCGGACATGACCGCTTTAAGCATAGTGTCCTGCAGAATATCCATAGCAAGGCTTTCATTGTGGCTGAGCTTTAGTATGAATTTATACAAATCTGCGGCATACAGATTATAAATTTCGTCTAACTCCTTTTTCATTGCTTCACCTCCTTGTTTATTAGACAACTATAAAAATGGTTTTGTTACATAAAAATGGATATTTTTTTATAAAGTACTTGACAACTGTATATAAAGGCGTTATACTGTATATATCATGATAATAACAGTATAAACGGAGGCCTCTATGAATATTGTATTGAAGAATAAATCGGACATTCCCATATATGAGCAGATTAAGGAGCAGATAAGGGCTGCGGTCCTTGAGGGTGAGCTTAAAGAGAATGAACAGCTTCCGTCAGTGAGACAGCTTGCGAGGGATTTGAAAATCAGCGTAATAACAACGACTCGTGCTTATAATGACCTTATGGATGAGGGATTTATAATTTCCGCTGCAGGCAAGGGGTATTTTGTTGCACCGAGAAACAATGAGCTGCTTCGTGAGCGAATGCTGTGCGAAATGGAGCAATGCCTTGAAAATGCTGTTGAAACAGGCAGAAGTGCGGGACTTTCCGACGATGAGATTATAGGATACCTTAAATCTGTAATGGAGGAGTGACAAAAATGGAAAATTTACTTGAAGTAAAAAATCTATGCAAGGACTACGACAACTTTTCGATTAAGGACGTAACATTCAGCCTTCCGAAGGGCTTCATAATGGGCTTTGTCGGACAAAACGGTGCAGGCAAAACAACTACAATACGAACAATACTTAACATGGCTAACATCGGAAGCGGTGAAATCAAGCTTTTCGGTATGGATAGTGTAACCGATTCCCACAAAATCAAGCAGAAAATTGGTGTTGTATTTGATGATATTTTCTTTGCCGAGCACCTTAATGTAAAGGATATCGAAGCACAGCTCAGATGCTTCTACGATGAGTGGGACAGCAAGACCTTTTTCAGCTATATTGAAAAATTCAAATTGCCGCTGAAAAAGAATTGCGGAAGCTTTTCAAGAGGTATGAAAATGAAACTGAGTATCTCTGCCGCACTTTCTCACAATGCACAGCTTCTTATACTTGACGAGCCTACAAGCGGTCTTGACCCTGTTGCAAGAGATGAACTTTTAGACATTCTTGCGGAGTATATTACAGACGAAAACAGGGGAATACTCTTCTCAACTCATATTACTGCTGACCTTGAAAGAATAGCCGATTATGTAACGGTGCTTATTGCAGGAAAGGTATGGTTTACGGGTACAAAGGACGAGCTTCTGGAGAAATACGTTATAATCAAGGGCAACGAGAAGGATATTTCAAAGGAGCTTATCGGAAAGTCCATAGGCTACCACAACTACAAAAACGGCTTTGAGGCTATGCTTCCTGTCGAGTATAAAAATGAAATTACGGACAAAATTGTCTGCGAAAAGGTGAGCATTGATGAGATGCTGATTTTCATTGCAAAGGAGACAAATTCATGAAAGAGATATTAAATGTTGCAAGGCTTGAATTTATTACTCTGAAGAAAAAAATAGTGCGGATTTTCATAATAATGTTTATATTTATAACGCTTGCTTCACTTGCGTTTCCGCCGCAGCTGATATTGATTATGGCAAGCATGTTCATGGGATATATTGTACAGCCGATATTTTCAATGGCGGAGAAGAATTCCTTCAACATGCTTTATGGTGTATTGCCTGCGAAAAGACAAAGTTTCGTTTTCGGACGTTTTTTCCTTACGGGTGTTATGCTTCTTGCTGCTATGCTGCTGTTAATTGCAATCGGGTATATTTCTTATGCGTGGATGCCGCTGGAGGATACGGAGCTTTTCGGAGAATTTGCTTACCTGACGGTTGAATGGGAAAGGGAAAGCTTTACAATACCCTTTGCCGCAGCGGTTGGCTTCTTTCTTGGATGTATATTTATAATGCCTACCTTTATTATTGACTATGTATTCGGTGTATCAAAGGAGGCGCCCATATCCTTCGGCTTCGGCATTTTTGTAGGTGTGTCGTGCTATGTGCTTGATGGAATATTCGAGCCTGATTACGGCAGTATTATTTATAATTTAGTGAAGTTTTTCGTAGATTACCGTTTCGTCAGCTATATTGTACTTATCGGCGGAGGAATCCTTCTGCTTGCACTCGGAGCGGTTATTTCCCATTTAGCGACGAGAAAAAGAGAGCTTTAATATTATATTAATATTATATTTATATCGGATTTGCCTGTCAAGTCCGATATTTTTTATAAGTGTACAGATTGACAAATATTTCACAATATTTTTGTTGTTTCCGACAAATATAATTTATCTGACGAAAAAATCCTCGTTTTATATTGACATATTTCGGCAGAGGGAGTATAATTATATAAGTATGGCAAATATTTATCAATTATAATATTACTGTGGAGGTTTTTAAAATGAGCAGAGTTTATAACTTCAGTGCAGGTCCTGCTGTTCTTCCCGAAGAAGTACTCAGAGAAGCTGCTGACGAAATGATGGATTATAAGGGCACAGGCATGTCCGTTATGGAAATGTCACACCGTTCAAAGGCTTATGATACAATTATCAAGGAAGCTGAACAGGATCTCCGTGACCTTATGAATATTCCCGACAACTATAAGGTTCTTTTCCTTCAGGGCGGTGCTTCACAGCAGTTCGCAGCTGTTCCTATGAACCTTATGAAGAACAAGAAGGCTGCTTACATAGTTACAGGTCAGTGGGCTAAGAAGGCTTATCAGGAGGCTCAGATGTACGGTGAGGCTGTTGCTGTTGCTTCATCCGCTGACAAGACATTCTCATATATCCCTGATTGCTCCAACCTCGATATTCCTGAGGACGCAGACTACGTTTATATCTGTGAGAACAACACAATTTACGGTACAAAGTTCTGGAATCTTCCTGATACAAAGGGCAAGGATCTCGTAGCTGACGTTTCTTCATGCTTCCTTTCAGAGCCTGTTGACGTTTCAAAGTACGGCGTAATCTACGGCGGTGTTCAGAAGAATATCGGACCTGCAGGTGTTGTAATCGCTATTATCCGTGAGGATCTCATCTGTGACGACGTTCTTGCTGGCACACCTACAATGCTTAAGTGGAAGACACAGGCTGACAACGATTCTCTCTACAATACACCTCCCTGCTACGGTATCTATATCTGCGGCAAGGTGTTCAAGTGGATCAAGAAGATGGGCGGCCTTGAGGCTATGAAGGCTCACAATGAGAAGAAGGCTGCTATCCTTTATGATTTCCTTGACAATTCCAAGATGTTCAAGGGCACAGTTGAAAAGGCTGACCGTTCACTCATGAACGTTCCTTTCATCACAGGCAATGACGAGCTTGACGCTAAATTCATCAAGGAGTCAAAGGCTGCAGGTCTTGAGAACCTCAAGGGACACAGAAGCGTAGGCGGCATGAGAGCTTCTATCTACAATGCTATGCCTATCGAGGGTGTTCAGGCACTCGTTGACTTCATGAAGAAGTTCGAGGAAGAGAACGCTTAATTGGCGGACGCTCTTAATATTGAATAATATTAAATCCGACTGTAGGGGCGAACTGTGTTCGCCCACAGTTACATATTTATTATGGTATAAAATATGGGCGAAATCATTCGTCCCTACAATATAATTGAAAGAGGTAGACTGAAATGTATAATATTCAGACACTTAATAAAATCGCTGCTTGCGGTACAGATATTTTCGACAAGAGCAAGTACGCTATCTCAGACGCTCCTGAGAATCCCGATGCAATAATGGTACGTTCCGCTAAGATGCACGATATGACATTCGGAGACAATCTTCTTTGTATCGCTCGTGCAGGTGCAGGCGTAAACAATATCCCTGTTGAAAGATGTGCAGAAGAGGGTATCTGTGTATTCAATACTCCCGGTGCAAACTCAAATGCAGTTAAGGAGCTTGCTATCTGTGCACTTCTCCTTGCTTCAAGAAAAATCGTTGAGGCTGCTTCATGGGCTGCTTCACTTAAGGGTACACCTGACGCTCCCAAGACAGTAGAGGGCGGCAAGGCTAAGTTTGCAGGTCCTGAGCTTAAGGGCAAGATGCTCGGTGTTATCGGTCTTGGTGCTATCGGCGGCAAGATTGCAAACACAGCTATCAAGCTCGGTATGAAGGTTATCGGCTATGACCCTTACCTCTCACTCGACGCTGCTATTCACCTTGATCCCCACGTACAGGTTGTAAAGGAGCTTGATGATATCTACAAGAACAGCGATTATATCACAATCCACATGCCTTACACACCTGCTACAAAGAATACAATCGATGCAGAGCAGATTGCAATGATGAAGGACGGCGTTCGTCTTATCAACCTCGCAAGAGGCGAGCTTATCAACAGCCAGGCTGTTGTTGACGCAATCAAGGCAGGCAAGGTTGCTAAGTATGTTACAGACTTTGCTGACGATATCGTACTCGGCGAAGAGGATATCATTGTTCTTCCTCATCTTGGTGCTTCAACTCCTGAGAGTGAGGACAACTGTGCTGTTATGGCTGCTCACGAGATTATCGACTACATCGAAAACGGTAATATCAAGAACAGCGTAAACCTTCCTAACGCTTCAATGGTTGCTGCAGGCACAAAGGTTTGCATTATCCACAAGAATATCCCCACAACAATTGCTTCAATCACAACTGTTGTAGGTAATGACGGTCTTAACATTGACAACATGGTTAACGCAAGCAAGAAGGACTACGCTTACACAATGATGGATGTTGCAGGCGACGTTACTGACGCTATCATCAATGACATCAAGGCAATTGACGGCATCATCAGAGTAAGAGTTATCAAGTAATGATATATTAAAAGGGCACACTACGGTGTGCCCTTTGTTTTGAGATTCCGATTTAAAAAGACGCTCTTGCGGAGCGTCTCAATCTGTAGATAAACCTGAAATAACAATACAGAAAACGGGCGACCGCAAGGGTCGCCCCTACAATAATGCTTATTTACGTATATACTGTAGGGACAGCCCTTGCGGCTGTCCGCAATTTTCCGCAATAATTATACTTTTTTATATTCTTGGTGAGAGTTAATTTTATGTATCAGTTAAGCGTAACAGGCAGACCATTGATTTCAATAGTGGGGTCGTCTATATCGATAAGCAGACAGCGTCTGCCCTCCACAACGCTTGTACGGATTTTATCAGCAGCTGAGGGCTTGATATTAACGGTAATACCGGGAGAAGTGAGGACTGTTTTAGTTTCTACGAGATTTGAAGCCTTAAGGGGTGCGGAGCCGCAGGTTTTCTCGAAAACAGGCTCAATCATCTGCACACGCTCTTCGGGCACACCTGCATCAGAAAGGATATCCCTGAGTCTGAGTGTATCGATAACGGGAGTATCGGTTTCGTTTTTATTTTCCTCAACGACCTCCTGAATCTTCTCGTTTACGGTTTTAATGAGAGTGTAGTCAAGGTCGTCGCCTACTACATTTTTAAGAATATTCTGGAAGCTTGCCTTTTCGTTTTCTGCGGACATAACAAAGCTGCAGCCGAGAACATTTTCAACGATAGAAATATTAGGCTTGCTGGCAGACTTGGTGTAATACATAACATGGTTGATGTCAGTACTTCTGTTGCTGAAAACAGGGTAGAGGAAGCCGTCGCAGGGAGATTTGCTGATAATAAGCTCAGTGTTGAGCTTTTTGGTGATTTCGTTGTTGAAGGAGTCGAAAACAAAGCCGTCACTGCTTGTATTTACGGGACAGATAGCGGTAAGAATGTAGCGGTAAAGCTCGTCCTCACCCTCAGAGAATTCGTCCATTTTATCCTTTTTGCGGATAGTGTATGTACAGTAAGCTGTAATAACGGCAAAAGGACCTTCGCAGGCAATATTGTTTGCGATATGGTTAAGGAAATTCTCCGCAGCTTCTTCGTCTTTAAGCTCTGATTTCAAAAGCTTGTAGAGTACGTCCTGAGCCATGCCTTCTTCATAGGCTTCGTTGGGAAATTCGTATTCAACGAAGGATTTTCCTACATTTGTATTGAGAACCTTTTTGAGGGTTTCTGAGTAAACCTCATGCTCTTCAACGGGCATGGTGAGGCATGAATTTATATTATGACAGCGGAGGTTTTTCTCAGCATCAACGAATGCCGTGAGGATTTTCTCCATGATGAAGAATCCGCTTTTATCGGAAAAATTCTTTTTAATTTCGGCAGTTTCTTTTTTATTCATTTATATGTCTCCTTTACGTAAATTTGGTGTGAGTAATTAATATTATAGCGTATTTTGCAGAAAAATGCAAGGAATTAATTAATGTTTACCACAGCTTTGCAGCGATGCATATTAAATTGTATTTATTTACCGTATTATCATAGTAATACACAAAAATTTTACTTGACATATTCTACCGCTTATGGTATTATTAATATGACGTTTTACGTCGGAATAACAGTTTTTATGGAGGATTAAAATTATGGCATTCTGCAGATATTGCGGCAAGGAAATTGCAGAGGGTTCAGCTTGTACATGTCCCGATGCAATGAATGAACAGGCAAACACAAACACTGCACCTGTAAATCAGGCTTCACAGCCCGAAGCAAACACACAGTACGGAGATACAGCAGCGGCTCCCGACAACAAGAAGCAGGCAAAAACAAATCTTATCATTGCCGGCGGTGCGGTAGTTGCACTTCTGCTTATCGTTATTATCTTCTCTTCAATTGCAGGCGGTTCAGGCTACAAGGCTCCTCTCGATGACTTTGTAGACGGCTTCAATAAGTGCAATTCCAAGAAGGTTCTCGGTTCAATGTATACCGATGATATGCTTGATGATATGGCTGACGAAGAGGATGTAAAGCTTAAGGAGCTTTACGAGGAAATGGACGAAGAGCTTGAGGACGCATACGACGAGCTTGAAGACGAATACGGCAAGAGAACCAAGATGAAGATCAAGGTTGAGGACAAGAAGGAACTCAGCAAAAAGAAGATCAAGGATTATGAGGAAAACTACGAGGACTACTATGATGCTGATGTAGAAATCAAGAAGGCTTACGAGCTTGAGTGTACATTCTCAATCAAGGGCAAGGATGACGACGATGAGGAAGAAATGGAAATCGTTGTTGTTAAAATCAAGGGCGAAGGCTGGAAGATTTATCCCGGCTCAAGCCTCGGACTCTTCTTATAATATTAATACATACAGTGCAGATATCGTAAGATGTCTGCACTTTCTTTTCGGAGGACATTATGGCAAAGGAACTGAAAACAAACGCTATACGCTTTCTTGACAAATGCAGAATCCCTTATGAAATCAATATTTATGAGTGCGATGAATTTATAGACGGAGTTACTGTTGCCCAAAAGCTTGAACAGCCTGTGGAGGAAACCTTTAAAACACTTGTTGCAAAGGGAAAAAGCGGAAATTATTATTGCTTTCTTATACCTGTTGCACTTGAGCTTGATATGAAAAAGGCGGCGAAAAGCGTAGGTGAAAAGTCCGTTGAGCTTATTGCGGTAAAGGATATTACAAAGGTTACGGGCTATGTAAGGGGCGGCTGTACACCTATCGGCATGAAAAAGCAGTTTATGACAGTAATTCACTGTTCTGCAAAGGAGCTTGACCTTTTTTATATCAGCGGCGGAAGAATAGGTACGCAGATACGCCTTTCACCTGCAGATCTTGCCGATGCGATAAAGGGTAAGTTTGAAGATATAGTACAATAAATGAATATAATAAAAAGCTCCCTGCATAAGATATTGCTACACCAATTGAAGAATGCCAAAAGACGCAGGCGAAAAAGCAAAATATCAAGGCACAAATTGCAGGCATACTATCCGTATGTCAAAATTTGTAACGCAGAGATTTTGTTTTTTCGGCAAGTATTGATGGCATGATTTATTTGGGAGAGCAATATAATGTACTATTTCTGCAAGGAGCTGATTTTTTGAATTGTGATAAAACAACCGAAAGCGGAAGTGAAATTCCCTGTGAGGACAATACGGAGGTTCTTCTGAAAAAATATGACAGCCGTAAAAGGCAGAAAACAGACGATATTTTTGCAATGCAGACAGTAATATGTATTCTTATTGCGGCAGGCCTTCTTATTCTGAATATAGTACAGCCCGAGCTGTGCGGTGAGCTTTACGGACGCTTGTGTGAGCTGACTGAGGATGAAAATGAGGTTATGCCCAATATTATAGATGTGGTGATAAGGCTTTGTACAGGGTGATTATTCACGGCATACGTCTGGAAATCGACTTCTCATTTCTTATTTTTACCGCAGTTATTTTTTTATTGCGTGACAGCAGTATTATACTTGGATTTTTTGCTGTGAGCACACTTCATGAGCTTGGGCATGGACTTGCATTGTATGCTGCAGGAGGAAGAATCGGTTTGCTCAGCTTATGGGGAATGGGTATAAAAATGCAGCCTGAGCGTGGGCTGATTCTGACCGTTAAGGAGGAAGCGGCGGTGCTGCTTGCTGGACCGCTGAGCAATCTGCTTTTGTATGGAGCTGTACAGCTGACAGCAGGAGAGTGTTTATTTGGATACATGAATCTTGCTGCGGCGGTTTTCAATCTGCTTCCTTACGGTATGCTTGACGGCGGTAGTTTGCTTGATTTGCTTCAGGATCATTCAGTATACAGAATAATCGGGACGATACTCAAGCTCTTTATTTCGGTTGGACTTTTTGCGGCTTGTATCCTGACAGACCGTGATTTTTTTATACCGTTTTGTGTGTCGGCAATATATTTGCTCAGAGATATTATAATTGAGAGGTAAACATTATTGCTCCCCGACTGACTAATGTATTTTTCATTTAGCTTGGGAAGCAGAATTCTTCAGGAGCTAAGGCAATAATTTGTATCACCAAACCTCATTATCCGAATTTTTCATAATTTCCGGTCAATAATAATTCTGAGGTGAAAATATGAAAACAGAGGATTACTACTATTCCCCGATAATTTCCGACCTGCAGAAGAATCTGAGTGAAATAAAACGCATCTCAGGCGGCTCAACTGACCTTATGGTGAACGAATTCTACTGCGGAGGCATACGCTGTGTGCTTCTGTGCTGTGAGGGTATGCTTTCCACACAGACTATCTCCGAGCTTATTTTCGAGCCGCTTATGCATGTTGAAAAGAAAGCAAGCTCCCATGACCTTTTCAAGCATATTCAGGACAATATGCTCCTTGCCGTTGACAGTCCCGTTGCCGAAAACTATGGTCAGCTTTTCCGCCTTGTAAATTCGGGCTTTGCGGTACTGATTGCCGATGGTATGAATATCGCACTTGCCTTCGGTGTACAGGGCTTTGCCATGAGAGGCATCACCGAGCCTACAGGCGAGGGCAACATCATGGGCTCTCATGAGGGCTTTGTTGAGGTTATACGTACTAATATTTCCCTTATCCGCCGAAAGCTGAAGAGTCCTTTTCTTGTGACAAAGCTTTTCGTTAAGGGTGATAAAAGTCAGACCGATTTATGCATCTGCTATATGCAGGACCGTGTACCGAAAAAGCTTCTGAATAAAATACATGAATCCCTTGACCATATACGTCTCGAATCGGTATTTTCAACAGGCTATGTGCGTCCCTTTCTTGAAAGCGGAAGCTTTGAGCTTTTCAGCTCAACAGGCACAACGGAGCGTCCCGATGTACTCTGTTCAAAGCTTATCGAGGGACGTGTTGCAATACTCATTGACGGCGTACCCTATGCAATTATTGTACCGAGACTTTTCTGCGAAAGCTTTCAGACACTCGACGATTATGCCTTCAAACCGTATTATTCTACTTTTATCCGCTGGGTTAAGTATGCCGCATTTATTCTTGCAATATTTCTTCCGTCGGTATATGTTGCCATTGCAATGTACCACCCTGAGCTTCTCAACAGCACACTGCTTATGATACTTGTGCAGGAGGAAACAAAAGCACCTCTGTCACTTGTAACTGAGGCATTGGGTGTAATGATTATGTACGAAATAATACGTGAAGCAGGTATACGTCTGCCAAAGCCTGTAGGCGGAGCGGTAAGTATCGTTGCAGGACTTATTATCGGTGATGCGGCAGTAAAATCGGGACTTATCAGCACTCCCATGCTGACGATTATTGCACTTTCCATTATCAGCGGCTTTGCAGTTCCTGAGCTGAATCCTCCCGTTACGATACTCCGTTTCGGATTTCTGCTTGCAGGAGGTATGCTCGGACTTTTCGGAATAAGTCTGCTTGCCTGCGCTGTTCTTATCAATATCTGCTCAACGGAGGATTATGGCTTCCCGTTTACAGCACCTCTTTCCCCGTTTAAGGCAAGCGGAATGAGAGATACGGCTATTCGTACAGGCTTCCGAAAAATGCAGACGGGCGGCTTTACAGTGGAGGATTATCATGAATAGAATATCAGGCGGACAGTTTGCCGCACTTCTCCTTGTTTCCGACGCATTTACGCTTATCTGTATAAGCGGAGGTGTATCACTGATTACGACAGCTGCTTTTCTTGCGGGAATATTTCTTCAGCTTGCAATGGCAATACCTGCCGTGAAATACTATAACAGCGGCGGCTCGCTGAAATATGCACCGAAGCCTTTTCTGTGGTTTTATCTTGGGTATATACTTCTGTGGGGCGGACTTCTTTTTGTTATGATCTGGAATACTGCCGATGAGCTTTCGATTCCATCGCAGAATTTCCCCGTAATACCTGAAAAACTTCTTTTGTCGGGACTTATTGCACTTGTCTGTCTTTACGTTTCTTCTCCGGGAGTACGGCCTCTGTCAAGGGCAGCTGTAGTTTCCGCCGCACTGGGAGCAGTATGCATCGGAATTGTAATTATAGGTGCAATTCCCCGATTCAGCGTCGATAATCTGAATAATACGTATAATTCCGAAGGCTTTTTTCATGAGCTTGCAAAAGGCTTTGTACTCAGCGGAGGTCTCGGAAGCTTTATCGTATATCTCGGCTACACAAAAACAAGTCCCATGAAGTGCACTATCGGTTATTTTATCGGCAAAGCAGTTTTATACACTGCCGTTACGGTGACTGTTTCCGCAGTTGCAGGAGGAATAATGAAGGCGGCGGACTTTCCTGTGATTACTGCGGCTGAAATTTCTCAGCCGTTTTCAACGCAGAGAATAGATTCACTTTTTCTGATAGTTTTTGCAATACTTGCGGTATTTGCAATATCTGTACAGACTGAGGCGGCGGCATGGATTATAGGCGTACTTTTCCCTGATTTTACAAGATTCAGAAGCACATTCACGTTGATTCTTATGATATGTGCGGCATTTCTGCTTTCGGGTGCAGAGCCTTATAATCTTCTGTACGCTGCGGCTGTACCGACTGCATTATTTATAGTGCCGCTGATTATGAGCCGAATCAGAAGGAAGGGGGAAGGCTGATGAAGGTATATCGTTTGTTTGCTGCAGCTGTGGGGGCAATTCTGCTTACGGGGTGCAAATCCTCTGACAGGGTTCATGACAAAAACTATGTAAGGGCACTTGCCTTGTCGGGACACGAGGGCAAAATAGCCGTATTTGATTTTTATGATGAAGAGAGCAAGCCATACGCATCAGCAGGTGAAGATTTTGATGCTCTGCGTGAAAAGGCTGAGCTTGAGCTTGGAAAAACTCTGTTTACGGGGCATACTGAGCTTATTGTGCTTGGAGACTGCGATTTTACCGCTTCACTGGAGTTTCTTCTTAATGAGTGGAAGGTATCACCATCGTGTCTGGTGGTTTACAGCGATGAAAAAGAGTGGTATAATATAGAAGAAGGGAAGACGGATGTACTTGCTGATTCCGTAAGAAATGCGGTAAAGCAGGGAAAGTCACCCGAATGTGATATTGTAACCGTTCTCAGCGGACTTCTCAGTGAAGAGGGATTTGCTGAGGTTCCGTTTGCTGACAGTGACGGAATAGACGGCACATATATTATTGCTTCCTAAACCAACTTCTGAAGAATTAATTGATAGAGCAATATTGAAAACGAAAAGTGAAAGGCATTGATATGAGACAGAACAAACCGACAAACTGCGAAAGCTGTACAAATTACGTGTATGACGAGGATTACGACTGTTACGTATGCCTTGTCAATCTTGATGAGGACGAAATGGCAAGATTTCTTGCAGGCACAAATTATGCCTGTCCGTATTACAGGCTTGATGATGAATATGGAGTTGTAAGGCATCAGAATTAAGACAGCACCGCACAGAGATTGCGTGAATGATACTGCTTTGTGCGGTGATGGTTTAAATCAATGCATATCCCACTTGATATTTGTCTGCCTTAATGCTATAATAATGATACATTGAAAAATAATATTATGTGAGGTGCTGTAATGAAAAGAATGTCCGTAAAAAAAATCACCGCCGCTCTTGCGGCAATAATTGCTGTGTCTTCGGCGTCAGTCTGTAACCCTCAAAGTTTTACAGTAAACGCGGATATTATCGCAAATCCCGTAATAAGCAGAAATTGTCCCGCTTATTCCGTATCTAATCCCGCTACCGCTTCTTCAGCCAACGATGCGTATTATTATTCCTTCTGGTTTGGCGCTGCACCCGAATACCTTGCCTATGATTTATCCGCAGTGCCTGAGGAAGAGCGTGAAACGGTAATTGCTGCATGGTACAATACAACAGGTGCCTATGACTATACCGTAGGTCAGTATACCACTTCAAGCAATGCTATGCCCTCAGACTACACAATCGAGGTCAATGCCGCAGAGGGTGGTACATATCCGGAGGACGGCTGGGTGGTTTCCGCAGAGGTTAAAGGCAATACCTATCACTCCCGTCAGCATGTTGTTGACATGAAGGGCTATAACTGGATTCGTATAAATATCACAGGTGCTGACGGCAAAACAGGCGGTTCAATCAGCATAAACTTTGATATACACAATGCTTCGGAGGGAGTTGCTGACAGCTGGATGTTCTACGGTGACTCCATTACAGCAGGCGGAATGATGAATTGCTATGGTACAGGCTTTGCTGAGCTTGTGAATCAGATAGACGGCAGATATTTTCCCGTGCAGGAAAACGGCGGTATAGGCGGAATTTTCAGTACCGACGGAAAGAATAATATCGACCGCTGGCTTGAAGCCTTTCCAGGCGAATACGTAAGCATTGCTTACGGTACAAATGATGCGTGGGGTAATCAGACAGGTGCCGAGAAATACTACGAGAATACCGTATATATGATTGAAAAGGTTATTGAGCTTGGAAAAACCCCCGTGCTTCCGAAAATCCCTTATGCAACAGAAAGCGGAGTAAATAACTATCTTGACGACTACAACGCAATGATTGATAAGATTTATGAGGAGTATCCGCAGGTTGTAAAGGGTCCAGACTTTGATACATATTTCAGAGAAAATCCCGATAAACTCAGCGGAGACGGTGTTCACCCGAATGAACAGGGTTATGCGGCAATGCGTCAGCTCTGGGCTGAGACAATGTATGAGAATGTATATACCGCAGAGACTGAGAGTACAACGGAGCCACAGGAGCTTCTTACAGGCGATATAAACCGTGACGGAAGCGTAAATGCGGCAGACCTGATTATACTTACAAAGTATCTTGTGAGAAGCGGTGAAGGTAACTATGAGGATTTTGAAAAAACTGCCGATCTTACAGGTGACGGTGTGATTGATTCCTTTGACCGTGCTGCTTTACAGACTAAAGCTTTAAAGTGAAATTCTGAATTTTCCTTGTTTTATTAAGCTAACAGCATGAAATTTTTCTTTACATCAGTCGCTGAGTGTGATATAATATTGATGTAAAATTTGTTTTACGGAGGAATCAGATATGGAAAAAATCAGAATCGGTATTGCAGGCTATGGAAATCTTGGAAGAGGTGTTGAGCTTGCTGTAAGACAGAATGACGATATGGAGCTTGTGGCAGTGTTTACAAGACGTGACCCCGCAACTGTAAGTATACTTACAGAGGGCGTGAAAATATGCAGACTTGATGATGCAAAGAATATGACAAACGATATAGATGTTATGATTATTTGCGGAGGAAGTGCAACAGACCTTCCCGAGCAGACTCCCGAGCTTGCAAAGTATTTTAATGTAATTGACAGCTTTGATACTCATGCAAGAATTCCCGAGCACTTT
>SVNJ01000036.1 GCA_015066955.1 Ruminococcus sp. | reverse complement strand
CGTGCAACTTCGATTATCTCGTTGATGTAATCGGTTCACGTCAGATTCAGGTGAACAACGGCAATGCATACGTTAAAATGCCGCCGTTCTCATCAATGATTATTGTATCTGACGATATTGTAAACAATGTTACCGAAGAAGCTTCCGCTCCCGTCGCTGAGGATAAGGAGACTGAGGTTGTAATCGGAGCTAAATACCGTCATTTCAAGGGCGGAGAGTACGAGATAATCGAAGTTGCACGCCACAGCGAAACTCTCGAGGAGCTTGTAATTTACAAGTCACTTGCAAATGGTGATGTATGGGCAAGACCCAAGTCACTCTTCACAGGCAAAGCAGGCGATGTAAGACGATTTGAAAAGCTCTGATCTGAAACATAAAACATTATTATAATCCAAAGGGCGACCCTAATGGTCGCCCTCAGTTTATAGAAAAAGCTATATGCTATCGTAAATGATGGGCGTCCGAGGGTGGACGCCCGTACAATTTTCACCTATTTTACGGTGTTTTGTAGGGGACGCCGCCCTCGGCGTCCCATTATCCGATTTCTTCTACATACTAAAAGGAGGACACTTCACAGTGCCCTCCTTTTTATCAGTATACAGCCTTTTTAATCATCTGAAGCTCATCAGCATAAATGCAGTGCATAAACTCTGCGTCTCCCATTGCAGAAAGAAGCTCGTCTATCTCTGCCCAGCGAACCTCAGAAACCTCTTTTTTCTCAAGACAAAGCCTGTCAGCGTCAACCTCTTCAGTGTAGATATAAACCGCACAAAGCTCATTGTCATTGAAGCCGTTTCCGTCAGTATATTCATTCTTAATCATTCCGATAAAGCTCAGCTTTTCGGGAGCAATATAAAGTCCAAGCTCCTCATCAAGCTCACGTACGGCAGTATCACGATAGTCACCGCTCTGCTTTACATGACCTGCCGCCGATACATCATAACAGCCCGGATGTGCGTCCTTTGTTTCGGAACGCTTCTGAAGAAGCACGTACACACCCATATCCATTTCCTTTACTAT
Source organism: Ruminococcus sp. (assembly GCA_015066955.1). Taxonomy (GTDB): domain Bacteria; phylum Bacillota; class Clostridia; order Oscillospirales; family Ruminococcaceae; genus Ruminococcus. Next base: position 17,012 of record SVNJ01000036.1, on the reverse strand, counting down.
CCATACATGAACCGTAGGATGAAGGTCACCGTCACGGTGAACAAGACTTCTCGGCTTGCTTTCGGAGGTAATATTTCCGTTTTCATCTATAATATTGAGGAACTCCTCAGTATGGATTACCGTATTTACAAAGCTGTTTTTCTTTTCGGCCTCAGCGAAAACCTCAGCCACCTCATCAACCGCCTCGTTTCCCCATTTCTCATTTGAAACATATACACTGTACCTTACGTCAGAGGCTGCAGCGGAAAGATAAGCTTCAAGCTCCTGTATGCTGCTTATTGTACCTTCCTGTGCACCGAGTGAAGTGCAGACAGTTTCGAAAAGCTCCTTGCTCTGTAAATGTCTGCTCAGAAAAATTTCAGTTTCAACCATAACAAACTCCATATTCAATAATATGGCAGTATCACATAACCCGTTTATGCACACTGCCGCTTGTTATTATATACCGAACAACAGAAAAAGTCAACACCTTTTGATATATTTATTTTTATTGCGAAAAGTTATACCTTAAACTATTTACAAATTACAATTTTTATAGTATAATTACTTTATCGGGGTAAAATCCCCTTCATTTCTTTGTTATCACGGAGGTATTTTATGAATTGCTTTTCTCCAAAAGAAATTCTTGATTTTGTCGAAGAAAATGACGTAAAATTTATACGTCTGACCTTCTGCGATATGTTCGGCAACCTTAAAAATATTGCCATTATGCCAAATGAGCTTCCCCGTGCCTTCAAGTACGGAATTCCCTTTGACGCTTCATGTATCAGAGAGGGTTGTTCCGACCTGCTTCTTGTACCCGATATTTCCACGCTTTCCGTACTTCCCTGGCGTCCGAAATCAGGACGTGTTGTAAGATTTTTCTGCAGCATAAAGAATATGGACGGAAGCGACTATATAGGTGACATGAGGAGCTCGCTTACAAATTATATCAACTCCCTCAGACTTGACGGCTATTCCTGTGAAATGGGAACAAAATGCGAATTCTATCTCTTTGACCTTGATGAAAACGGCAATCCTACAAAAATTCCTCACGATAACGGAAGCTATCTCGACGTTGCTCCCCTTGACAAGTGCGAGAATACAAGACGTGAGATTTGCCTTTCTCTTGAAGAAATGGGACTCAATCCCAAAAGCTCATGCCACAAGCACGGTCCGGGACAGAATGAAATTGAGTTCAGGGAAAATGAACCCGTAGCTGCTGCCGATAATATGGTGCACTATAAAACAGTAGTAAAATCCATCGCCTCACAGAACGGTCTTTTCGCTTCATTCATGCCAAAGCCGCTGCCTGATGAACACGGAAGTGCACTGAGCATATCAATCAGCCTCAAAAAGGGCGGAAGCAATATCTTCGATATGGAGGACGGCACAATGTCTCATGAAGGCAAATGCTTTATCTCGGGTGTTCTTTCGAAAATCAGAGAAATCACTGCCTTCCTCAACTCAACTACAAATTCCTACAAACGCTTCGGTATAGGTTATGCACCGAAATACGTTGACTGGTCTTACGAAAACAAAGCTCAGCTTATAAGAATTCCTCAGACTGTCGGTACAGCTCCGAGAATTGAAATCCGTTCCGCTGACGCATGCTGCAACCCGTATATCACCTTCAAGCTTATACTTGCTGCAGGTATTGAGGGCATTAACAGCGGAGACTGTTCGCTTCTTGATGATACAATCAAGTGCAGTCAGAATTCCATGCCGCTTGAACCCCTTCCGACAACTCTTGAAGAAGCTGTAAAAATTGCTAAAAGCAGTGAATTTGTAAAGAATACTCTTTCTGAGGAGATAAGAGCGAACATCTTTGAAAAGCTCGACCGTCAGATTGATGAATTCCGTAATTCCGAAGACAAGGATAAATTTGAAGAAAAGTACTACTTCAGAACTATATAACCGGGAGACGCTGAATGGACAAAGCATTAATTGTATCAGGCTCAGCAAAGAGCATCGATGCCGTTGAACAGCTGCTGAAAGCCTCAGGCTACAAAAGGATTACATCCATTTCAAGCGGCAGTGAGGCAAGACGTCTTGCGGGCACAGCAGACTTTGAGCTTGTTGTCATAAACACTCCCCTTCCCGATGAGTACGGCCATGAGCTTTCGATAATGATTTCCGAAGCCTCTACGGCAGGTATTATCCTCATCTGTAAAAACGACATTGCTGATGATGTTTCTGACAAGGTTTCTGATTTTGGTGTCTGCGTAGTACCAAAGCCGCTTAATAAGGTTATTTTCCATCAGTCGCTCAAGCTTGTGCAGGCCACCCGCTCACGAATGCTGGGTCTTAAAAAGGAAAATGTCAATCTGCTCAGTCAGATAGACGAGATGAGACTGATTAACCGTGCAAAATGTACGCTTATGCAGTATCTGAAATTTACAGAGCCTCAGGCTCATAAATATATCGAAAAACAGGCAATGAACAACCGTCGGACACGCCGTGAGGTTGCTCAGCATATACTCGATACGTATGAAAAATAAAAAAGGCTGTTGTACTATTTTATCGGTACAACAGCCTTACTGTTTATAAACGGTCTATCCATGAAAACATTGTTTTCGCAATATCCTTATACACAATCATATTATTTGTCTCGTTGAGCACTTCATGACGCATACCATCAAAAAGTCTGTGCGAAACGCTCTCGTAGCCTACCTTTTCAAGCAGTTCAATTGCTTTGAAAAACTTCTTTTCGCTCATCATACAGGGGTCATCTCTGCCCGAAAGGAAACGTATCGGAAGCGACGGATTCTCTACTCTCCAGCCCTTTTTAGAGTATGCCTCCTTGAAAAGGTAAAGAAGCGACTCATAGCCGTTAAGCGTAAAAATAAAATTGCAGAGAGGGTCATTGTTGAACTTTTCAACAACCTCAGGATCACTGCAAAGCCATGAATGGTCGGGACAATCCTTTGCAAACCTCTTATTGAGCATCATTTCAACTATGCTGTTGATTTTTTCGCTTCTGTAGTGACTTCCGAGCTTCTGAGTAATTGCAGAACGCACATTGCGTCCGAAGCTTGAAAATGCACCGAGATACGGACTTCCGCTAATGATAAGTCCGTTGATTTCGGAATCATGCTCCTTGACAAAGCATCTTGCACCGAGTGAACCCATGCTGTGACCAAGCATAAAGTAAGGTGCTGTGGGATAAGCCTCTCTTGCAATGCGTGTAAGCTGAGCAATGTCAGAAACATAGCCTTTTCCGCCATCCTTATAGAGGAAGCCGAGATCGTCTTCGGAGCAGACACTCTGTCCGTGACCTCTGTTGTCGTGGATTATAGTTATAAAGCCCTCGCTTGCAAGGTAGTCCATAAAGGGGAAATAACGCTCCTTATATTCGCACATACCATGCACAATCTGAAGCACACCGTTTACCGTACCCGACGGCACGGCAATTACAGCCTTGATTTTCAGACCGTCAAAATCCGAAGCAAATTCAAATTCTTTAACATCCGCATTCAGCATAAAAATCTCCATTCTGCCGTCCTACAATCCGAACAGCACGTATATATGATAAATTGCCAAATAATCTCATTATATTTTACCATAAATTTCTATGCAATGCAATACTGATTTTTTTATAGAACTTCGTCATATTGTACAAATCGACCGTCGGAAATCGTCACTTTTTGCGTTTGAATTTAGGCTTCAGCCTTTTTTTGTAGAGAATATGGCACGCATCAAGGTTAATATCGTAAAATACAAAAATAACATTTGCAGCGGCAAGCATGAGCAGTCCGCCATATTTTCCTATTTCGTCAAACTCCTCAAGCATCTGGTCAAGTCCGAAAAGGTAAACCGTGATGTAAAAGAACGAAAGAACGCAGATATTGCACACCGCAAGCTTTATAGCATTTCTGAGAAGCTTTCCTTTGATTTTCTGTATATAAAACCTCAGAATCGGATAATGTCCGAAAAGAAGTATAAAAATCAGTGCCGCTTCCTTGTCAAAGGTAATGAACATGGAAAGCAGACTGACTGCGATATAGGTCAGAAATGCCCACTTCGTATTCACCTCAACGGCAATAATCATCATGAGTATTCCCGCAATCATGGGGAGTACAAGATAAAGTGCAGGCATGATACCCGCAAGAAACATGGTCAGCAGGCAAAGTGCGGAAACGATTCCGCCCAGTGCCACACGATAGCTTATGTCCTTCATTTTATTTTTCCTTGCTTTTCTGAATATTATAGGTTATAGCCGAAAGAACCTTATGCGGTACAAATCTTGAAGCAAAAACGCCTGCCCTTACGGTAAGACCGGGAATTGCGATAAGCTTTCCCGCAAGAGCCTTTTCAATTGCGTAATCAGCGGCATAATCAGCTGTAAGAGGCTTTAAGCTGAAGCTTACACCTGCACGTTTGTTGAAATTTGTATCAACAGGTCCGGGACAGAGAACTGTTATCGTAATGTCGGAATGCTCACGTCGAAGCTCCTCCGCAATGGCAAGTGAAAGACGTACCACATAGTTTTTCGAAGCATAGTAAGAGGAAAGAAGTGGTCCCGTCATGAAGCCTGCACTTGACGCAACGTTGAGTATTCTTCCCTTGTCACGCTTGCGGAAATCACGCAGAAAAAGCTTTGTGAGAATGTGTACCGCCGTAATATTCACGTTAATCATATTCAGCTCGGATTCAAGACAGGTTTCCTCGAATCGTCCGAAAATTCCATAGCCTGCATTATTCACAAGCATATCAACGTTTTTTCCCTTGCAGAATTCATAAACTCTGAATACTTCCTTCTTGTCGGAAAGGTCTGCGGCTATAATTTCGGTTTTTGTATCAAGCTCCGCCTGAAGCTTTTCAAGTACATCCCTGTTTCTTCCCGTAAGAATAAGCTCCCAGCCTCTTTTGCTGAGATTGCGTGCCATACTCATGCCTATACCTGAGGTTGCTCCCGTAATTAGTGCTTTCATAGTAATAACGTCCTTTCGTATTAAGAGGTATTCTTACATTTATTATACCACATTTTCCCTGCGTAATCTACGGTTATCGAAAGAAATTTGTGATAAAATGAAAAAAATTTCTTTTTCCTATGGACTTTTCTGTTTTTTTATAGTATAATTATATAGTATTGGAAAAAATCACTTTATCCGGAGGAATATACAAATGAATAAACTCAAAAAATTTGCTGCTGCAATTACTTCATTCTCTCTTGCAGCAACTATGGGTGCTTGTACACCTACTATCGGTGCAGGCACTGCAAATGCTATTGAAATAGACGGCTATCAGGTAAGATCGGGAATCTTTATTTTCTATACGCTCTCAGCTTACTTCGAGGCTCAGGAGCTTATCTACAACTCAAACGGCGGAACAGCAGCTCCCACTGCCGAAGAGGTAGAAAATTCCGTTATCGACAATATCGACGCTGAAAAATGGATTCAGGACAAGGCTACCGAGTACTGCTCTCACTACGTTGCAGTTGAGAAGGAATTTGCAAAAATAGGTGCTGAGATTTCTCAGGAGGACCTCGACACCGTTGAGGAAAACGTTGAAAATTACTCATCACTTGAGCTTTATACAGAAAATGGTATCGGTGAGGAGTCCGTTCGTGATATTCTTGAAAGCGAGTACAAGCGTCAGGCTATCTTCGAATACTACTACGGCTTCGATGGCGAAAAGGGTATGACTGAGGATGAACTCAAGGACTACTTCGAGGATAACTTTGCCCGTGTCAAGTATGTTAAGATGAGCCTCGTTGATTCAGACGGCGAAAAGCTTGAAGATTCCGATGTAAGAGAAATTGAGAAAATGGCTGAGGATTTTGCCAAGAGAGTAAACTCAGAGTCAGACATTATGGACAAGCTCTTTGAGATGAATGAAATTCAGGAAGAGTACGATGAGTACCAGACTGAGCTTAACGCAAAAATTGAAGCTGAGCAGGCAACAGGAACTACTGTTGCTACAACTACTACCACCACAACAACTACTACAAATACAGAAACTACCACAACAACTACTACAGACCCCTACGCAAACGAGCAGCTTCTCCAGAAGAGAACAACTGCTACAACTGCAGATATAACAATCGGTGATGAAGCGGCTACTACCACAACTACTACAGAATCCACAAGCACAAAGTCACTCAACAACCTCAATGACTTCGTATTCGGCGAGCTTGAGCTTGATAAGGCGACAGTATTCCCTGACAAGGACAACGACGCAATTTACGTCGTTATCAGAACTGACCTCCGTGAACGTATGACTGATGACGACCTCTGGAGCGAGGATTATATCACTTCCCTCCAGCAGCTTGAATTCTATGATGACTTTGAGGACTATATGACAGGGCTCTCCGATTCCTATACTATCGACAAGAATAAACGTGCATACAACAGATATGCTCCGTTCAAGCTTCTCCTTGAAACATCATCAGCATACTAAAAATTAACCGCAGACTTTTAAGCACGATAGTCATATAGAAGTAATACAAAGCAGCTTTTGATAAAATGTCAAAAGCTGCTTTACGTTGCTTGCGTCATTGACTTTATGTGAATACTTTGTTATAATTAACACATTGATAAAAATAAATTCTATGAGGAATTATTATGATTACTGATTGTTATGATGTAAAAACAGAACCCATTATTAATCTTAAAGATTTTTATGGCGAGCCAAGGCATATTGCAGACGTATGTCTGATTATCTTTTCCATAGATATACACAATCATTTGCTTGATACCTATGAATGTGAAAAAATAGGATTTCTGGGTTCTTGCAATGGAAATATCACTATCTATAAAATGAATTATAAAGGCAGAGATATTGCTTTTTATTTAACTGGCATAGGTTCAGCACTTGCTTCCGCTTTCTGCTATGAAGCTTATTGGCAGACAGGCGCTACAAAGTTTATTATGTTTGGTTCCTGCGGAAGCCTTGACAGAGAAAAAACCGAGGGTAAATTTATTGTTCCCACAGAAAGCTATCGCGGTGAAGGTTGCTCTTATTACTATGCTGAGCCGGCTGATTATATTGAAATTAAAAATAGCAAAAAACTTTCTGCTATATTCGATAAGTTAAACATACCTTATGTGTCAGGTAAGGTGTGGACAACGGATTCTATGCTCAGAGAAACCGTTGGACTTGTTGAAAAGCGTAGAGAAGAAGGTTGTATTGCAGTTGAAATGGAATTGGCAGGAGTTCAGGCTTTATGTGATTTTTACGGTTTAGAGCTGTATAATTTTCTTGAAGCAGGGGATGTGCTGGAATCAAGCGGTTATGATGTTGAAGGTCTCCATGATGCAAACCATAATTTCGGCAAACTATATATCGCACTTAATACAGCGTTACTTTTATAAATTTTAATTTTTCAGTGAGATAATGAATAAAATCCAGAGAAGAAAACTGAATCTTCTCTGGATTTACTTCTTTATGAATACCTCTCTTAAGTCTGCGGTTTCTTGTTTTTATCAATATCCAAGCTCTTCTCCAACGAGAATAACCTTGATTCTGCCCTTATGACGCTGCTGAGCGGAAATAAGGTAGTTGCAGCAGATTCGTCCATCGCCCGAGCAGCCGTCGGACATCTGTCTGTCAGCCTTTGAAAGTGAAACACACTCCCCTTTTTCCTTACAGTAGGTCTCGCAGGAAAGTCTCTCGCAGTTAGCAGGTGCGGCAATATTCTTTACACGTATTTCAGCTTCTTCAAGATTGCGTACAATTTTGTTATAGCCTGCAATGATGATTACCGACTTAGGACCGAAGGCTATTGCGGCGATTCTGTTGCTGTTTCCGTCAACATTGTAAAGCACGCCGTCCTCTGTTACCGCATTGGTGCTTGAAATGTATACGTCTGCGGAAAATGCCCTGATATAGAGGTCTGAAACCTCTTCAGGAGTCATTTTTGAGCGATCGAGGTAGCTGTACTTAGGTGATGAAAGAAGCTCGGAAAGTCCGCATTCCTTCATGGTCATTGTACCGCCGTTTGTTATAACGTCGCCCTCCTTTATGAGCGACTCTACAATTGCGGGTACATCCTCTTTGGTTTCGGCATAGTAGAACTCCATATTATTTTTACGGAGATTCTCACCTGTCTTGTTTATGCGTTTTGTGATTGTTGATTTTAAGTTGTTGTCCATTTAAACGACCTCTTTTCATAAATATACAAAGCGGGACGCTGAAGCATCCCGCAAGTTTTATAGGTAAATTATCACTCGTTGTCAGGTTCAAGAACAGCATAGTTGCCCTCTGCACGCTTATAAACAACGTTGATTTCGCCTGTAGCGGCATTAGTAAACATAAAGAAATTATGTCCGAGAAGGTTCATCTGAAGGATAGCCTCTTCAATGTCCATAGGACGCATCTTGAACTTCTTGTGCTTGATAATCTCATAGTCGGTCTGTTCGGGAACAAGCTCTGCAAAGCTCTCCTTGAAGGCCGTATCCTTAAGACGCTTTTCAACTCTTGTCTTGTTCTTGCGAATCTGTCTGATAATCTTATCTATAGCATCATCAAGAGCTGCATTCTTGTCAACTGCTGTACGCTCTGCACGATAAAGCATGCTGTTGTAGCGTACTGTCAGCTCTATTACGATTTCAGTTTTATGCTCGGAGATTACGATTTTTACATCTGCATCGTCTCCGAAAAATTTACCGAGCTTTGAATCAATTCTCTGCTGTGCGTAGTCTGTAAAGTTCTGAGGTATCTGCATCTTCTTAGCTGAAATAGTTGTTTTCATAGTGTGTCCTCCTTTAAAAGCTCTGATATAACCAAAGCTGTTATTATGGTTATATTATAGCATAAGTTTATGCAATTTTCAAGAGTTTTTGTGAAGATTGTTGAACATACACAATAACCATATCTGCTTTTCGTCATTTTGACTAACAAAGTGCATCCAGCATAACATTGGCAATCTGCTCTGTTGTGATACTTCCGTTGTTCTTGTCCTCAATCATGATACAGAACGCAATAGGATTTCTCGGATCATCAACAAAGCCTGCAAGAAGAGAGTTTTCCTCCTCACCGTGCTTTACCTGTGCTGTACCGCTTTTGACGGCAACGGTATATCCGCTGATGGAAGAAGAGTAATTGTCCGCACCGTTTGTAAGGAGAATCTGACGCACCGTCTGAGCTGTCGAAGCCGCAAAAAGCTCCTTACTGTGCTTTGTCACTGCACGGTCTGTAATCTTACCCTCAACATCGGTACAGTAGTCGATAAGATACGGCATTGTCATTTTGCCTGTACCGTTAGCAATTGCACTCTGCCACATCATAAGCTGAAGCGGGCTGACAAGGGTATCGCCCTGACCGATACAACCCCACTGTGTATCAAAATCAAAGCTGTTTTCAAGGGTAGTTGAAGCCTTATCGCTTACCAGACCGTCAAATTCAATCTTAGTCTTTTCGTCCTCGTTTACTGCGTAGCCAAGCTTGCGGTAAACATTTTTTATGCCGTCAAGAGGGAAGTCCTCATCCTCGACAAGCTGTGCAAAGAACGGATTACAGCTGTTTTCCACAGCCTCCTGAATATTCTGCATACCGTGACCGTAGGAATTGTGACATTTGATATTGTCACCGCTCTTGTTGATATATTCGCCCGTACACTCATAGGATTTTGCAAAAAGTTCGTCACTTCCCATTATTTCAAGTGCCGCAATGAGCGTGGAAACCTTTTGTGTTGAGCCGGGTACCGTACCGTAGAGATTCTTTGATATAAGTGTACCCGTTTCAAAGCTGTCGATATCGTCATAGCCGTGTGTTACGTCAAGAGACGGCAGACTTACGCAAACGAGTATTTCTCCCGTTTTGTAGTCATAAGCTATTGCACAGCCCTTTCTGCCGCCGTATGCGTCATACACAGCCCTGTTTGCGTAGTGGTCGAGAGTGGAGTATATAGCCGCCTTTCCGCCTCTTACAAGTCCTTCCGAGAAGCTGTAATTGTTGAGCTTTTCGCTGTTTGCCGCAACAAGTGTATTAGTCATCTGCCCCTTGTCGTCACCGATAATATTACCTACATCTATGAAGTAATTCTTCTCATAAGTACCCTCTCCCGAACCGTCAAAAAGCACCTGCCCGTTACGGTCATATACATTGCCGAGAATCTGCGTATCTGCGTGCATCATGTAAAATGGTGACTCTTTCTGAATCTTGACTACAAGCACTATCATTCCCGCAATAAACGCAAGAATGAAAAGGGTTATCATCCTCTGTCCTCTTTTTATGCTTTTCATGCACTTGCCCTCCCCTGCTTTGCCGAAGACTTCTTTTTCTTCGGCTTTTTGAATACGGGTGACTGAGTTGCCGAAAGCATTCCGACGAGGAATCCGCATGTCACCATTGAGCTTCCGCCCTGAGAAATAAAAGGTATAGTAACGCCCGTGAAGGGTATAAGGTTGCATGAACCGAAAATATTAAGTGCCATCTGTACTGTGAATGCAGCGCATATACCTGCCGCCATTGTTGCGTGAAAGTATGAACGGGGCGGATTTATAAGAGGTACTGACAGCATAAGAAGTATTGCAAAAATCATCATAAGGGCATAGAGAAGTCCCCATTCCTCGCATATTGTAGAGAATACTATGTCCGTTTCGTAAGCAAATACGTTGTGAAGATCGCCATTTCCGGGTCCTTTTCCGAACCAGCCACCCTCAGCAATTGCAATAAGAGCCTGACTCTGCTGATAGCCGTTTCCTGATTTATCGTTCCATATATCAACAAAAAGTCTGTCCTGAACGTAGGACGGTGCAAATTTCAGTGCCGCAAGTGCCGCTATTGCAAGCACCGCTATACAGCCTGCAATAGCCTTTTTTGAAAGCTTTGCCTTAGGATAGCAGAGTCTGAAGAAAAGTCCGCAGACGTATATTCCAACAAAGGTCGGAAGGCTTCCAAGATCCCTGCACCACCACTGAAGTCCGCAGATAAGAACGATTATTCCGAGAAGTATAACATTTTCGTACACTATATTGAAACAGAGCACCTTATGCTTGTTCTGCTGTTCCATTACCGATGTAGCACAAGCGAGTACAAGCAAGGGCTTGATGAACTCCGACGGCTGAAGTGAAAAAGAGCCTATCTGAATCCACATACTTCTGCTTCCCGTAAGAGTGAGTATACAGAGTATAAGTATGCCTATGCCTATATATACGTACTTTTTCTGCTCCTGAATCCACTTATGACTTCTGCAGAGCAGATACCCGAAACGGCATGTAACAAGCGCACCTATGCACATTGCAAAATGCTTGACAGAAAGATGTACCCCTCCGAAGCATGACTGGAATATGACGCTCATATTCAGTATCAGAAGAAGAATAAAATCAATGGTATAGGTCATCTGCTTGTAAAAAAGCATTACTATGAAGTAGATTATGTCCAGTCCAAGCACCGCTCCCGAAAGTATTATTACATCATTGATGTTTTCGTACTTTCCGTTTGCGAAAACATTCAGAAGCATTGCGGCATGGGCGGCAAGTACAAAAAGCGCCGAGCTGAAATAGGAGAGTCCGTTTTTATACATCTCTTTCCCTCCTTTTACGCAGAGTAAGCCTTCTGCCGCCAAGCTTTATCACGTCATTTTCATGAAGTCTTGCCTGCTTTACAAGATTACCGTTGACGTATACACCCGATTTTGAGCCTATATCCTTAATGCTCCATACACCGTTTGTTACGGTCATAACCGCATGATAGCGTGAAACCGACATATCGGGAATTCTTATATCCGCAGAAGCATGCCGTCCGATAAGCACCTCGTCGCATTCAAGAGGATAGGTTATACCAGGCTCAACAAGCTCCATTTCGCTTGAAATTTTATTCCATCGTTTAAGTCCTATTTTTTTCTCACGGTATGCCGTAAGTATCATAACTATTGCACAGATATCCAGTGCAGCTGCCGCCGCAACGCATATCAGCATTTTCAGTGAGTCCATACATTGCCTCCGTTTTAGCTTTGATTATACTTTTACATTATAGCACATCGGGAGAGTTTTTGCAACTGTCGTAATCTTGACGTACAGAAAAACCGCACGGAAAATCCGTGCGGCTCATGTCAGGATTCAAACTGACTGTTGTAAAGCTTTGCATAGAAGCCGCCAGCTCTGATAAGCGAAGTATGGCTTCCCTGCTCGATGATATTTCCGTTTTTCATTACAAGAATGGTATCGGAATTCTTTATAGTTGAAAGACGATGAGCAATAATAAAGCTCGTCTTACCCTCCATAAGCTTTGAAAATGCCTTCTGAATCCTGTGCTCGGTACGAAGGTCAATTGAGCTTGTAGCCTCGTCGAGAATGAGCATAGGCGGATTCATAAGCATGATTCTCGCTATACAGATAAGCTGCTTCTGTCCCTGAGAAAGTCCGCTGTCATCGCTTATAACCGTATCATAGCCCTGCGGCAGACGCTTTATGAAGCCATGAGCGTAAACCGCCTTTGCCGCCTCTATAATCTGCTCACGGGTCGCCTCAGGCATACCGTAGGAAATATTTTCCGCTACAGTACCCGTAAAAATCCACGTTTCCTGTAAAACCATTCCGAAACTGCTTCTGAGGCTGTCTCTCGTGATTTCCGAAACGCTCTTTCCTGAAATCGTAATATCTCCGCTGTCCACATCGTAGAATCTCAGCAGAAGATTGATTATCGTGGACTTTCCGCAGCCTGTAGGGCCTACAATTGCAATTCTTTCGCCCGGCTTTACTTCAAGGCTGAAATTCTGTATAAGCTTAACTTCCGGATTGTATGAGAAGTACACCTTATCAAAGGAAAGTGCACCGCTGCATTCTGTAAGAGCTTCCTTGTCAGAATCATCGGAAACCTCCTCCTCGTCAAGGACGTCAAATACTCTCTTTGCCGAAGCAACCGCATTCTGAAGCTCTGCAAAAACTCCCGAAATCTCGTTGAATGGCTTTGTATACTGATTTGAATACGCAAGAAAGCTTGAAAGATTTCCTACGGTCATTGTGCCTATAAAAGGTGAATAGCCGATAACTCCGAGTGCACCGAGAAGTCCTACTGCGGCATAGATTACTCCGTTTACAAAGCGTGTGGTAGGGTTTGTCATGGAGCTGAAAAAGGTTGCCCTTGCACCGATTTTTCCGTATTCATCATTAATCTGTCCGAAACGCTCCTGTGCCCTTTCATCGTAAACGAAAGCCTTTACTATCTTCTGACTGCCTGCAAGCTCTTCGGAAAGACTTACCATTCTGCCTCTGAGCAATGACTGCTTCATGTAGGAATCGTGAGTCATTTTAGTAATTTTAGAAGCCGCAAAGAATGAAAGCGGTGTAAGAATTACAACAACAAGGGCAATTCTCACGTTAATGGTCATCATGAAAATAAGAGTACCGATAATAGTTATAACTCCGCTGAAAAACTGTGCGAAGCCCTGAAGAAGTCCGTCGGAAATAATTTCAATATCGTTTATTACACGGCTTGTAAGCTCGCCCTTAGTCCTGCGGTCGATATATTTCAGCGGCACGCGTTCAAGCTTCGAAAATACGTCCTTTCGCAGGTCACGTATAGTCATGAAGGCAAGCTTGTTTGTAGCAAGGCTCATAAGCCACTGGAAGAGCGTGCTTGCAAGTACAATTACCGCAAGAAGAACCGCATTTCTGCCAAGTCTCTCAAAGTCAACCTGTCCCTTACCGATACAGCATTCAACCGCTTCTCCAATGAAAATCGGTACGGCAAGAGAAAGTGCTATACCAAGAGCGGCAAAGAGTATCGTCATTACAAAGTACGCAAAATAAGGACGTGTATACGCAAGTATACGTTTAAGCGTCTTAAGCATTTTCTCCGCCCTCCTTTTCATTCATCTGCGAGCGGTAGATTTCGCTGTAAACCCCGCATGATTTCAGAAGCTCATCATGAGTACCAAGTCCGACCGATTCGCCGTCCTCAAGGACAAGAATACGGTCTGCATCCTTAAGGGAGGTCGTACGCTGAGAAATCATGATTATGGTAGTATCAGGCAAATCACTGCGGAGTGCCTTTCTGAAAGCAAGGTCTGTAGCGTAGTCAAGGGCACTTGTTGAGTCGTCAAGAATGAGTATCTGCGGATTTCCGACAAGTGCACGGGCAATGGAGATTCTCTGCTTCTGTCCGCCCGAAAGATTCTTTCCGCCCTGAGAAATGACCGTATCAAGCCTGTCGGGCATTTTCTCAACGAATTCCCAAGCCTGAGCGGTTTTAAGTGCAGAGATTATTTCCTCATCGGTTGCGTCAGCCTTACGCCATTTCATATTTTCACGTATCGTACCCGAAAACAGTACTGCCTTCTGCGGTACAATACCTATTGTTTTTCTCAGTTCATCAAAATCGTAATTTACAACATCGCTTCCATATACGAAAACTTTTCCCGACCCCGCACGGTAAAAGCATGGAATAAGGCTTGAAACAGTACTTTTACCGCTTCCCGTACCACCTATGATACCAAGCATTTGTCCACGTCCGATTGAGAAGGAAATTCCGTCAAGTGAGTTATCGCCTGCACCGTCATAGGCAAAGGAAACATTCTTAAATTCGACTGCGGTTTTACAGTCGGTATGCTGAGAGGGAAGCTCATTTCCGTCGGATTTCTCCGATTCAAGGTCGAAAACCTCACTGACACGGTTTGCCGAAGCGAATGCCTTTGTAAATATCACTATAAGATTTGCAAGTACTACAAGTGCAAGAAGAATCTGCGTCATATAGTTTACAAAAGCGGTAAGCTCACCCTGAGTAAGACGTCCGCCGTCAACACGTATTCCGCCGAACCACGTAATAGCAACTATACCGAGATTCATCATCATGAATGCGGCAGGATTGAGTATTGCTGAAATTTTACCTACAGCCGCCGAGCTTTCGGCTATATCATTCACTGCACCGCCGAACTCATCAATTTCCTCCTGCTGACGGGAAAATGCACGGATTACTCTCGTACCCTCGATATTTTCCTTTGTAAGCATTGCCGCACGGTCAAGCTTTTTCTGTACGTCCTTGTACATGGGGACGGTTTTCCTCATAATTATGAAAATTATCGCTGAAATTACAGGTGCAACCACGAAAAAAATCAGCGACAGCTTAAGGTCAATACTTATCGCCATAATTGTTGCACCCGTTATAAGAAAGGGTACTCTCGTTGCAAGACGGATAAACATATTTACGCCGTTCTGAACCGTATTTGTATCATTCGTAAGCCTGTTTACAAGTGAGGACGCTCCTATTTTATCAACTGAGCTATGGGAAAGTGTATTGATATGCCTGTAAAGCGCCTCTCTCAGCTCCGTACCGAAGCCGTAGGCACATTTTGCCGCAAGATACTGACAGGTAAGGGCAAAGGCAAGTCCGCAGACTCCGAGAAGTACTATTATACCGCTGAGACGCAGAATCTCGCCGCTGTCCCTGTTCGCTATACCCTCGTCGATGATTTTCGCCATTACAACAGGTACTATAAGCTCGAATACAGCTTCAAGAAGCTTGAAGAAGGGTCCGAAAATCAGCTGTTTTCTGTAGTTTTTCAAAAATACAAGAAGTTTTTTCATATTTCACTCCTTCATAAATATACGGGTGAACATTGTTCACCCGTCGTTATTTTAAAGTATTACACCATTTTCTTTAAGAAGCTCCCGTGCACTTACTACGGAATCCACACCCTCTTTATTCTTGACAGGTGCAAACTCTCTGTTTCTTACAACCTCATAGGAAAGACAGCTTTCCTGCATGTGAACCATATCAAGTACAAGTGTTTCAAACTTATATCCGTTAGGCTCATCAGGTGTGATAAGAGTGCCGTTTTCATCCATATATGGTATCTTCTTCTTGGCAATATGCATAGGCATCTTGTTGTTGACTATCTTTTCAAGCCTGTCGATACTGAAAAGGTAATTGAGAATTACGCCGTAATTGTAGGAAAGTCTGCCGTCAGCGTCATAGCTTGTACGCATCTCGTCAGTCATTTCGTAATACTCAACAATTGAAGGCTTTCCGTCCTCAAGGCAAAGTACGCCCACTCTCTCGTCAGGGTCAGCCTTGCTTACAACCTTTCCTCCCGACTCACAGCCCGAAAGAATAACCGCACCTATAAATGCAGGGTCTGCAATACGCTGAAGTACGTTATCAACGGCAAATACATTAAGCCACTCTACTCCCTTAGCCTTTATATCCTCAAGAAGTCCCGCTCTCGCCATAGATGAGAACCAACCGCCGTTTCCGTTCGGTGAAAGAGACATTGAGCTTTTGCTCTCCATAAGGATTTTTCCGCTGAAATCAACGGAAGGTGCCATATCCTGAATAAAGAATTTCACGTATTCCTCATTGTAGCCGAAATAATTCTTCTCCTTGAAGAATGAAGTAGTATCCTCGTGATTCTTCTCACTTGTCATAATGTAAAGGGGTACCCATGCGTCAGCCTGCTTTACAACGTCAAGAAGGTTATTTATAAGGCACTCGAAAATGTAAAGCTCTCTTGTCTGACCGATATTGAACATACCCTTAGGCTTATCAAAACCGAGACGTGTGCCCTGTCCGCCTGCAAGAAGTACAGCCGCAGCCTTGCCTGCCCTGATAGCTTCGATACCTGCCTGTGTATACTTTTCCCTGTTTTTTTCTACTTCCTCTACCGTAACCGCACCGAGAGGCTCAAAGCTTCCTCTTTCGGCTTCTGCGTCATTGCCGAGACTTTCAAGTACGGAAAAATCCGTACGCTCAATCTGTGTAAGCAGACTACTTTTTTCCTCTTCTGTGAGTTCATTATAATATTCAAGAACATGAGCCTGATTATACTTTGAAAGCAACTCTGATGCATTTTTATACTCCAAAATCAATTTCCTCCTAATAATACACATATACTATTCTTTTCATGACATGCTTTTGAATATTATACCATTATTCATGAAAAAAATCAATACAAAATTCCAAACTTGTTCATGCAAGGCAAATCAGCCCATGAGTCTATCTTAATTACTGCAATTTCCGACAAAATGTAGGATTACAATAGATGTGAGACAATTTACAAAAAAAGGTAGCGGAGCAGCATAGACCTGTGTTACAGTTAAGTTGCGAGAATAAAAGCAACAGGAGGTTAGCTGATCCGCCATGAATACTAT
>SVNJ01000035.1 GCA_015066955.1 Ruminococcus sp. | reverse complement strand
TACCAGTATATGTGTTCCGAGTCAGGACAGAATCTCGTAAAGGACGCTATCAAGGAACATAATCTTACAGGTGTTGTAGTGTGCTCATGTTCACCGAGAATGCATGAGAACACCTTCAGAAAGGCTGCTGCGGCAGCAGGACTTAACCCTTACCTTGTTGAAATTGCAAACATCAGAGAGCAGTGCTCATGGATTCACAAGGAAATCGCAACTGCTACTGAAAAGGCAATTATACTTGGAAGAGCTGCAATTGCAAAGGTACACCTTAATGCACCTCTTACAGCAGGTGAAAGCCCTGTAGTGAAAAGAGCACTTGTTATCGGCGGAGGTATTGCAGGTATTCAGACTGCACTTGATATTGCCGAAGCAGGCTTTGAGGTAGACATTGTTGAGAAGGAACCTACAATCGGCGGTAAAATGGCTCAGATTGACAAGACCTTCCCGACGCTTGACTGTGCGGCATGTATTCTCACTCCCAAAATGGTTGAGTGTGCACAGAATGAAAAGATTCACATTCACTCATTCAGTGAAATCAGTGATGTAAAGGGCTTCGTAGGTAATTTTACCGTTAAGATAAAGAAAAAGGCACGTTTTGTTGATGAAACAAAGTGCACAGGCTGCGGACTCTGTACAGAAAAGTGTCCTATGAAAAAGGTTCCTAATGAATTCAATATGGGACTTGATAACAGAACTGCGGTTTATATTCCTTTTGCACAGGCTGTACCGAAGGTTGCTACAATTGACCCCAATCACTGTCTTATGCTTAAAAACGGCAAGTGCGGTGTGTGCTCAAAAGTATGCTCCGTAGGTGCCATTGACTATAAACAGCAGGATAAATATATAGAAGAAAAATATGGTGCAATCGTTGTTGCAACAGGCTTTAATCCTATCAGACTTGATAAGTATGATGAGTTTGCATACAATCAGTGTCCCGATGTTGTAACATCACTTGAGCTTGAACGTCTCATGAATGCTGCAGGTCCTAACGGAGGTACACTCCTCAGACCTTCCGATAAAACACATCCTCACAAAATTGTTTTTGTACAGTGTGTGGGTTCAAGATGCGATGACAGTAAGGGTAAGGGCTACTGCTCAAAGATATGCTGTATGTACACTGCAAAGCACGCAATGCTTATCCGTGAAAAATATCCCGATACAGAAGTATACGTATTTTACATAGACGTAAGAACGCCCGGAAAGAACTTCGACGAATTTTACCGCAGAGCTGTTGAACAGTACAATGTTCACTATATCAAGGGTATGGTCGGTAAGGTTACTCCGAAGGCAGACGGAAAAATCGATGTTCAGGCTTCTGACCTTCTTTCAAATGAGCAGCTCCATATCGATGCTGATATGGTTGTACTCGCAGCTGCAATTGAGCCTGACAAGACAGCACGTCCTCTTGCAACAATGCTTACAACTCAGATGGATACAAATGACTTCTTCACAGAAGCACATCCGAAGCTTCGTCCCGTAGAAAGTGCAACAGCAGGTATATTCCTTTCAGGCGCATGTCAGGGACCTAAGGATATTCCCGAAACAGTAGCACAGGCAAGTGCTGCAGCCGCTAAAGCTATCGGACTTCTCTGCAAGAACAGTATTACATGTAATCCTTGTGTTGCAAGTTCAAACGAGCTTATGTGCAACGGCTGTTCAGCATGCGAAAAGGTTTGTCCTTACGGTGCTATCACATATTCGGATAAGGAATTCAGAATGCCTGACCGTACAACTGCAATACGCAGAGTGGCTTCCGTTAATCCTGCCGTATGTCAGGGCTGCGGTGCATGTACAGTAGCTTGTCCTTCGGGTGCAATGGACCTTAACGGATTCTCTAACAGTCAGATTATGGCGGAGGTAGATGCAATATGCAAGTAAACGATAATAAAGATTTTGAACCTGTAATTGTTGCATTCTGCTGCAACTGGTGTTCGTATGCAGGTGCTGACCTTTCGGGCACAAACCGACTCAACTATCCGACAAATGTAAAAATTATCAGAGTGCCCTGTTCATGCAGAGTAAACCCTATGTTTATTCTCAGAGCTTTTCAGAGAGGTGCAGACGGTGTAATTATCTGCGGATGTCATCCCGGAGACTGTCACTACACCTCAGGAAACTATTTTGCAAGACGCAGAATGACTCTTCTTTTCAGTATGCTTGACTTCCTCGGAATTGAGCGTGACCGTACAAGAGTAGAGTGGGTATCTGCTGCTGAGGGTGCAAAATTTGCGGCAACAATGAATGAATTTACTGAAGCAGTAAAGAAGCTTGGCCCTAACCGCAGATTGGAGGATTTACGATGCAAAAAGCAATAATTGAAAAAGCTAAGCAGATGCTTGCAGACGGCAGTGTCAATCGTGTAATCGGCTGGAAAAAGGGCGAGTTTGCATACGATGTAACTCCTGCTGTATTTGAAACTGCGGAGGAAATCGACAGAGATTTTGTGTATGATGTTTTCACATCATCAAACGTTTCCAAATATCTTGTAAAGGAAACCAAAAAAGAAGGTAAGGTACTCGTTTTCCTTAAGCCCTGCGACACCTATAGCTTCAATCAGCTTGTAAAGGAGCACCGTATTAACAGAGATAACGTATATGTTGTTGGTATTGAGTGCTGGGGCAAGGCTGATATTGAAAAAATCAAGGCAAGTGGCATTTCAGGTATAAAAAGTATCACAAACAACGAGGGTACTCTTACAATTGATACAATTTACGGAACAGAAACAATTCCTGCTTATGAGGTTATGGCTGAAAGATGTCTTAACTGTAAGAGTAAGAAGCATGTTGATTACGATGAGCTTATCGGCGAGGATGGCGAGGTTATTGAAACAGAGCGTTTTGACATGGTAGCTCAGCTTGAAGCTATGACAGCAGAAGAGCGTTATAACTTCTGGAGAGAACAGCTTTCAAAGTGCATCCGCTGCAATGCATGCCGCAATGTCTGTCCTGCATGTACTTGTGAAAAGTGTGTATTTGACAATGACGATTCTGGCATCGCAAACAAGGCTGCCGCTGACAGCTTTGAAGAGAAGATGTTCCACATTATCCGTGCATTCCACGTTGCCGGAAGATGTACTGACTGCGGTGAGTGTTCAAGAGTATGTCCTCAGAATATTCCGCTTCATCTTCTCAACCGTAAGTTTATAAAGGATATAAATGAGCTTTACGGTGAGTATCAGGCAGGAGCAGATACAGAGTCAAGAGCTCCGCTCAATGATTATACATTCGATGACTGTGAGGCTTCTGTAGTACATGAAAGGGGTGTTGAGTAATGCTTAAGATTTCACTTGAAAAGCTTGATGACCTTTTTGCACTTGCTGCTCAGAAGCAGACTCTATACATTCCTGCTGACCGTAAGGACGGCGGTGCTGAATTTACAAAATGGGAAAATGGAATAAAGCTCAGCAATGCACTCAATACCGTAAGAAGTGCTAAGGATTTTTTCTTCCCTCAGACAGAAAATCTTGTTGATTTCAAAATGGAGGGCAAGAACATTGAAGTAATCGACATTCGTGAGGAGTCCGAAGATTTCGTTATTTTCGGAGTTCGTGCATGTGATGCCGAAAGTTTTAAGATACTTGATTCTGTTTATCTCAGTGATCCTGTTGATTCCTATTACAAAAACAGAAGAGACCATGCAACCGTAGTAACAATGGCTTGCAATCGTCCTTCCGAAACCTGCTTCTGCAGTGCTTTCGGTATAGACGCAACTGCTCCCGACGGAGATGCTGCGTGCTATTCTGACGGAAAGAATCTGTTTATTGAAGCGTTTACAGACAAGGGCAAGGCTTTCGTTGACTCCGTTACTTCACTTCTTGAAGAAGGCGACACTGCAGAGCTTGAAGCAGTACAGGCTAAGACAAAAGAGATACTTTCTCAGCTTCCTCTTGCTAATCTTTCTACTGATTCATTCGGAGGAGATAAGCTTAATGAGCTGTTTAATTCCGAAAAGTGGAGTGAGCTTTCCGAAAGCTGTCTTGCATGCGGCACATGTACCTTTGTATGTCCTACATGTCAGTGCTATGATATCAAGGACTTCAATACAGGTCACGGAATAAAAAGATTCAGATGCTGGGATTCATGTATGTACTCAGATTTCACAAAAATGGCACACGGCAATCCGAGACTTACACAGGTTGAGCGTTTCCGTCAGAGATTCATGCATAAGCTTGTATATTATCCTGCAAACAATAACGGCAAATTCGGTTGTGTAGGCTGTGGCAGATGTCTTTCGAAGTGTCCTATCTCGATGAATATTGTAAAAGTAATGAAAGCATTGGAGGTAAAGTAATGAATAATGATACATTAATTCCGCATATCGGAGTTGTAACTGATATTCGTATCGATACTCCCGATGTAAAGACCTTCAGAGTAGTTTCACCCGAAGGCGGCAAGGTTTTCGAGCATATGCCCGGACAGTGTGCGATGCTTTCGATTCCGGGAGTAGGTGAGGCGATGTTCTCAATTACATCTTCTCCTACAAACAAAGAATATATGGAATTCAGCATAAAGAAGTGCGGATGTCTTACAAACTGGCTTCACATGATGGACGTAGGTCAGCAGATAACTATCAGAGGACCTTACGGCAATGCATTTCCTGTTGAAACAGAGCTTAAGGGCAAGGATCTTCTCTTTATTGCAGGCGGTATCGGTCTTGCACCTCTTCGTTCAGTTATAAACTATGTACGTGATAACCGTGCAAATTACGGTGATGTACAAATAGTTTACGGTTCACGCTCAAAGCAGGACCTTGTTGACTATGACGAAATCCTCAATGAATGGATGAAGGATGATAACGTTGATGTAAATCTTACAATTGATAATCCTCAGAATGACTGGGACGGTCATGTAGGATTTGTTCCTAACTTTGTTAAGGAGCTTGCACCTTCAACAAATAAGACAGTACTTGTTTGCGGACCTCCGATAATGATTAAGTTTACACTTAACGCACTTAAGGAAATCGGCTTCACAGAAACTCAGGTTTACACAACTATGGAGCTTCGAATGAAGTGCGGCGTAGGTAAATGCGGACGTTGCAACATCGGAAACAAGTATGTCTGCAAGGACGGTCCTGTCTTCCGTTACGACGAACTGGGCGAGCTGCCTGACGAATATTAAGGAGGAGCTAAACGATGGAAAATTTAGTAAATGTTTACCTGTTCGGCAAAAAGTATCAGGTGCCTGCAGGGCTTACAATAATGACAGCTATGGAATATGCAGGCTATGAGCTTGTAAGAGGCTGCGGCTGCCGTAACGGCTTCTGCGGTGCATGTGCCACAATATACAGAATAAAGGATAAGCAGGAGCTTCATGCCTGTCTTGCATGTCAGACTGAGGTTCAGGAGGGTATGTATGTTGCAACACTGCCTTTCTTTCCGCTTGTTAAGCAGATTTACAATATTGAAACCGTAAAGCCTACAGAGCAGATTATGATGCAGCTTTATCCTGAGATTTACAGCTGTATCGGTTGTAACGCATGTACAAAGGCATGTACACAGGAGCTTAATGTAATGCAGTACATTGCTTATGCTCAGAGAGGCGAGTATGATAAGTGTGCGGAGGAATCATTTGACTGCGTAATGTGCGGAGTATGTTCTTCACGCTGTCCTGCAGGTATCTCACATCCTCAGGTTGCAATGCTTGCAAGACGTCTTAACGGTAAATATATTGCTCCTGAATGCGGACATCTTGCTGAGCGTGTAGGTGAAATCAACGACGGTAAGTTCACATCACTTATCGAGGACCTTATGCAGAAGCCGATTGCTGAGCTTAAGGAGCTTTACAATACACGAGAGATAGAGAAGTAAGGAGGAACGCTGAAATGTATAAAAACGAAAAGCTTAACGAGCTTGCAAAGGCTGTAGCTGCGAAAAGAGCAGAAAATGCAAGTCTTGAGCCAAGAAGAATGACAGCTGAGGAAAAGGAGAACCTCCTTGCAACTTTTCATCCCGATTACAAGCAGGATGAATTCACAGTACTTACAGCAGGAGTTAATAAGGGCGAAAAGGTACCTACACAGCTTGCAGAGCTTCTTCAGGGACACAGCAGAATCACTGCTGATGATGTAGACCTTTCACATCCTGATTATGATACAGACGTGCTCGTTATCGGCGGAGGCGGTGCAGGTGCATCTGCTGCAATCGAAGCTGATGAAGCAGGCGTTAAGGCTATGATCGTTACAAAGCTTCGTATCGGCGACGCAAACACAATGATGGCTGAGGGTGGTATTCAGGCTGCTGATAAGCCTAACGATTCACCGGCAATTCACTATATCGATGCTTTCGGCGGCGGTCACTTTGCCGCAAAGCCTGCTCTTCTCGAAAAGCTTGTAACAAAGGCTCCTGAGGCTATCCTCTGGCTCAATAAGCTCGGAGTTGAGTTCGATAAGGAAGCAGACGGTACTATGGTAACAACTCATGGCGGCGGTACTTCAAGAAAGCGAATGCACGCTGCTAAGGACTACTCAGGTGCTGAAATCATGAGAACACTCCGTGACGAGGTTCTCAACAGAGGAATTCCTGTAATCGATTTTACAGCTGCTGTTGAAATTATCCTTGATGAAAATGGTAAGGCAGCAGGTGCTGTTCTTATGAATATGGAGACAAAGGAACTTCTTGTTGCAAGAGCAAAAACTGTTGTAATAGCAACTGGCGGTGCAGGACGTCTTCACTATCAGGGCTTCCCGACATCTAATCATTATGGTGCTACAGCTGATGGTCTTGTACTTGGCTACCGTGTAGGTGCAAAGCTTCTTTACGCTGATACACTTCAGTATCACCCTACAGGTGCTGCATATCCCGAGCAGATTTTCGGTGCACTTGTTACCGAAAAGGTGCGTTCACTCGGTGCTAAGCTCATTAATATCGATGGTGACGCATTTATGCACCCTCTTGAGACCCGTGATGTAACTGCTGCATCAATTATTCGTGAATGCTCAGAAAGAGGAAAGGGTATTGAGACAGAACAGGGTGCAGCTGTTTGGCTTGATACACCTATGATTGAGTATAAGAACGGCGAGGGAACAATCGAAAAGAGAATTCCGGCAATGATGAGAATGTTCGGAAAATACGGAATTGATATCCGTAAGGAACCTATTCTTGTATACCCTACACTTCACTATCAGAACGGCGGACTTGACATTACTCCCGATGGTATGACAGATGTTGAGAATCTGTATGCAGCGGGTGAGGTTGTCGGTGGCATTCATGGCAGAAACAGACTCATGGGTAACTCGCTTCTCGATGTTATTGTATTCGGCAGAAACGCAGGTATTCATGCAGCTGCTAAAGCTAAGGAATGTGATGTTCCTCAGAAGCTTACACTTGACCATATATCAAAGTTTGATTCACAGCTTTCAGAAGCCGGAATTGAAACTGAAACAGCGTCTCCTATGCTTCTTCCGAAGTACGCAAGAAAAAGTAAATAATTACCGACATTACAAACCTGTTCCGCTGATAATGCGGTTACAGGTTTTGTAACGAATATATTTATAACAGAAAGTTTGAGGTATTAAAACAAATGAATTTATTTGACGGAGTTATCTCTATACAGTCAATTGGTTTCCTTATGTTTACAGTATTTGCAATTGCAGCGGTAGGCTATGTATTTGGTAGAATCACCATTAAGGGCGTATCACTCGGTGATGCAGGTGTATTTATCATAGCACTTCTTTATGGCTGCTTCTTCTATGATAATCTTTCCGATAATCTTATGGTTGCAGATGCTTCATACGTATCAAATGCTCTTAAAATCGT
The DNA here is from genome assembly GCA_015066955.1 of Ruminococcus sp. Lineage (GTDB taxonomy): Bacteria > Bacillota > Clostridia > Oscillospirales > Ruminococcaceae > Ruminococcus. The sequence continues at coordinate 10,356 of SVNJ01000035.1, read as the reverse complement.
TGAAAATATGGGACTTATCCTTTTTGTAACATCAGTTGGTTTCATTGCAGGTCCTAATTTCTTCGGTAATTTTAAAAAGAACTTCAAATCTTACGTGCTTCTTGCGCTTGTAGTAATTGTTATGGGTGGACTTTCCTGTGCAGGCTGTATTCTTGTGGGACAGAATTTTACAGACCTTTCACTTGAAGAGCTTTCAGCTATGCTTGTAGGACTTCTTTCTGGTTCACTTACAAGTACACCGGCATTCTCTGCGGCAAAGGCTACAGTTGATCCTGCACTTGAAGACCTTGTATCTGTAGGACATGGAATAGCATATCTCTTCGGAGTTATCGGTGTAGTTCTTTTTGTTCAGATAGTACCTAAAATGCTTAAGGTTAACATGGCAGAGGAGCGAAAAAATCTTGTGGTTGCTGAATCATCCTCTTTAAAGAAGGAATACAAGGGCAAGCTTATTGAAATGGATGAATTCGGACTTATGCCATTTGCACTTGCTGCAATTCTGGGTATATTCTTCGGTTCAATTAAGATAGGCAATTTCTCGCTTACAACTACAGGCGGATGTCTCCTTGTCTCACTTGTTCTCGGACACTTTGCACACATCGGACCTGTTTCCGTATCACCCAAGCCTGCAACACTCAAGGTGTTCAGAGAGCTTGGTCTTATGCTTTTCCTTATCGGTGCAGGTGTAGCAGGCGGCGCAAGCTTTGTTAAGTACTTTGAGTCTATTTACTTTGTATACGGAATCATTATGACAATTATCCCTATGATTGTCGGTTTCTTATTTGCAAAGTATGTACTCAAGCTGAGTATCCTCAACAATCTCGGTTCTATTACAGGTGGTATGACATCAACTCCTGCACTTGGTACATTGATCAATACAGCAGGTACAGAAAATGTTGCTTCCGCATACGCAGCAACATATCCTGTAGCACTTATTTCAGTGGTGCTTGTATCACAGTTCCTGATTATTCTTTTCAGATAATATCATTCAGAACGCTGCTTAGGCAGCGTTCTGTTTTTTTACATACAAAATCGACGTGTATAAATAGTTATAATTTTATCACTATTGCAGTAAATAAGAATTAATTTTATAAAATTGAAAAAAATAGTGGAAATTTCTAAGAAAATATGTTATAATTACAATATGAGTGCGTTCGGACACATATTTATTGTTAAATGTAATTCGGGAAGTGTGATAGCCTCTCCTGATAGTGCAGTAAAGCACCCTCCAATAAATATACTCGGGCAATTCTGTTAAACAAAAATCGGGCTTAGCATAAAGCTGAGCTTAACGAAAGGAATGTTTATAAATTATGAGAAAGGTTCAGTTTACCGAAACCGTTTTGCGTGATGCAAACCAGTCACTGATGGCTACTCGTCTTCCGTACAAGGATTACGAGGGCATACTTGCTGACATGGACAAGGCAGGCTACTACTCAATCGAATGCTGGGGTGGAGCTACATTTGATTCATGTCTCAGATACCTCGGAGAAGATCCGTGGGAGCGTCTTAGAAATCTCAGAAAGAATCTTCCAAACAGCAAACTCCAGATGCTTCTCAGAGGACAGAATCTTCTTGGCTACAAGCATTATCATGATGACGTTGTAGAAAAGTTTATCGAGCTTTCAATCAAAAATGGTATTGATGTAATCCGTATTTTTGATGCTCTCAATGACTTCCGCAATATCAAGACTGCTCTTGAAGCTACATTAAAGTACGCAACACCCAAGACTGTTGCTTCAGGATGTATTTCATACACACAGAGCCCTGTACATACAGTAGACAAGTATATCGAAATGTGTAAGGAGCTTAAGAGCATGGGCTTCCAGACTATCTGCCTTAAGGATATGGCAGGTACAATGTCACCATACGAAGCTGAAAACCTCATTAAGGGCATCAAGGATGCAGTAGGTGACATGCCTCTTATTCTTCATACTCACTGTACAACAGGTATGGCTTACATGACTATCCTTAAAGCTATCGAGTCAGGTATTGATGTTATTGATACAGCTGCTTCCTGCTTCTCAGGCGGTACTTCACAGCCTTCAACTGAGACAATGTACTATGCAATGCAGCAGTACGGAATTGAAACAGGACTTAATGAGGATATCATCAATAAGGTTAACGACTACTTCAAGCCTATCAAGCAGAAGTACGTAGATAACGGTCAGCTTAATCCAAAGAGCCTTGCAACTGACGCTCAGGCGCTTGTTTACAAGGTTCCGGGCGGTATGCTTTCAAATATGATCGCAAACCTTACAGACATGAAGGCTATGGATAAGTTTGATGCTGCTCTTGCTGAAATTCCTAACGTACGCAAGGACTTAGGCTATCCTCCGCTTGTAACACCTCTTTCACAGATGGTAGGTAATCAGGCTGTTACTAACGTTCTCGTTGGTGAGAGATACAAGAACATCTCAAAGGAAGTAAAGAACTACATCAAGGGTGAGTACGGTATTGCTCCTGCACCTATCAGTGATGAGCTTATTGAAAAGGTTCTCGGTGACAGCAAACCTGTTGATTGCCGTGATGAAGATATGAAGCGTACAGGTGAGGATTTTGCTGAGGCTAAGAAGGCACTCGGTGACCTTGCACGCTGCGAAGAAGATATCATGAGCTATATCTGCTATCCTGACCAGACTGTAAAGTTCCTTAAGGACCGCAAGGCAAAGGAAGAAAATGAAGCAGTATACACAATTGAAGAAATGTAAGGAGGCTGTAAAATGTTGAATGAACTTACATTGGCAGCAGCTTCCGTAGCTTCAGGTGAAAAAATCAACATCGGTGATGCTGCAGTAACAGCTGTTTTCGGCTATGCCGTAGTTTTTGTCGGCCTTATATCACTTATGATTGTTATTAGCATTATCGGTGCAATTTTCAAGTCAAAAGACGCAAAGGCTGCAGCGGCAAAGGCTGCTGAAGAAGCATCAAAACCAGCTGAGAATGCTGCTCCTGCTGAAGCACCCAAGCTTGCTCCGGGTTCTGCAGGACACGTAAAGCTTTTTGATGTTCCCGATAAGGAAGCAGCAATGATTATGGCAATTGTAGCCGATAAAATGCAGAAGCCGCTTAATGAACTGCATTTCATTTCAATTAAGGAGGTAAAATAATTATGAAGTATAAAGTTACTCTTAACGGTAAGACATACGAGGTTGAGGTAGAAGCAGGAAAGGCAGTACTTCTTGATGAATACGAAGCTCTTGCTCCTGCTAAGGAAGCTCCCGCACCTGTTGCTACTGCTGTCGCAGCAGCTCCTGCACCAGCTGCAGCTCCTGCCGCTCCTGTAAATCTTGCAGCAGGTGAGACAGTTAACGCTCCTATGCCCGGTAATATTCTCAGAGTTGATGTTAAGGAAGGCGACAAGGTTAAATCAGGCCAGATTCTTGTAATCCTTGAAGCTATGAAAATGGAAAACGAAATCGTTGCACCTAAGGATGCAACAGTAGTTCAGGTCGCTACAAGCAAGGGTGCAGTTGTTGAAACAGGCACACCGCTTATCGTTCTTGCATAAGGAGGGGATAAGATGGATGTTCTTGAAACCCTTCAGAGATTATGGAATGACTCAGGATTTGCAAGCTTCCTTGCTGATGGTGGCTGGAAGAATCTTGTAATGATTGGTATTGCCTGTGTTCTTCTTTATCTCGGTATTGTGAAAAAATTCGAACCATTGCTTCTCGTAGGTATTGCGTTCGGTTGTCTTCTTGTAAACGTATCAAACTTCTTTATTGACGGTTCAAGTTCGGCGGATGCACTTTATCATCCTGAGCTATGGGACGCATTCCTTGACCATGACAGTCCGTTCTATCACAGTTACGGAAACATCATGGCAAACGGCGGCTTCCTTGACATTCTTTACATAGGTGTTAAGGCAGGTCTTTATCCTTCACTTATTTTCCTTGGAGTAGGTGCAATGACAGACTTTGGTCCGCTTATTGCAGACCCTAAGAGCCTGCTTCTCGGTGCAGCTGCACAGCTTGGTGTATTCCTTGCATTCTTCGGAGCGGTATGTCTCGGATTTACAGGAAATCAGGCAGCTTCTATCGGTATCATCGGCGGTGCTGACGGACCGACAGCTATCTTCCTTACAACAAGACTTGCTCCTGAGCTTCTCGGACCTATTGCTATTGCCGCATATTCATATATGGCACTTATCCCGATGATTCAGCCTTTCTTTATGCGTCTTCTCACATCAGAGAAAGAACGTGCAATAAAGATGGAGCAGAACAGAGAAGTTACAAAGACTGAGAAGATAATTTTCCCGATTATCGTTTCTATTTTTATTATTCTTCTCCTTCCTTCAACTGCTCCACTTATCGGTTGTCTCATGCTTGGTAACCTCTGGAGAGAATGTGGAGTTACCGCACGTCTTTCCGATACAGTACAGAATGCTCTTATGAACATTGTTACTGTATTCCTCGGAATTTCTGTTGGTGCAACAACAGTAGCTTCAAGATTCCTTTCACTTGAAACAATAAAGATTGTAATTCTTGGACTTACTGCTTTCTGCTTCTCAACAATTGGAGGACTTCTCGTTGGAAAGCTTATGTGCAAACTTTCAGGCGGCAAAATCAATCCGCTCATCGGTTCAGCCGGAGTTTCAGCAGTACCTATGGCAGCTCGTGTTTCTCAGATTGAAGGTCAGAAGGCTAATCCTTCGAACTTCCTTCTCATGCACGCTATGGGTCCTAACGTAGCCGGAGTTATCGGTTCAGCTATTGCTGCCGGATTCCTCCTTGCTGTATTCCAGTAATAAAAGATATGCAAAAACACCTGCAGATGAAAATTTCATTTGCAGGTGTTTTACATTTTATTTAGTTACTTGCCGATTCACTGAGTACTCGAATATCATCAGGTGAAAAGTTATATTCCTTTCCGCAGAAATGACAGCATACTGAAGTATCCTTACCTTCAGCGGCAATTTCGTCAAGTTCGTTTTTACCGATACTGATAAGAATTTTCTCAGTACGTTCACGACTGCAGTCACACTGATAAACGGGTTCAGCAGAATCAAGCGGGTCAGGGGAGAGACCCTCAAGAAGCAAGTCTGCAATTTCCTCAGGAGTTTTTCCGCTGTCAAACATTGCCGATACAGGAGGGAGATTAGCGATATTTTTTTCGATGATATCAATACATTTTTCATCAGCAAAGGGGAGAAGCTGAATCAGAAATCCGCCTGCGGCTTTAACTGTAAGGTCCGGATTGATAAGTACACCGAGACTGCAAACGGTAGGAATCTGTTCACTTTCAGCATAGTACGCCGCAATATCCTCCGCAATTTCACCCGATACAAGTGGAATAACACCAACATACGGCTCTTTCAGACCTAAATCTTTAACAACAGAAAGTGTACCGTTTTTACCAACTGCACCGGCAACATCAAGCTTACCAATACTGTTAAGCGGAATTTCAACAACAGGATTCGTAACGCAGCTTTTTACATTGCCACGACTATCTGAAACAGCAATAAGCTGCCCCGTCTGACCGTCTGCATCAATTCTTAGTGTAATGCTGTCGTTTTCGCCTTTCAGCATATATCCCATAAGTGAAGCGGCAATTGTAAGACGACCGAGACCTGCTGTAACTACAGCAGAGGTTTTATGAATTTTTTCAATTTCCGAAACTATATCCTTAGCATCAAGTACAGCAGCAAAGGCTGAACCGTCAGCAGAAATAACTCTGTGAAGCTTTCCCATTATTTTACCTCCTGATTAATCTTTCTTGCACAATAAACTATACGTTGTGTAGTATCAATAGGCGGAGTGAAAGTATCATCGCCTAATTTTTCGAGTATTTCAAAGCCACATTCCGATAATAAGCTTTCAATTAATTCACAATCATAAGCTTTTTCGGAAAAGGACTCAGTGCTTCTTTCGTATAAACCATTTTCCTGACGTTCAAAAAATTCAAGATTGATTTTTATTTCATTATTCTGAGGGTTATACGTGTTTTCCCACACACAGTATAAATCATCAGTTTCGTACGTAAATGTATTGTCTGCAAGAATATTTCTGTGCTTATAGACTGTATTTATATCGAATATAAATAGACCGTCGGGTTCTGCGAAGAGCGAAACCCTTGAAAAAACACTGCGTACATCATCAATATTATCAAGATGATTGATACTGTCAAGGGCACAAATTGTAATATCGACTGTGCCGAACATGTCAATATTTCTCATATCCTGACGTAAATACTGAATCGGCAGACTGCTGTTGAATTTTTTTTCTATTGCAATACCAAGCATTTCATCCGAATAATCAACACCGATAACATCATATCCAAGCCTTGCCATTTCCTCGGAAATGCTTCCCGTACCGCAGGCAAGATCAAGCAGAATATTTTCTTTTGTAGTTTTGTGTTTTTTAATTATGCTGTGGAAATACTCAGCACGCTTTTTGTAGTCGATATTTGCTGTTAAATCATCGTAATATCGTGCAAATACGCTGTAACTGCTCATAAAATCACCTCAATATTCTATAAAGAACAGCCTGCCGAAGCGACAGGCTGTAAAATATATTAGTCCTTATTCATGCCGCAGCACTTCTTGTATTTTTTGCCGCTTCCGCACGGACATGGGTCATTGTCACCGACTTTCTTTGAACGAACTGTCTCGTCAAAGCTTCCGTCACCGGAACCTGCATTAGGAGCATCTGGCTTCTGAACCTGCTCACGCTGGGGCATAGCATTCTTCTGAAGCTTAACAGTAAGAAGCATACGAACTGTATCCTCACGGATAGACTCAACCATTGCGTCGAACATCTCAAAACCTTCGTATCTGTATTCAATAACAGGATTCTTCTGACCGAATGCACGGAGTCCGATACCTTTTTTAAGCTCATCCATATCATCGATGTGAGCCATCCACTTAGTATCAACAACCTTAAGGAGAATTACACGTTCAAGCTCACGGATAACCTCTGAGCCGTATTCATCTTCCTTAGCCTGATAAATTTCCTTAGCCTTATCGGTAAGAGCAGTAATAATATCCTGTCTTGAAACGCTCTGAAGCTCATCGTCTTCAAAAGAGAGATCCTCAGGTCCGATAAGCCATCCGAGGAAACGGTCCTTAAGTCCGATGATGTTCCACTCATCCTTAACGTCCTCGTCAATAAGGTAAGAGTTAACAGTGCTTGCAATAAACTCGTCCATCATATCGAGGATAGTTTCATGTAAATCCTCACCGTCAAGAACCTGTGAACGCTGCTTGTAGATGATTTCACGCTGAGTATTCATAACGTCATCGTAGTTGAGGACGTTCTTTCTGATGCTGAAGTTTCTGCCTTCAACCTTCTTCTGTGAGGACTCAATAATCTTAGTGAGCATTTTGCTTTCGATAGGCATTGTCTCTTCAACGTTGAGGGTCTTCATCATGTTCTCAAGACGCTCACCGGCAAAAATACGCATAAGATCATCTTCAACAGAAAGGAAGAAGCAGCTTTCGCCGACGTCACCCTGACGGCCTGAACGACCTCTGAGCTGATTGTCGATACGTCTTGACTCATGACGCTCTGTACCGAGGATATAAAGACCGCCTGCTTCCTTAACCTTAACAGCCTTTTCCTTAACCTCTGTGTCATATTTATCATAAAGTTCCTGATAAAGCTTTCTTGCTTCGAGAATCTCAGCATTATCGGTATCAGCGAAGCCGATAGCCTCAGTGATAATCTCTTCGGGAACTTCTCTTTTTCTCATTTCAGCCTTTGCAAGGAACTCAGCGTTACCACCGAGAATAATATCGGTACCACGACCGGCCATGTTTGTAGCGATAGTAACAGCACCGTATTTACCTGCCTGAGCAACAATTTCAGCTTCCTTTGCGTGATGCTTAGCATTGAGAACCTCGTGTTTTACACCTTTTCTCTTAAGCATTGCGGAAAGAAGCTCTGATTTTTCGATTGAGATTGTACCTACAAGGATAGGCTGGCCCTTTTCGTGGCACTCTACAATCTTATCGATAATAGCGTAATACTTACCCTTTTCAGAGCTGTAAATCTGGTCGTTATGGTCTATACGAACAACGGGTTTGTTAGTCGGAATAGAGATAACGTCAAGCTTATAGATTTCCTTGAACTCAGCTTCCTCAGTCATAGCAGTACCTGTCATACCGGAAAGCTTATTGTAGAGACGGAAGAAATTCTGGAAAGTAATTGTAGCGAGAGTTTTTGATTCTCGGGCGATCTTAACGCCTTCCTTAGCCTCGATAGCCTGATGGAGACCGTCGTTGAAACGACGACCGTGCATAAGACGACCTGTAAACTCATCAACAATGATAACTTCTCCGTCTTTAACAACATAGTCAATATCATTCTTCATGATACCGTTTGCTTTTATAGCCTGATTGATATGGTGGAGAAGAGTCATATTCTCGGGGTCCATAAGGTTTTCTACATTGAATGCAGCCTCAGCCTTCTTTACACCTCTCTGAGTAATTGTAGCTGACTTAGCCTTTTCGTCAATAATATAATCAGCAGTATCGTTGATTTCGTCCTGATCCTGTTTGCCGTCAACCTCAACGACAGTTGTTGCGGTAAGAGTTTTAGCAAATCTGTCAACTATACTGTAAAGCTCTGTTGACTTGTCTCCACGACCTGAAATGATAAGGGGAGTACGTGCCTCATCGATAAGAATTGAGTCAACCTCATCGACGATAGCGAAGTTAGGAGCACGCTGAACACGGTCTTCTTTATGAATAACCATGTTATCACGGAGATAATCAAATCCAAGCTCATTATTTGTAGCGTATGTAACATCACATCTGTAAGCTGCACGACGCTGTTCGTTATTAAGACCGTGAAGAATACAGCCTACTGTAAGACCGAGAAATCTGAGAACCTTACCCATTTCCTCTGCCTGAGTCTTAGCGAGGTAGTCGTTAACTGTAACAACGTGAACACCCTTGCCGGAAAGGGCATTAAGGTATGAAGCAACACAGGCAACGAGTGTTTTACCTTCACCTGTTTTCATTTCAGCGATACGTCCCTGATGAAGAACGATAGCACCGATAATCTGAACAGGGTAGGGCTTCTTGCCGAGAACTCTCCACGCACCCTCTCTTACAGTTGCAAGAGCCTCAGGGAGAACAGTATCGAGAGTCTCACCGACTTCAAGTCTGTCTCTGAATTCCTGAGTCTTAGCCTTGAGCTCAGCATCAGAAAGCTTCTGATACTCTTCATCAAGGTCAAGTACTTTATTTTTTATAGGTTCGATACGAGCAAGCTCTTTTGTGCTGTACGAACCGAAAATTCTGCTGATAAAACTCATTTATTTACCGCCTTTACTTTATTTTGGAATTTTCCGGGTAATTGCAGAAAATACATATAATAATATTTTACCTCAATTAATTATATTTGTCAATACCCGAAGCTGAAATAATTGTACATTTTGTTCATCGTATAATAAAATCTGCAATGTCAGACGGTTTTTCGGCAATATAATCCGCACCTGCGTCAGAAAGCTCTTTTTCTGTACGGAATCCCCATAAACATCCTACAGAGGCTATTCCTGCGTTATTTGCTGTCCTGATATCAACATCACTGTCGCCAATCATGTATGCGTTTGTTCCGATAGGCAATTCGTCAATTATCTCATGGATTATTGTGGGGTCAGGCTTTTTTTCACGTTCAGAACATCCTCCGAGTATTTTAACAAAGTTAGTTTCAGGGAGAAGTTTTTCGATAATTCTTAATGCAAAGTCCTGAGGTTTGTTTGTGGCAACGGCAAGAAATACGCCGCTGTTGCTCAGCTCTGCAAGCGTTTCCTTTATTCCGGGATAAAGAGTTGTTTTATCAAGAAAATGTACGTTGTAATATTCTCTGAAAAGCTCATGAAGCTTCTCCGTTTCATCCTTCTTATCATCGGGCAAAGCACGATAACAAAGCTTCTGCACTCCGTCTCCGACAAATGTTTTATAGCTTTCGTAAGGATGGACGGGGTAACCGAGATGTTCAAGTCCGTTATTTACTGCATCAGCAAGGTCTGCAAGCGTGTCTGCAAGGGTGCCGTCAAGGTCGAATATTGCGATTTTCATTCGGTATATCCTCCGTATTATATTCTTGTTGCCAATAAGACAGAATACTTACTTCTGAACTGCTCAAACGTGCCGTTATCAAGTGCTTCACGTATCTTTTCTGTAAGTGTATTGTAGAAATACAGATTATGGACAACCGCAAGACGTCCTGCAAGCTGTTCTTTAGCCTTGAAAAGATGACGGATATAAGCCCTTGTGAAGTTTCTGCATGCAGGACAATCACATTCTTCGTCAATTGGTCTCGGGTCAGTTTCGTAGCATTTATTATTCAGGTGCATTATACCGCTCCATGTGAATACGGTTGCATGACGTGCATTACGGCTTGGCAT
>SVNJ01000034.1 GCA_015066955.1 Ruminococcus sp. | reverse complement strand
AGCAACGGGAATAATATCGCCTGCGTTAACGTTTGAAGCACCTGTTACAATCTGAATGGGAGCTTCCTTGCCCACCTCAACCTGACAAACAACAAGGTGGTCGGAATTTTCGTGAGGAACAACGGAAAGGAGCTTACCCACTACAACGTTAGTGATTTCGCTTCCTTCGATTTCGTAGCCCTCAACCTTTGAACCGCTCATTGTAAGAGCGTGACAGTAATCTTTTATAGGCATATCGGCCTTAACGTAGTCGCCGAGCCATTTCATTGATAAATTCATAATTTACCTCCGTACGTATAAGAAGAATATATAGTATAATTATTGATAATCAGAACTGCTCTAAGAATCTCACGTCATTCTCGTAAAGGAGACGCATATCGTTAATATCGTAACGTGCAGTAACCATTCTTTCGAGACCGAGACCAAATGCAAAGCCTGAGTAAACAGTGCTGTCAATACCGCAGTTTTCGAGAACCTTCGGGTGAACCATACCTGCACCGAGAAGCTCGATATAGCCCTCGCCCTTGCATACGGAACAGCCCTTGCCGCCGCACATATAACAGCTTATATCAACCTCACAGCTTGGCTCAGTGAAGGGGAAGTGGTGGGGACGGAAACGAAGCTTGCAGTCATTGCCGTAAATCTTCTTCATAAGAGTTTCGAGAGTACCCTTAAGGTCACTCATCTTGATACCCTTGTCAACAACGAGTCCCTCAATCTGGTGGAAGATAGGGGAGTGTGTAGCGTCAACGGCGTCACTTCTGTAAACTCTTCCGGGAGAGATAATACGAATCGGAGGCTTCTGATTCTCCATAACGTGAACCTGTACAGATGAGGTCTGAGTACGGAGTAGAATCTTGTCATTGATATAGAAAGTATCCTGAGTATCTCTTGCGGGGTGGTCCGGAGGAAGGTTGAGAGCCTCGAAAACATGGTAGTCGTCGTCAACCTCAGGACCGTCAGCAATATCAAAGCCCATACCCATGAAGATGTCACGGATTTCATTTTCAACAATAGTCATAGGATGAAGCTTGCCTATAGTCTGCTTCTTGCCGGGAAGAGTAATATCAATTGACTCCTCCTTGATTTTTGCTGCCTGTGCACTTGCCTTAAGTGCAGTAAGCTTCTCAGAAAGAGCCTCTTCAATGTCTGCTCTTACCTTGTTTGCAAGCTGTCCGATTACAGGACGCTCCTCTGCGGAAAGCTTTCCCATCTGCTTAAGGATAGCGGTAAGCTCACCTTTTTTACCGAGATATTTGATTCTCAGGTCGTCAAGTGCCTTGATTTCCGTACAGGAGGCAAGCTCCTCTTTCGCAAGCACTTCAATTTTTTCCAGCTGCTGTTTCAATTAAATCACCTCATAAATAATATCTTTTACGGATTCGCAGAAATGTATGAAAGCATTCTGTAGGGGCTATCCTTGCGGTCGCCCGTTGGATTGTTCATGTACGCTTCGGGCAACCGCAAGGGGTGCCCCTACAATTCATTGTGAACCGCAGTATTTACGTGCAGGCATATAAAAAAGTCCTGCCCAACAGGACAAGACTTAACCTTGCTTATAACCACCTATCAGTCAGGAGAGCCGACACTCTCTTGTCTTTAACGCAGACCTACGTCGTACTCTACTCGATAATACAGAAAATATGTACACTTTAAAGCACGCCACTCGTGAGTGAAATTCGGCAGATGCCTGTATCAGACCGTTCACAGCCAATGCGGTCATTCTCGGGAGATACAAAATTCGACACAGCTTACTCTCTCAGTCATCATGTTATAATTATTATAAACTTAAAATAAAAAAAAATCAAGAGTTTTATTGAAATTCACAAAAATTTGTGATATTATATTTATAGACAGTGTTTTTGCGGTGAAAGTTATATTAATATTGTCCAATGGGCAGAAGAAATTGATTTAATCTTTTCGCAGAAACTTAAGGCAACACCGCACAAAGCCCGTCTTACGACTTTGTACGAAATCTACTTGCATATTTTCCGCCATCTTGCACATAACTTCCTTGACATACGTCAGTATGCCTGCGGAAGTTCTATACAATCTGACGAAAAATCTGACTGCATATCTTTCGTACAAACTCTGTGCGGTATTACCTAAAATACAGCCGTATCGGCGGAGAAAACGGAGTTAATTTATTATGATGGATAATTTTTCAGAGCAGCTTGTAAAGCGTCAGCGCACCTCATCTGATAATGTTAAGAGGACTGTGGTTATTTTCGGCGGAATTGCGGTAACCCTTCTTCTGCTTGCGGTATCTGTTGCTTTTTTAGGAAGTCTTATTTCAATTCTCGGATTTCTGCTTGCGGTTGCGGCGGTGTACATTATTGTGACCACAATTCAGAGCCTTGACGTTGAATATGAATATACATTTACAAACGGTGAGCTTGATGTAGACAAGATTATCGCAAAGAGAAAAAGAACAGAGCTTATAACTGCGGAGGTAAGAAAATTCACCGCATTCGGAAAATATACAGATGATATTCCCGAAACTGACGATATGACAGTTGTGCTCACGTCTGATAATATTGCTTCTCATGAATATTATGCGGACTTTGCTCATGAAGAGTACGGCTCAACACGTCTTGTATTTTCCCCTGATGAAAGAATGCTTGAAAATATAAGCAAGTTTTTACCCGCAAAGCTGAGAAATCAGATTTAAATTGTTACTTTTAGTGGTGTCACTATTAAAAATACATACTGACAGGAGGTATAATTATGCAAATTGTTTCACCCCAGCAAATGAAGAAAATTGAATCAGGTTCTCCGAAGTACGGTATCTCACGGGAGCAGCTGATGTACAACGCAGGCTCTGCTCTTGCAAATGTTATTGATGAGTACTGCCGCAGTGAGATTGAAGGCGACCCCGAAAAGAAATCGGTAGTCTTTCTCGCAGGCTCAGGCAATAACGGCGGCGACTGCTTTGTAGCGGCAAGCAGACTTGTTTTCAGAGGCTACAGCGTTACTGTTGTAAACCTCTGCGGAAAGCCTCAGACTAAGATTGCTATTGCTGCTTATGAAAGAATGCCGAAGGACCATGTAAAGGTTATCAAGGCTTACAGAAGCGAAAATGTAAAAGCTGCTATAGAGGCGGCTGAACTGAGTTATATGTCCTTTTCTCAGGACAGTAACGATATAAAAGCGATAAGCAAAAAGGACCGGAAGGACCTTACCCCTCTCGAAAAAATCCTTCTCGAAGAAAAAGAACGTGTAACCCGTGTAATGAAGGCTATTGAAAGTGCCGATGTTATTGCCGACGGTGTATTCGGTACAGGCTTTCACGGTACACTTGATGAAGAAATTGCAGCATTTCTTGCGGCGGGCAAGAATGCATACCGATTTGCTGTTGACGTGCCGAGCGGCGGAAACTGTGCAACAGGTGCCGTTGCGGAGGGTGCATTCAAGGCAGACGAAACACTGACATTCGGAACGTTAAAAACAGGTATGACCCAGTATCCTCTCAAATCATACTGCGGTAAAATTAAGGTTCTCAGTCTCGGACTCCCCGATTCGGCATATATAATTCCCGATAATGAGCGTCTTTACTCTCTTATTGACAGGCAGGCACTCGGTGATTTCCCTGCGTCACGCCGTCCCGATGCTCATAAGACTCAGTTCGGACGTGTTCTTTCAATTACGGGAAGTGCGAGAATGAGAGGTGCGGCTGCACTTTCAACACTTGCAGCACTCAGAAGCGGTTCAGGGCTTGTATGTCTTGCTTCTCCTGAGGAAAGTGTAAATACAGCTGCAGTACTTGCTCCTGAAGCTACTTTCCTTCCACTCGAAAGTGACGATTATGGCTTCCTTCTCTTTGATTCAAACAAGAAGCTGATTGAGCAGGAGCTTGAGCGTGCAGACGCAGTACTTATCGGATGTGGAATGGGAGTAACTCCCGATACAATTGCAATGACACGATTTGTGATAGAAAATGCAAAATGTCCCGTAATTATTGACGCGGACGGAATAAATTGCATAGCTTCGGACATAGATATGTTACTAAAGAAGCAGACAGACATTGTGCTTACACCTCATATCGGTGAAATGGCACGTCTGCTGGGCTGTGAAAATGATGAGGTAACAGAGAACAGATTTGCTTCGGCAGAGGGATTTGCTGAAAAGTATGGTGTTACTGTTCTTCTCAAGGGCGCAGGAACGCTTGTTGCAGACTCGCATTATACTGCCGTAAACTCTACGGGAAATCCCGGTATGAGCAGAGGCGGAAGCGGTGACGTTCTTTCGGGAATCGTTGTATCCTTCCTTGCACAAGGCTATGACGCTTTTGATGCGGCAGGATATGCGGCTTACGTTCACGGACTTGCAGGTGATATTACCGCAGAATCACACACTGAGACAGCTATGCTGCCAAGTGATTTTGTGAATGCACTGCCCGATGCATTTATGTTCATCAAAGAAAATGAAGTTTAATTAACTTCGCTATACAACAGCGAATGGGATGTAAAAAGTCATTTATATATTTCAGACAGGAGAAATTATTATGAAAAGACTTATTGCATTCGCTGTAACAATCTTAACAGCTGCCTTTATGACTGCGTGTTCGGTTACGGGGAAAAACGAAGGAACAAAACCCAACGGACTCGGCAGTACATTTCAGGCGGCTGTTTCTGTTACAATCGGAGATCTTGATGCATCGGGTACGATTAAACGCTTCGGTGACGGTATGTGGGAGATAGAGTTTGATTCACCCAATACTCTCAGTGGTGTTAAGCTTGCATTCGGTGAGGACGGTGTAGAGGCATCCTATAAGGGGCTCAGTTTTTCCGTTCCGCAGACCGCACTTCCCGTAAAGGCAATGATGCTCAATCTCATTTCGGCAGTAGACAGCCTTGCAAAGAATGAAGAGCTTTCAGGCACTGAAAAGGACGGTATGCTTGAGATAGAGGGCAAGCTTGAAGGCGGAGAGTACGTTCTTACCGTTGACAAGGACGGTAAAATGGTATCCTTTGCAATGCCAAACAATGACCTTATGATTACATTTACAGAAGTAACGGAAATTACAGGTACTCAGACGGACACACAGTCTTCGACAGAGAACACTTCAGAGGTACAGACTACAGAAGCCGTGACCACACAGACTGCGGCATAATATGATTTTGGCGGACAGTGTCCGCCTTTTTTGTTGCTATAGCACGAAATCTGATATGGAAACTTGTTGAAAACGTAGATTTAAAAAATAATTTCGTCTTTTTCCGCTCTTAATGACACTACATATCAGAAGCCTTCACAGGCGGAAAAGGAGGAAACATTATGAAGAAATTAATTGCATTTTTATCTGCAATGACACTATGTGCGTCGTTCACAGCTTGTAAAAATGATGGTACGGCTTCCGATAAAGTCACCTCACAGCAGTCACAGAGTCAAAGCGGAGAAGTTTCACAGAAAGTCGAGGAAGAACCCTCCGACGAAATAACAGCTTTCAAATCTGAAAGTCTCCTGACTCCCGAAAAAGGTACTTATGTAGGAGGAGTTCAGTCTCTTGGTGAAGACAGGTTTCTTGTAACCATGAGTGACCCGACAAAACTGTATCAGTCTGTTACTGACAGTAATTTCAGCAGTTATACCACACTAAACCCACAGCTTCCGTCTGAGTGCAGCAATGACGATATCAACAGTTTTGAATATGCCCCCGAAAGTGACGGTACTGTTTATGCCCTGCTTACTAATACTACCTACGGTGGTATGACTGCACCCGAAAGCTATGATGAAAGCTTTGATTACGATGCATACAATGCAGCAAAAAATACTGAGGTGTACCTCGTGCACTACGACAAGGACTTCAAAATTATTTCATCGGTACATCTTGACGCACTGACAGACTTTGTAAACGAGGATGATAATAATTTTTTATCGACTTTATGTCCATTGATGGTATGGGACGAAAAAAATCTGCTTATCTCTACATCTGAAAATGAATTGCTTCTCATTGACAAGGAAACAGGTGCTGAAACCGGTAAAATTGATACAAGTGCCGTTGACTTTGATTACATGAGAATAATTCCTGATCGTGACGGAAAGCTTCTCTGCTTTTTCAATACACCCGAAACCTTTGAAGTATGCGAGCTTGATAAGGAAAATAAAAAGCTTACAGATTCCTTCTGTATATTTGAAGAAGAACCAAGAAACGGAATTTTAACAGGTGCGGGAGAATATCGCTTCTTTATCGGAAAGACAAACGGACTTTACGGGTATACGGATGAGGGAAAGCTGAGGCTTGTAATGGACTGGCTTGAGTCGGGTATCAATACCAACGGAAGCTCTGTCCGCCTTGCCAGTGATGACGGAAGCTTTATTGTTGTTGAGAATTCACAGGACGGAGAATCTTCTCTTTCACGCTTTGTACGTAAGAAAGCCGATGAAATAAAGGAAGTGCAGAAAATCAGTTTAGGCTACTGGGGAGAGATGGGAGAGATTACCGATGAAATCAATGATTTCAATGAGGAATTTACGGATTATACTATCTCTACTCAGAAGATTGAGTCCGATGACCAACTTAAGCTTGATATTTTAGCAGGAAATGCTCCTGATATCGTTATGAATTATGATTATTCGTTTGTTCAGCAGATAGGCGATAAGGGTGTATTTACCGACCTTTATGAGCTTATGGAGAATGATGCTGAGGTAAACCGTCAGACTGTGCTTCCGAATGTACTTAAAGCCTGTGAGAGCAGTGACGGAAAGCTTTATGCACTTCCGAGCTATTTTGAGCTTCGTACGCTTATGATAAAGTCGAAATACTGGGACAAGCCGACCATGACCGCACACGAGCTTATTGAGCTTTACAACACCTTCCCTGAGGGTATGCACTTTAGCGACGGAGAAAATACAAAGAGATATGTATATAATATCCTTGCCAACGGCGGTGAAAATTTCGTGGACTACGAAAAGGCAGAGTGCTATTTTGACACTCCCGAATTCAAGGAAATTCTTGAATTCTGCAACAACTTCCCTGAAACAGAGGTAATGCCCGATAAATTTGCTGACCCGACAGGACATGATAATTATTACAGAGACAAGGCATCATGGTTTAGAAATGATATGGCACTTGTGGCTGATATTCCCGAATTCGGATATTTATACTCCTATAACTATAATAAATACGGATATTTCGGCGAGGATGTAACACTGTGCGGAATGCCGCTTAGCGGTGAAAGCAAGCCTATGATTCGTTTTAATTACAGCTTTTCTATTATGGAAACCTGTGAATGCAAAGAGGGTGCATGGCAGTTTATAAAGCTTTGCTTAAAGCAGGAAAACAAATCAACAGGCAGTGACGTTATACAATGGCACAATTTCAATATACTTAATGAATCCTTTGACAGAATGGCTGAGGACGCACAGAAAAAGCAGGGAATCAACGAGTCGTTTTTAGGCAACGATATACCGCCCCTTACTCAAGAGGACTGCGATATGCTGAAGGAGTTCATGCTTACAGCTGATATAGTGCAGAATGATTATTATGATTCAGCCGTTGCAAAAATCTGTGAGGAAGAGGTCATTGCATACTTTGCAGGTGAGCAGACGGCAGACGAAACAGCGGAATATATACAGAGCAGGGTATCTATAATGCTTAGTGAACAAAGCTGATAACAGCAATAAAGGACGGTCAACTGACCGTCCTTTTTATTATTTTATAGTTGCATAATAATCAAGCAGAAGATTCACGATTCTGCTGTAGCTGTCAATACCGTCCTCAACATCGTTCAGCTTTAATGTTGTATCGGTAGCCACATCTGAAACAGCGTCAACAGTTTCAGTAGAAATAATTTCCTTTTCCTCATTCTCTTCCCAGTAGGTTTCGGGAAGGAAGCGATACCAGTCCATCATAACCTTAGGGGAAATCTGTGCACTCAGCTCATAGGCTTCCTCGACTTCATTTTCCCATATATCGTTGTTTACGTATTCAAGTGCATTGAGAAAACCGCTGTATCTGAAATCCGCACTGTCGCTTCGTGATGAAGCAATAAATGCAATAAAGCCTGCCTCGTCCTCCTGAATCACACCCTTAAGGTGAGCGTACTCATGGCAGACTGTATTGGGGAGGTTGATTTCGCACATATCGTCGTTATAGTTGGACTCCATTGAAAAGGGAAAGTAAATTCCGAGTGTACCGGATTGACTCATGAAGAATGAGGACATTATCGGCTTTGCATCGGGGTAATAGCCTGAAAGCATAGGATAGTCTTCGGAAGCTCTGTTCATTGCCTCCTTTGCATTGCTGTCAATATCATCGGAAAGCACGAAATATCCATACTCATCACGGCTTACCTCCTCTGCAAGCTTGTTTGATTCTGTGATAAGGTACTCATAAAGCTCGATAAGCTCTTCACGGGAATGCTCGCCGTCAGAGTCGAAATATCTTTCGGAAAAAGGCGTGCACTGATACATTATGAAGCAGTTGAGGGTTTCGGTTGTGAATATGTAGGTGAAAATCCACAGCACGGAAAGACTGAATACACGAAGTATGGTTTTTCGTGATTTTTTCATGAATATGAGCAGAATTATAGTCAGGGGAATGCCTATAACTACAAGAAGTATCGCAAGAATAATAAGTATCTCTCCTACAGAAAAGGGGAAAATACCGTTTATGAAGCTCATAGGTACAGACAGAAACGGGAATATGTTCATGAGATAAAAGTCTGCAAAGTCTGTGCTGAGACGTGATGCAATATTGAGAATGAGCATGACAACGCAGATTACAGAAGGGATAATATATCTTTTTTTCACAAATAATCACTCCGTATATGTGTATTTTACATAATTATAGCACAAAATGTATAATTCGGCAATAGTAAATATTTCCTTGAAGATGAAAAATTAAGAAAATTTAGAAAATGGTATGGTAATTTTCGTTATAATGTGGTATAATAATCAGTGTATTTTTATTATAGGAGTGTTGCTGCCAATGAAATATAACAGAACGGAGCTTGGTGGAAATATCGGCTTTTCAACCGTTATCGACAGTAAGTTCAAGACAAATTCAATCAGCATACGTTTTATAACAGAGCTTGCAAAGGGGACTGCCGCTGATAATACAATCGGTATGGGAGTACTTACAACCTCTACGGGTACTTACAAAACACTTGCCGCACTCAGCGAAAAGCTTTCTGAGCTTTATGGTGCGTCTCTCAGTTCATCTGCAACGAAAAGGGGAGACATTCAGATTCTTGGTGTTAATGCCTCATGGATAAGCAATAAGTACGCTTTTGACGGCGAGGACGTTACAGGTGAAATGCTTGACATGGTATGCGGAGCACTTTTTGCACCGAATGCTGAAAACGGTGAGTTTGACAAGGATTCCTTTGATATAACAAAAAAGGATTTGCTTGATAAGATTGAATCGGAAATCAACAATAAGCGTGGATATGCTCTTGCAAAGGCGGCTGAAATTGCATTCAGAGGTGAGCCAGCGGAGAATTCCTGCTACGATACAAAGGAATCTGCCGAAAAGGTTACTTCCGCTTCCGCTTACAAGGCTTACAGAAACCTTCTTGAAACCGCAAGGGTAGAGGTATTCTACGTAGCACCTGAGGAAAACAATGCGGTTATGGAACGTATTAAGGATGCATTTTCGAAAATAAGCCGTACATCAAAGGATTACAGCTTTGAAAATCCCAGTAAGGCAAAAGACGAAGTAGAGAGAGCTTCTGAGGAATTAGACGTTAACCAGTGCAAAATGGTTATGGCATTCAAGACAGATTCCACTGATTTATATGCAGTAAAGCTTATGAGCATTATTTACGGAGGTACTCCCGTATCAAAGCTGTTTACAAATGTCCGTGAAAAGCTCAGTCTCTGCTATTACTGCGCATGCCGTACAATAGCTTCAAAGTCTGCAATGTTTGTAGACAGCGGAGTTGAGAAAGCAAATATCGAGAAGGCTGAAAATGAAATCCTTTTCCAGCTTGATGAAATAAGAAACGGCAATTTTACTGATGAAGAGGTTGAAAGTGCACTTCTGAGCATTGATAATTCACTCAGCGGTGTCGGTGATACAACAGGTTCATATATCTCTTGGTACTTTGAACGTCTGTGTGACGGCGAGGTTATTACACCTCAGCAGCAGTATGAGCGTTTCCTTGCCGTTACAAGAGAGCGTATAATCGAGGCTGCAAAATCGGTTAAGCTTGACAGCGTATATCTTATGCTGAATAAGGAGGAGGCGAAATAATGGAGAGAAATATTATCACAAGTCCTCAGACAGGCGACAGCTGTATTCACGTCAAGCATTCAAGCGGACTTGATATATATATCAGCGAAATGAAGGGCTTCAGTACTGTTGAAGCACTTTTCGGAACAAAGTACGGGTCTATAAATACAATGTTCAGGATGAGAGAGGACAGCGAGTATACCTGTGTCCCTGAGGGTATTGCACACTTCCTTGAGCATAAGCTTTTTGAAAACGAGGACTGCGACGTATTTGAGCTTTACGCAAAAACAGGTGCAAGTGCAAATGCTTTCACTTCATTTGACAAGACATGCTATCTTTTCAGCTGTTCAAAGAATTACAAGGAATCTCTTAAGATTCTTCTTGATTTTGTTCAGAAGCCTTATTTCACAAAGGAAAGTGTTGACAAAGAGCAGGGAATTATCGGTCAGGAAATCAAGATGACAAACGATAATCCTGAGTGGAGAGTATTCTTCAATATGCTCAGATGCCTCTATCACAATCATCCTGTCAAAATTGATATTGCAGGCACTGTTGAGAGTATTGCTGAAATTGACGCTGACCTTCTTTATAAATGCTACAATACCTTCTATAATCTTAACAATATGGTACTTGCAATTGCAGGAAATATTTCGGCAGACGAGGTTCTTGCAATATGCGATGAGTGCCTTAAGCCTTGTGAAGATAAAGGACTTGAATCGGTATTCCCTGATGAACCTGCAGAAATAGTAACAGCAGAGTGCAGAGAAACACAGCCTGTAGGTACACCAATATTCAATATTGCATATAAGTGTGTTCCGTGCAGCGGACAGGAAAGACTCAAAAAGGGTGTATGTGCAATGGTAGCTGTTGAGATGTTCTCGGATGTTTCCACAGACCTTTATCAGAGACTATTAAAACAGCAGCTTATCAATTCAAGCTTCGGCACAGAGGTTTTCACGGGTGACGGCTATTTTACTGTAATATTCAGCGGAGAGTCCTCTTCACCAGAAAAGGTAAGAGATGAAATTAAGGCTGAGGTTGCAAGGGTATGTGAAAGCGGTCTTTCCGAAAAGGATTTCCAGCGAATCAAGAAATCTGCTTACGGTAACCTTATCCGTGAGCTTAACAATGTTGAAGCGGTTGCCAATCTTTTCATCAATGCTCACATGGACGGTGTAGGACCTTTTGATACTATTGATGCACTTTCGAAGCTTACAAGTGAGGAGTGTCTTGAATTCATAAAGAATGAACTGACTGACGATAAGCTTGTAATGTCAGTTGTGGAAGGGACGGTGTAAAAAATGACGGAAGTTGAGCGTATAACTGACCCGTTTAAGATTGTTTTCCCGAATCTTGGCTGGGAATTTGACGTAAATCCGACAGCCTTTACGGTTTTCGGAGTTGAAATTCAGTGGTATGGTATTCTTATTACACTGGGACTTATTCTTGCAATGCTGTACTGCTTCCCGAAGATGAAAAAATTCGGAATTGACCCCGACAGGGCGATTGATGCGGTAATCGGCGGTGTAATCGGCGGCATACTCGGTGCGAGAATATATTATGTGCTTCTCCGCTGGGATTCTTATGCAGGGGACTGGAAGAGTATTTTCAATTTCAGAGGCGGCGGACTTGCAATTTACGGCGGACTTATAGGTGCAGTTGTTGTCGGACTTATCATCTGCAAAATTCGCAAGGTTAAGATGCTTCCGATGCTTGATATAGCTGTAATCGGCTTCCTTATCGGACAGGGAATAGGCCGCTGGGGCAACTTTGTAAATCAGGAGGCTTTCGGAACAAATACCGATAACCTTTTTGCGATGACAGGCGGTACAATTCAGCAGACAATCATTGACGAAGCCGCATACCTTGACGGTTCAATGTATCAGGCAGGAATTGAAATATCCGAAAAATATGCAGTTCACCCATGCTTCCTTTACGAGTCTGTATGGTGTCTGCTTGGTGTAGTTTTACTGACACTTATGATTAAACGCAGAAAATTCGACGGACAGCTTTTCCTTACCTATCTTGCATGGTATGGTGCTGAGAGATTTGTTGTAGAAGGACTGCGTACAGACAGCCTTATGCTCGGCAATATGAGAGCTTCACAGGCACTTTCAGCAGTACTTGTTGTTACAGCGATAATACTTATGATAGTTATGCTTTTCAAGGTAAAGCGTGACCCTGAGAGCTTTGTGCTTTATGTAAATACGGAAGAATCGAAAAAGCTTCTCGAAGAAGCGGCAAACAGAGCTAAGAGCGATTTAGAGGATGACGATGAAGAGCAGTCATGCAAAATTCTCGAAGATGACGATACTGACGCAGAAGAGTCTGAGAAATCAGAAGAAGAAAACAAACAGGAGGAAAAAGAAAATGGCACAGATAATTAACGGTAAAGAGGTTTCAGCAAGCGTAAAGGCTGCTGTTGCTGCTGAGACAGCACAGCTCAGAGATGAAAAGGGACTTAAGGTAGGTCTTGCAGTAGTAATCGTGGGAGATAATCCCGCATCAAGAGTTTACGTAAACAACAAGAAAAAGGCTTGTGAAGAGGTAGGTTTCCAGTCATTTGAGTATGCTCTTGACGAAAATACAACAGAAGAGCAGCTTCTTGACCTTGTAGATGTACTTAACCGTGACAGCAGAGTAAACGGTATTCTCGTACAGCTTCCGCTTCCTGCACACATCAATGAAACAGCAATTATCAATGCAATTTCACCTGAAAAGGATGTGGATGCATTCCATCCTGAGAATGTGGGTAAGATTATGATAGGTGACTACGCATTTCTTCCATGTACACCTGCAGGTGTTATGGAGCTTATTGCAAGCACAGGTGTGGAAATTGCAGGCAAGAGCTGTGTAGTAATCGGCAGAAGCAATATCGTGGGCAAGCCTATGGCAATGCTTCTTCTCCATAAGAGCGGTACAGTTACAATCTGCCACTCAAGAACACAGAATCTCAAGGAAATCTGTCTTGGTGCGGATATTCTCGTAGCGGCAGTCGGCAGACCTAATTTTGTAACAGGTGATATGGTCAAGGAAGGTGCTGTTGTTATCGATGTAGGTATCAACAGACTTGAAAATGGTAAGCTTTGCGGAGATGTTGAGTTTGAATCTGCTGAGAAGAAGGCTTCCTATATCACACCTGTACCCGGCGGTGTAGGTCCTATGACAATTTCAATGCTAATGAGGAACACTCTCACTGCGGCTAAACAGCAGGCAGGGCTTATATAATAACTCATATAGAGAAAAAACTGACACTGTTTTACGGTGTCAGTTCTTTTTTTGTCTGCTGAAAAAAGTATTTGCCTCCTGAGGATTTTCGCTGAAATACTCACTTACTGCCATTCCGAGATTTCTGAGCATATTATTTGTGTAATCCCTGCGTTTTTCTTCATTTAGTGTACTAAAGGGAACAGGCATTCCGTCAGTTGTAATGAAGCTTTCCGCTTTAAGATTGATTTTCGGCATAATATCACCTCATTGTAATTTTATGCGAGCTGATGTCATATTATGGCACAGGAAAATAAATGGGGGTGGTCTGATTGAAGAGTGCAGCGGCATACATACGTGTATCAACAGATGAACAAACGGAGTATTCACCTGACAGTCAGCTTAAAGCAATACGCAGATTTGCAGAGAACAACGGAATCAGCCTTTGTGATGATTACATATTTATCGATGAAGGAATAAGCGGACGAAGTGCGGAAAAGCGACCTGCATTTCAGAAAATGATAGGTACTGCAAAGCTGAAGCCTAAGCCGTTTGACGTAGTGCTTATATGGAAATTCAGCCGTTTTGCACGAAACAGAGAGGACAGCATTGTATATAAATCCATGCTGAGGAAGCAGTGCGGAATAGAGGTAATATCGGTTTCCGAGCAGCTCAGCGAGGATAAAACTTCGGTGCTTATTGAAGCATTGATTGAAGCAATGGACGAATATTATTCTCTTAATCTTGCAGAGGAAGTAAAGCGTGGAATGAACGAGAAATTTTCAAGAGGAGGAGTAATTTCACCGCCACCTTTTGGTTACCGTGCGGGTGAGGGGACGTTTATTCCGGATTTGGAAAATTCAGCCGCTGTTCAAATGATTTTTTATGATTTTCTGAACGGTATGAGTACACGTCAGATAGCACGAAAGCTCAATGCAATGGGAATAAGAAGCGTAAAGGGAAATCTTTTTGAGGGCAGGACTGTTGAATACATTCTGACAAATCCTGTTTATATCGGAATGCTACGTAAACGTATCGGGGAGAAGAATACGTCTGACCGCTTTTATCAGTTCTCTGATGAAGTAGCGGTTGTAAAGGGGACTCATCAGCCTTTGATAGATGAGGCGGTTTTCAATGAGGTACAGGAAAAGCTCTTGCACATCAAAAGTATTTACCCCAGATATTCACGCAATGAATCTTCGGAATACATGCTGAAAGGCTTGGTAAGATGTGACAGCTGCGGAGGTACGCTTGTTCGTCAGAGAGCTTCTGAAAGTTTGCAATGCCACCGATATGCTAAGGGATTATGCAACGTTTCTCACGGAATATCACTGAAAAAAATGAATGATGCTATAATCGGCAGACTGAAGAATGATTTTGGAGACAGTGTTTTTGACGTAAATGTCAAGCCTTGTACAAAGAAAAATGAGAGTAATTTTCTGCTTAACGCTCTTGAAAATGAGCGTAAGAAGCTTGAAAGGATAAGGGTTGCCTATGAATCAGGAGTTGATACGCTTTATGAATACAGGCAGAATAAGGAAAATATACAGAAAAGCATTAATGAGCTTATAAAACTGCTTGAAGCCGAAAAATCAGAGGCACCTGAAAAGTACATTCATGGAAGCTTATCTTGTTGTATCGACATACTTGAAAGCGGATATGCAAGTGAAGCATTGAAAAATCAGATTATTCGTACTGTCGTTGAACGTATAGTTTACGTAAAGTCAGAAAGCACCGTACAGCTTTGGTACAGGTAATTTATTGCCTTTATTTATATCCTTATGCCGTCAGTACCTCCGAGCTGAGATATTATAACCTTAGCAAGCTTGGGGTTGGGGTTTTTGATTTTTACAGGGTACTGGAGTTTCTTTTCATATTGCCACATAAATTATCTCCTTTCCCAGGGCCATGGGTCGTCAATCCAGGTCCAGTGATGTTCATTGCAGCTCTGCTCTGCGGTTATGGGACCGAATTTCTCGTTATACTCGGCCTCGCAGGCTCTTTTAAGTTCACGGTATTTTCCGAACATAGCAAGTGCTCTCTGGCAGTGCGGATGAGTGTCAAGATAAAGATTAAGCTCCTTAAGAGCAAAATCATACTTTTTTATCTTGTTCAGAAGCGTATTGCGTTCATTCATTGCAGTCAGCTCCTCTCTCAAAAGGGAAATTCAGCTGAGGAAAGAGTGTTCCGCAGTTAAAGGCAATATCCTCTGGATAAACCTCTCCCCACTGCTGAAACGGTACATAAGCCATTCCAAGCGGGGTATGGGAAGGGAAAGCGGTTTCATTTCCTGACATATCGCCGTGATTTTTATCTGTTCTGCCGTGATTATGCCTGTGGTTCAGACTGTTTTCACGTTCACGCAGAATTAATCCGTCCATATCATCAAACAGATTGAAGTTCATAAATATCCTCCTTTCGTTGTGCAGGAGAACTCCGTGCAGATTTCTCCGCACATTGTATAATATTCATCTGAGTGAAATTACGTGAAAAAACTCCCTGCCGATTGAACGACAGGGAGTAACATTTAATCTCTTGCGTAATTTTTTGTGTCTTTTTTGAAAAAGAAGCCTATGTTTTCACTTGCTGAGAGTGTTACAAATACAATAACAGTACAAGCCAGTGCTCCTAAATAAAGGAGTACACGAACAGCCATATTGCCCTGCATCTGTGAAATCATCAGGAATCCCGGGAATACCTGAATAACGCCCAGTATAAGGTAAACAAATGAAGTAAGCGATTTAAGACCGCCAATTCCGGAAACAGGGAGTACACCGCATATACCGAGACCGATAGCGAAATAGAGTGAATATTCGTTCATAATCTGAGCAAACTTACTGCCTTCTTCCGTATAGGACATACCAAAGAATGATGCTGAGTAGAACATATAGAACAATCCGGCACCGACAAGTCCGATAAAGGCAAGAACAACAAGAAGTCTGAAGCCTTTTGAAGCAGCCTCTGCCTCACGCTCAGCCTTAAGTGCGAGCATCATTTTAAGGCTTTCCTTTTCATCCTTCTGATTTGAAGTAAGCTGAGAGGATACAGCACGCTTTGCACCTTCTGCCTTAGCCTTTTCAAGGTCCTCGTCAACGAATTTCGGCACATATTTTGCAGGTGCAGGCTCATCGTCAAGAATAGGAGCACTTACGGGTGCCTGAGGTGCAGCCTCCTTTTTCGGAGGTGCAGTGTAGCTGTTTTCATCGTCAAGAATCGGAGCAGTTACAGATGCCTGAGGCGCAGTTTCCTTCTTCGGGGGGGGAGTATAGCTGTTTTCATCATCAAGTACAGGTGGTTTTACTGGCTCTGCAGCAGCATTCTGCTGCTGAAGCTGTGCAATACGCATATCTATAATCTGCTTCTGTTTTTCAGGTGGAAGCTTGTCGTACATTTCTCTCTGCTCGGGAGTAAGTCCTGCTATTATTTCTGCTTCTGTCGGCACATTGTTGCCTGACGGTGAAGCGGTATAAGCGTTATCATCGAGTACGGGAGCTGTAACATTTGTGGGAGCTCCTTTTTTTGCGGAGTTCGGGACATAATCCGTAATTTCGTCAAGCACAGGAGCTGAAACACCCTGAGGACCTTCTTTTTTTGCAGTAGGAGCAACATAGTCCATATCATCAAGGACAGGTGCAGCTACACCCTGCGGACCCTCATTTTTTGCGGAGGGTGCTGCATATTCGATATCATCAAGTACAGGTGCTGACGGAGCTGTCTGCTCACCTATACCGTAAATGTTTTCATCGTTCATGGTTTTCACCTCAATTTTGGTAAAATAAAGATTAAGGAGATTATTTATCTTTCAATAATCTGAGTTCTGTCAGGGCCAACGCCGATAAATCTTACATAACAGCCGACAAGCTCTTCGAGACGTGCAATGTACTTCTTGCAGTTTTCGGGAAGCTCATCAAATGTTCTGCACTTGGAAATATCCTCGCCGAAGCCGGGAAATTCCTCATATACAGGCTCACAGCCATTAAGACCTTCGAGAGTAGGAGGGAAGTTTTCTGTAACGCTTCCGTCAGGCATCTTGTACGCAACACACATTTTGAGTGTATCGAGACCTGAGAGAGTATCAAGCTTGTTGATAGCAAGGCTGTCAAGACCGTTAACTCTTACGGAGTGACGAACGATAACAGCATCAAACCAGCCTGTTCTTCTTGGACGACCTGTAGTTGTACCGAATTCGCCGCCTACATTTCTTATCTGGTCACCGATTTCATCGTCAAGCTCAGTCGGGAAGGGTCCCTTACCTACACGGGTTGTGTAAGCCTTTGCAACACCGATAACGTCGGAAATAACCTTAGGACCTACACCTGTTCCTACACATACACCTGCTGAGAGGGGATGTGAAGAAGTAACGTAAGGATATGTACCGAAATCAATATCAAGGAGAGTAGCCTGAGCACCCTCGAACATGATAGTCTTGCCGTCCTTGTGAGCATTGAATGTAAGAACGGAAACGTCCTCCATGTAGCTGAGCAGACGCTTGCCGTATTCAATATATTCAGCAGTAACAGCGTCAAGGTCGAAAGCCTGACCGCCATAAACCTCTGTAATGATTTTATTCTTAAGTGTACCTGTTGACTTGATTTTTTCAGCAAGAACCTCAGGATGAACAAGGTCATACATTCTGATACCGCATCTCTCATACTTATCCATGTAAGTAGGACCGATACCTCTCTTTGTAGTACCTATATCGCTTCCGCCTCTGAATTCCTCTGAAAGACCGTCGAGTGTGATATGCCAGGGCATAACGATATGTGCACGGGGGTCAATTTTGAGGTTAGCGGTAGAGATGCCTCTTGCCTCAAGACCGTCAAGCTCACCGATGAAGTCCTTAGGGTCAAGAACAACACCCGCACCGATAAGGCAGAGGGTTTCGGGATAAAGAATTCCCGAAGGGATAAGGTGGAGCTTGTATGTTTCGCCGTTGTTAACAACAGTGTGACCGGCATTATTACCGCCCTGTGAACGAACAACAACATCAGCACGGGAAGCAAGGATGTCAATAATTTTACCTTTTCCCTCGTCTCCCCACTGAGTTCCGACAACAATATTAGCAGGCATTTTATTTCCTCTTTTCATT
>SVNJ01000033.1 GCA_015066955.1 Ruminococcus sp. | reverse complement strand
ATGTACCCTCTTCATCAAATTCGGAGAAATCGATAATATGAACGGTATCGTCCGAGTCCTTGTCATAGCCGAAGTATTCGGATTTACCGTCGAAAACGCTTTTTCCCGAGCTGTCCTTGATTTCGTACTTCATGCCGTCCTCATCGGTACAGAGGAAGGTAGCCTTTTTAGCTCTGTCTGTGAAATAGCCCACCTGATTTGTGAGAATGTCAGCTCTCTGCCATATCTCAGCTTCAGGATAATCGTTTTCATCGCTTGTAAGGTCGGTGAGGGACATGTTATCAAAAGTGATAACAGTACCGGCTGGGAAGCAGCCGCCGGGAGTATACTGACCGTCACCGCCTAAGTGGAATGCCCACTCTGCAACGTCAAGGGACTGACTTGCGGTGAAGGTAAGCTCAACCTTTTTTGTTTCGTTTGCATTGATAGGCATGGGGTCCCAGTTTGCACCGAAGTCTCCCTCGTTGGTGGACATATTGTGCCATATCTCAACGTCTCCGTCAAGGTTGCCTATCTTTGTGTAGTACTTACCGCTGTTAGAAGCGGTGATTTCATAGGAAACCTTATACTGGTGACCGGCAACGATTTTAAGACCTCTGTGACGGAACTGACAGTCCCATCTGTCCTCACCGCCTGCAGAAGCACCGCCGGGATTTACAATGGTAATCTGATATACGCCGTTGTCGATTTCAAATTCCATTTCGCCCGGTGCAGACTCGCAGACATGCCAGGGGAGACCTACGCCCTCCTCAAAGTCAGTCTGACCCAACTGTTCGCCGGCATTAGCAGTTAGCATATTGAATCCCGAGCACATAGGTACAATCGAGCCTGCGGAAAGAACTGCAGCTGCAAGTGCGGATAGTGCCCTTTTTCTTATGTATTTTTTATTTGTCATATATACCTCCATATATTGCAGAAAAACGCAAAATGCCTGTGCGGTATTTTCTGCCAGAAACTCCATTTACTACTTTAATACAAAACAAAATAATTGTAAAGAGTATTACAGAAAGTTTACAATTAATTATCCGATTGTACAAAAAGACATTACGATAAAATGAATATATTCGTAATGAAGGAGGCAGAAGCTTTGTCAGGGACGGTAATACGTCGGATTTGTATATCGCATATAAGAAAAAAGCAGGGGAAGATGTCCCCTGCAAAAAATTAACAAATACCGCATTGATACTGAAATTGATTTATGCTATAATAAATGATGTGTACCTTTTACGTCACTGATGTCTTCATTACGGTGAAAACCGAACTGAATGCGTATGGCACGGCATAAATAGTATGCGGGAATGCACAGCAGGAACCACAGTCCGCTGAAGGGCAGGCAAATCTGTCCCAGCACGTTAAGGGGCATATCAGTATAGTCCCAGACATTCCAGCCCATAATGATATTGTCGAAAATTCCCACAATAAGCTCAAGTACCGTAATCAGTACCGAGCCTATAAAACAGCTTTTTATCAGTGTCATGGTACGGCGGCTGTTTATGACGTACAGTGCCGCAAGCACTATGCCGCCTGTAAGTGCCATAGTCCAGTGGGTGTAGCCTCTTCCGACTATTTCAAGAAGGCTGTAAATAAAATAACCCATTAAAAAGGCAAAAAATATCTGTGAAAGCTTCATCAGCTTACCTCGCTTTACGTGTTTTGCCTTTAGTATATACACAATAACTGATTTTATTCGGACTCATTTGCATGAATCCGAAAATATAAGGAGTGATTTTTAATGCGTAAGGGCTGTATACTTATGCATATTTCAAGTCTGCCGTCGGAGTACGGCATAGGAAAAATGGGACGCCATGCTTTTGAATTTGTAGATTTCCTCAAAAAAAGCGGAATCAGGTGCTGGCAGATTCTTCCTCTTTCACCCACAAGCTACGGTGATTCACCCTATCAGTCATTTTCAGTGAATGCGGGAAATCCGTATTTCATCGATTTTGAAATCCTTGAGGGTGACGGACTTCTTGAAGAGCACGAATACAAGGGGATTATATGGGAATCGTCTCCCGACAAGGTGGACTACAGTATTATCTACGACCGCTGTTTTGACGTGCTGAGAGTGGCATATTCACGCTTCAGACCGTCGAAGTTCCCTGCATACAAGAAATTCTGCGACAAGAATAAAAGCTGGCTTGATGAATATGCACTTTTCATGGCACTCAAGTTCAAGAATGACGGAAAACCTTGGTATGAGTGGGAAAAATCTATCTCCATGCATAAGCCTAAGGCGGTCACAGAGGCTAAAAAGGAGCTTAAAAAGGACATCGGCTTCTACAAGTTTATTCAGTTTGAGTTCAGCCGTCAGTGGACGGAGCTTAAAAGGTATGCAAATGACGCAGGTATTGAGATTATCGGTGATATACCGATTTACTGTGCTCTTGACAGCGTTGAGGCATGGGCAAGCCCGAAGCTTTTTCAGTTTGATAAAAACCGCCGTCCCATTGCTGTTGCAGGCTGTCCGCCCGATGATTTTTCACCAACGGGACAGCTCTGGGGAAATCCTCTCTACAACTGGGATTATCACAAAAAGACAGGCTATGAGTGGTGGATTAACCGCATAGGCTGTGCGGCGGAGCTTTATGATATAGTTCGTATCGACCATTTCAGAGGCTTTGAGAGCTATTACGCTATTCCTTACGGCAACGAGGACGCTACTGTGGGAGAGTGGCAGAAGGGACCGAATTACGAGCTTTTCAGACTTGCTGAGGAAAAGCTTGGCAAACTGAATATCATTGCTGAGGACTTAGGCTTTATTACCCCTGAGGTACGTGAGCTTCTTGACAAGTCGGGATATCCGGGAATGAAGGTACTGCAGTTTGGCTTCAGTGACGGTGAAAATGAGCATCTTCCTCATAATTTCAACACAACTAACTGCTATGCCTATACGGGTACTCATGATAATGAAACGCTTATAGGCTGGGCGGAGACATCTTCCGCAAAATCAGTGAAGTTTGCGAAGAGATACCTAAATGTAAGCAAGAAAAAGGGTATACCTATGGGTATTGTGCGTGCGGCATGGGCAAGTGTAGCACAGACTGCCGTTGCACAGATGCAGGACTTCCTTGAAAGCGGCAAGGAAGGACGTATGAACACACCGTCTACTCTTGGCAGCAACTGGCAGTTCAGAACAAGCAGCGAGGACTTTACTCCTGAGCTTGCAAAGAAAATCAAGAGGCTGAATAAGCTATATAACAGATAAAAGTATAAAGGCAAGGTTCAGGCATACAAATTTTCAATTGAAAGGGAAAAATATGAATTTCAGAAAAATTCTTGCGATACTCAGCTGTGCCGTTATGTGCATATCGGCAGTATCATGTAAATCAGAAAAGGAAAACAGCAGTTCGGAAATCTCTTCTTCGTCATCGGAGGCATCCTCTTCGGAAAGCTCTGGCGAAAACAGTGAGGATTCGGACGAAAGCTCTGAGGAGGACTCGGAAAGCAGTGACGCCGATACGGAAAGCGGAGATGTTTCAGTTACCGTTGAGCTTAACAGCAGCTGGGAATCAGGCGGCTCAAAGACCTACGATTATACGGTTACGCTGAAAAATAATACCGACAAGCCTGTAACGGACTGGGTTGTTACCCTTCCTGCAGGCGACGGCAAGGTAGGCAGTGCGTGGAGCTCAAAGTATACCGAAAAGGACGGTATACTCACCGTTACTCCCGAAAGCTACAACAGCACTATCGAGGCAGGAAAAACCGTTGAATTCGGTATGCAGATTGCAGGCGGAACAGGAATTGATACCTCTGCGGTTACGGTGAGTGCCTCAGAGGGAAGCGTTTCTGCCGATGTACAGAGTCAGAATAATCAGAACAGCAACAACAATAATAATTTTGAAAACAGTAACAGCAGTCAGCAGGGCGGAAACGATAAAATTGAAAGCTCTGCCGCAAAGGATGTTCCTGAGCCTTCAACAGATGACTGGCTTTCCACTGACGGTTCAAAAATCGTCGATTCTGAGGGCAATGAGGTGTGGCTGACAGGTGTAAACTGGTTCGGCTACAACACGGGTACAAACTGCTTTGACGGACTCTGGGCATGCGACCTTGACGCTTCTCTTGCAAGTATCGCAGATCACGGCTTCAACCTTCTGCGTATACCGATTTCAACCGAGTTGGTAAACAACTGGGAGGACGGTGAATATCCCGAAGCAAACTACAATAATGCCACAAATGCTTATCTCAACGGCATGAACAGCCTTGAAATCTTCGACCATGTTATAGGACAGTGCAGGGCTAACGGTATAAAGATAATGATCGACTTCCACTGTGCAAAAACCGATTCTATGGGTCATATGAAGCCTATGTGGTATGACGGTGACGTTACTGTCGAGGATTTCTATCGTGGACTTGAATGGATTGCAGACCGCTACAAGAATGATGATACAATTGTTGCAATTGACCTTGAAAATGAGCCTCACGGCAAGCATAATGAGACTCCCCGTGCAAAGTGGGACGATTCAACCGACGAGGACAACTGGAAGTATGTTGCTGAGGAAGCGTCAAAGAAGGTTCTCGGAAAGAATCCTAATCTGCTGATTATGGTTGAGGGAATTGAGATTTACCCTAAGGATATAAAGTCAAACGGCGACTTTGCTTCAACAAACGAGGACGACTACCTTTACAACTGGTGGGGCGGAAATCTTCGTGGTGTAGCTGATAATCCCGTTGATCTGGGCAAATATCAGAACAAGCTTGTGTATTCTCCCCATGACTACGGTCCTTCGGTATACGAACAGCCTTGGTTTGAGGGCGGCTATGACTATGAATCGCTGCAGGAGGACTGCTGGTACGATAACTGGTTCTATATTCAGGATGAGGATATTGCACCGCTTCTTATCGGTGAGTGGGGTGGCTTTATGACTGAGCCTAACCTTACATGGATGACCTATCTGCGTAAGTATATCAAGGAGAATAAAATCAACCATACCTTCTGGTGCTTCAATTCCAACTCAGGAGATACAGGCGGACTTGTTCTCGGTGATTTTATTACTTGGGACGATGAAAAGTATGAATTTGTAAAGGAAGTTCTCTGGCAGAAGGACGGTAAATTTGTAGGTCTCGACCATGAAATTCCGCTTGGCGAAAACGGTATTTCGCTTTCGGAAATGTACTGATTAATAAATGTGAAAAGGGGCGGAAATTTCCGCCCCTTTAGTCTGAAAAAAAATAAAGTTGTACCAAACGGGCGACCGTAAGGGTCGCCCCTACTGTAGGGACAGCCCTTGCGGCTGTCCGCAATTTCACGCACAAATTATATTTTTGACATTTTGAAGGGGCGGAAATTTCCGCCCCTTGTTGTTTTATATTACATAAGCTCGCAAATCATATTTGAGAACTCAACGGGATTTTCAATGCTCATACCCTCAATCAGAAGTGCCTGATTGTAGAGAAGTGAAGCATATTTACCAAGCTTTTCGCTGTCAGAAGCTGATTGTGCAGCTCTGAGCTTTTCGAAAATGGTATGGTCGGGATTGATTTCGAGCACTCTCTGAGCCTTGATTTTCTGGTCAGTAGGCATAGCATTGAGTACCTTTTCCATTTCAAGAGAAATTTCGCCCTCACTTGTAAGGCATACAGGGTGTGACTTGAGACGCTGAGAAAGAATAACCTTTGTAACTTTTCCGTCAAGTGCTTCTGCAAGAGCCTTGAGAAGGTCAGCGTTTTCCTCCTCCTTAGCCTTGATTTCCTCCTGCTTTTCAGTGTTTTCAAGACCTAAATCATCAGCAGAAACAGATTTGAAATCCTTATCCTTGTACTTCATCAGTGACTTGACTGCAAATTCATCGATATTGTCGGTGAGGTAGAGTATCTCAAAGCCGTTGTCCTTGACAAGCTCTGTCTGAGGAAGCTGTTCAATTCTCTCGACGCTTTCACCTGTTGCGTAGTAAATGAACTTCTGCTCCTCACGCATTCCCGTTACGTACTCATCAAGAGTCACAAGCTTCTTATCCTTAGAGGAAGTAAACATAAGTAAATCCTGAAGCTTTTCCTTGTTCATTCCGAAATCACTGTAAATGCCGTATTTAAGCTGCATTCCGAAAGCCTTCCAGAATTCCTCATACTTTTCACGGTCATTTTTGAGCATCTTCTTAAGCTCATTGCTTATGGTCTTTTCGATACTCTTAGCAATTATTTTGAGCTGTCTGTCATGCTGAAGCATCTCACGGGAGATATTGAGGGAAAGGTCCTCTGAGTCAACAAGACCCTTTACGAAGCTGAAATAATCGGGGAGAAGGTCGCCGCACTTGTCCATGATGAGAACGCCGTTTGAATAAAGCTGAAGTCCCTTTTCGTACTCCTTTGAATAGAAGTCAAACGGAGCTTTTGAGGGAATATAAAGCAGTGCGTTGTAGTTAGCGTTGCCCTCGTTTTTAACATGAGCATAGCGGATAGGCTCATTGTAGTCGAAGAATTTCTCGGTATAGAAGTGCTTATAGTCCTCCTCTTTAAGCTCGGACTTATTCTTTTTCCAGAGGGGAACCATGCTGTTGAGAGTTTCAATCTCGATATATTCCTCATATTCGGGAGCCTTATTTGCTTCCTTTTCCTCATCAGTCTGAGGCTTCGGACGGCTGTGAGTAACCTCCATTTTAATGGGGAAGCGGATATAGTCGGAATATTTTCTGATAAGTCCTTTGATTCTGTAGGTGTCAAGGAAATCGGAGTACTTTTCATCGTCGGTATCATCGATAAGCTCAAGGATAATCTCAGTACCTGCGTTTTTCTTGTCATCTTCGGTGATTGTGTAGCCGTCAACACCCTCTGACTCCCAGCGGTAAGCCTTATCTGAGCCGTAAGCCTTAGAAATTACGGTAACCTTTTTAGCAACCATGAAAGCGGAATAGAAGCCTACACCGAACTGACCGATAATCTGATTATCCTCTTCAAGCTTGTTTTCGGTTTTGAATTTGAGAGAACCGCTGTTTGCGATTGTACCGAGATTGTTTTCAAGCTCTTCGGCGGTCATACCAATACCGTTATCGGTAATTTTAAGTGTACGGCTGTCCTTGTCAGCGGTAATCCAGATTGCGAAATCGTCCTTGCCAAGACCAACCTTATCATCGGTAAGGGACTTGAAATAGAGCTTGTCGATAGCGTCGCTTGCATTTGAGATAAGCTCTCTGAGGAAGATTTCCTTATGTGTATAAATTGAATGAATCATCATTTCGAGGAGTCTTTTGGACTCTGCTTTGAACTGCTTTGTTTCCATTTAAAACATCTCCAAGATAATTTTTAGCACTCTCTGAGTTAGAGTGCTAAAATAAGTATATAACTTTTTGTAATGCAAAGTCAAGAGGAATGATGATTGTTTACAAATTGTTCATAAACGAAACAGGACGGTCAGTAACCGTCCTTAAAGTATTTGATATTCTGATTTTGTGGGCGGATATTATCCGCCCCTACACAGAGATTACGTAGTATAGCCCAATTGTAGGGACAGCCCTTGCGGCTGTCCGAATTTTTCACCTTTATTTTTGTAACCTATAATTTTATTACTTCCAGTTGTTTTTTACATCATTCCATTCCTTCTGCCATTTACGCCGTCTCCTGTAGGCTTTGAAGCTGTCGAGGAAATGCGAGCCGAAGAAAAGCAGTACATTTGCAAGAGCAATGAGAAGCGCAACACGTCCCTTCCAGCCGGCATAGTAGAAGCTCATCACAAGAATAAGTCCGTCGATAATCGCAAGCCACTTTATCTTAATCGGTATGCAGAAAAACAGCAGCATCTGAAAATCGGGATAAAGAAAAGCAAACGCAAGGAACAGCGTCATATTAAGATAAGAATTCGTTGCAAATCCCGTAATAAGACCGAATATCATCGTGCATAACGCACCGCACCAGTAAAAGCAGTTGAACTTGAACGTTCCCCATTGGTTTTCAAGTGCGTCGCCTATCAGCCAGTAGAAATAAAGTGAGAATATTATAAATATAATACTCGAATCGGGAGGAATCAGCACAAAGGAGATAATTCTCCATATCTGTCCGTGCAGGATAGCATCTCTGTCGAACATCAGTGTTGCCGTAAGGCTGAAAGGCTCCAGTGCGAACACTATCATATCCATTACAAAGATTATCGCCATTCCTCCGACGATATACTGCATAAGATTCGGTATGGCGAATCGTCTGTACTTCCTTTGCAGTCTGTCAAGCAGCGGTTCCTTATTCATAGCTATTCCTCCAAAGTATTGATTAATATATTATAGCATTTATCGAAGCAATATTCAAGAGCTTTTAAGAATTTTCTTGACAAATTCGCTTTTATGTGCTAAAATCGAAATTGAAAATCATTTTCAAATTGGTGGAGGCTGCTATGAAACGTGATTCGGGCTATAATACAAAACAAAAAGAAAATCTCCTCTCATTTCTTATGGAAACAGGAGATAAACATATAACAGTGCAGGAAATCAGCACATATCTCTCCAATGAGGGAACTCCGATGGGGATTGCTACCATTTATCGCCAGCTTGATAAGCTTGTGGAAAATGGTTTGGTGCGTAAGTATATCCTTGACGGAAAAAGCGGTGCATGTTACCAGTATATCGGCAAGGAGGACGGCTGTCATGAGCATTATCACCTCAAATGCGTCTCCTGCAACCAGTTAATACACATGAGCTGTGATTACCTATCCGATATAAATAAGCACATCTTTGAGCATCACGGCTTTTCTGTAGATTCCTCACAGACAGTATTCTACGGGAAATGTGCACAGTGCAGCGGAGTGAATGCGGAATGAAGAGACTTTTAACCTGTGTTACGGCATTATTCATGCTTCTGACCTGTATTCCGCTTTCAGGTTGCAGTGAATCAGTTGAGACTGACAGCGATAAGCTTTCTATCGTTACAACCTGTTTTCCGCCATACGATTTTGCCCGTGCGGTAACAGGCGGAAATGCCGATATAACCATGCTCTTGTGTCCGGGAGCAGAGGCGCATTCCTATGAGCCTACACCCCTTGATATACTTAAAATCCAGCAGTGCGACGTTTTTATTTACATCGGTGGCGAGGGTGAAGTGTGGGCGGATAAGATACTTGACTCATTTGACAGCTCAGGTATAACAATAATCCGTCTTTCCGACTATGCCGACAAGCTTGAAGAAGAGGCGGTTGCAGGTGCTTCGCCAGACGGTCACCACCACCATCATGACGAAGAGGAGCACGATGAAGAGCCCGAAGAGGAGCACGGTCATGCTCACTCCCACGAGGAAGGCGAAGGCTTTGACGAGCATATATGGACATCCCTTCGTAATGCGGAAAAGTGTGTTGAGGGTATTGAGCATGAGCTTTGCGAGGTTTTTCCCGAAAATAGCGAAAGCTACAGTGAGAATGCTCATTCTTATATAGAGCAGATACGTAGTCTTGACGAGGAATACAACGAAATGACGGAAAATGCACCCTCAGATTTAGTGGTTATCGGCGACAGATTCCCATTCCGCTACCTTACCCATGACTACGGACTTGAATATTTTGCGGCTTTCAGCGGCTGCAGCTCGGAATCCGAGCCGGGTGTGTACACAATGGCATTCCTTATCGATGAGCTTATCGGACATGAGCTTGATACGGTATTTTACCTTGAATTCTCAACGCAAAGGCTTGCAAAAAAGCTCAGTGATGCAACAGGTGCACAGATGCTGCCCCTTCATTCCTGCCATAACGTCTCAAATGAGGATTTTAAAAATGGCACAACATATATAGACCTTATGAAACAGAATTACGAAAATCTCAGGGAGGCGCTATATTGAAAACTATCTTGAAATGTGAAAACTTAAAGGCAAAATATGACGGTACAACAGTACTTGAAAATCTTTCCTTTACCGTTAACGAGGGAGATTATTTATGTATACTCGGTGAAAATGGCTCAGGAAAGAGTACACTTGTAAAGTGTCTGCTTGGAATAAAAAATGCCGACGGCGGTAAAATAAGCTTCGGTGAGGGTATTGCACAGTCAGATTTAGGCTATCTTTCCCAGCATACCGCAATGCAGAAGGGATTCCCTGCAACAGTGCGTGAGGTTGTGCTTTCAGGTTGTCTCGGGAAAAGAGGGCTGAGACCGTTTTACTCTGCGGCTGAGAAAAAAACAGCAGCTGAGGTTATGGAGCGTCTCGGAATAACTGAGCTTGCATCAAGAAGCTGCCGTGAGCTTTCGGGCGGACAGCAGCAGAAAATGCTTCTTGCAAGGGCACTTTGTGCGGCAAAGAAAATGCTCCTTCTCGATGAGCCTGTAACGGGACTTGACCCTGCAGCTGCGGCTGAAATGTATGAACTTATTTCAGAGCTTAACAAAAAGGATAAAATGACCATTATAATGGTATCTCATGACGTACAGAAGGCTGTTGAGGAGTCAAATCGGATTCTTTGCCTTTGCAGCAACAGCTGCAGCTTTTTCGGCACCCCAAAGGAGTATACCGAATCGCATCTGAGCACTAAACTTATCGGAGAATAAAAATATGACAGAAAATCTCAAATTAATGTTCACTCCCGAATTCTTCAGTTCAATACTTCTGCCTGCCCTTATAGGCGGAATATGCGTTACAATATGTGCGTCGCTTCTGGGAGTTACACTTGTACTGAAAAAATATTCAATGATCGGCGACGGACTTTCGCATATAGGCTACGGTGCACTTTCCGTTGCGGCGGTAATGAATCTTGCCCCTCTTAAGGTTGCATTGCCTGTTGTAATAATAGCGGCATTCATTCTGCTGAGGCTCAGCGAAAACAGCAAGCTCAACGGTGATTCGGCAATCGCACTCTTTTCAACTACCGCACTTTCAATAGGTATTCTTGTATCATCAAAGGCAGGACTTACAAATGATGTAAGCCACTATATGTTCGGAAGTATACTTGCTATGGACAAAAGTGATGTTATACTTTCTGTAGTTTTATCGGTGATAGTTATACTTGCCTTCATACTTCTCTACAACAGGATTTTCGCTGTAACCTTTGACGAAAATTTTGCCCGTGCAACAGGTGTGAATGCAGGTATATACAACATGATATTTGCCGTACTTACGGCTGTAACTGTTGTTCTGGGAATGATGATGATGGGCTCGCTTCTTATTTCAAGTCTTATTGTAATCCCTACATTAACGGCAATGCGTGTATGCAGAAGTTTTCGCGGCGTTGTACTTACTGCGGGAACCGTATCTGTAATAAGCTTTCTGCTTGGAATGCTTATTGCGCTCATGTTCAATACAGCTCCCGGAGCAAGCATTGTAATCGTCAATGTCTTTTTCTTCGTTGTCTTTTCGGTTATCGGCAGATTCAGACGTTAGTGTCAACACACCCCAGTCACTGTAAAGGCGGTTTAGGGAATGTACTTCCCGTATAAATCCTTACATCTTCACTTTCGGCGTTATCTTCGGATATTACTGCGTCTGAGGTATTTCTTCCGGGTACGTAGATTCTGATATCTTCATCAGCATTAATGTTTTTACTCATAATATCACTCTCCGTTCAAGGTTATTATTCCTTGCAGAGTGTCAGATATGTACTGAAAAATCAGTAAAGGAAAATTTTATGAAACATATAAAAATTCTTGGCTATGTTTTTGCGGCGGACATTCTTTCGCTGTTTATCGGACTTACCCTTGCGTCCTCATCGGCTTTATTCATGCGTATTATAAGTGCTGTATGCACTACGGGTATACTCATCTGCTTTATGGTAAGTCACGGACTGAAAAGTGCCCGTGAG
Organism: Ruminococcus sp.; assembly: GCA_015066955.1. Lineage (GTDB taxonomy): Bacteria > Bacillota > Clostridia > Oscillospirales > Ruminococcaceae > Ruminococcus. The sequence goes on along the minus strand of SVNJ01000033.1, from coordinate 7,015 downwards.
GACATGCGGCTTGAACGTACGGGAGAGGCAGTATTTTCGCCTGCCGAGCCTTTTTTTCTCAGCCTTACGGCATCGGTGCCTGCGGCGGCAAGCTGGATTCTTCTGTTTATCTCGCACTCAACGGCATCCTTTGATTTTTATCGCTGGCATAAGCTTATCAACGGCTATTTTCTCCAGATATATAATTTTATCAATTCCGATGCATCAGTCTCCGCCCTCACTCAGGGACAGATTTTCATGATGCTTCCGCTTGTCCTTCTGCCTGCACTTTCCTACGGGATTTCCTATGCGGCAGGTAGAAAAGTCAATCAGTAAAGAAATATTTGTGCGGCTGAAACAGCCGCTTTATGTTTTACATGCAGATTTGACACAAGGGTGAATATATGATATAATTTCGATGCGAATTTTTTTAGAAAGCGATATGCAAGAATGAAAAAAACAGTAGTTTTTATGCTTATTATGGTTATCTGCACTCTTTTTGCGTGTTCAGGAAATAATGATACCGGATCGTCTGAAATAATGTCTGTTACCCAGCCGCAGACAGAAGCGGGAGCTGTTCCTGCAACAACAAGTACAGTAACCTCCACTACTACGACTATAACAACTACCACGACTACAACCACCATACCTGAAACACAGCCTCCTGTACTGAAGGGGATAAATACCAATGATGAAATCTACTCGGAATATACTTTCAGTCGGGAGTATAACACTTTTCTTGCGGAATGTGTTTTTGTGGGGGACAGTATATGCAGCGGCATCGACCATTATGACATACTACCTGATGATAATGTAATCGCAGAGGGAAATGTTTCTGCATTCAATATCGAAGGCTTCGATTTCACCTATCACGGATATGATATTCCGCTTTCTGAGGCTCTTGCTGACAGAAATCCAAGATATATCGTATTTTCTATGGGAATGAACGATGTAAACATGGGTTCAACAGAGCTGTATGTACAGAATTACGAACGTCTTCTCAGCGAGGTTGAGGCTGTCCTGCCCGAAGCCGTGCTGATTGTGACTTCCATTACTCCGATAGATGCATTATCGGAATTTTGTCTGAATTCGAAAATCGACAGCTACAATGCCGCAATCAGAGACTATTTATCAGGTCAGCCGAACAGATATTTTGTCGATGTTTCCGCATATCTTAAAGGTGAAGACAACGGTCTTAAGCAGGAATACAGCAGCGGCGACGGCATTCACCTTTCACGCTCGGCTTATCATGCGCTTCTTTATCAGGTATGCGAGCAAATAGTCGATACAGGCATATATCAGCCGTGACAATGCATTATCCGCACTTTTCTGACAGATTGTGCGGATTTTTTACAATATTAGTAAATAACACTTGACGTTTCGTAAAAAAAGGTGTAAAATATTATAGGCAACACCATCCAAAGCACGTCTTGCGGCTTTGCACGAAATCTACTTGCATATTTTCCGCCATCTTGCACAAAAATCCCTTGACATACGTCAGTATGCCTGCGGAATTTTTATACAAGCTGACGAAAAATCTGACTGCGTATCTTTCGCACAAGCTTTGAGTGTTATTGCCTATATAGAAACAATTTGGTAGGAAACTGCCGTTATTTTATTTGGAGGTTATTATGGCTAAGAATTTTATCGTTGAAACATCAGCAAGACACATCCACGTTTCTCAGGAGCACCTTGAAATCCTTTTCGGCAAGGGTCATGAGCTTACAAAGAAGAAGGACCTTTCACAGCCCGGTCAGTATGCTTGCGAGGAGAGAGTTACAATCGTAGGCCCTAAGAAGGAGCTTGCAGGCGTTTCAATTCTCGGACCTGTTCGTCCTGAGACACAGGTTGAGCTTTCAGCTACAGACGCACGTTCAATCGGTATTGCTGCTCCTATCAGAGAGTCAGGTGACGTTGCAGGCTCAGGTGCTTGTAAGGTTATAGGTCCCTGCGGTGAGATTGAGATTGCACAGGGCGTTATCGTTGCTAAGAGACACATCCACCTTACTCCCGCAGACGCTGAGGAGCTTGGCGTTAAGGATAAGGACGTAGTATGGGTTAAGGTTGATACAGACGGAAGAAGCACTATTTTCGGTGATGTTGTCTGCCGTGTAAACGCAAACTTTGCAAGAGCTATGCACATCGATACAGACGAGTCAAACGCAGTTGCAGCTCCCCGTGAGCTTTACGGCGAGATTATCGAGCTTTAATCAGTACATAATATAATTATAAGGGTGCACCTTGTGTGCACTCTTTTTGCAAGTGAAATAACATGGAAATGGAGGCACCCTATGAACAACCGAAACCTTACAATGCTCGTTGACTTCTACGAGCTGACAATGGCAAACGGCTTTTTTGAAAACGGAAGAGGTAATGAAATAGCTTATTTTGATATGTTTTTCAGAAAGGTTCCCGACAACGCAGGCTATGCGGTAATGGCAGGCGTTGAACAGGTAATTGAGTATATCGAAAACCTCAGCTTTTCCGATGAGGACATTGAATATCTCCGCTCAAAGAATATGTTCAGCGAGAAATTTCTTGAATATCTGAAGAATTTCACCTTTGAATGCGATGTATGGGCAGTGCCTGAGGGTACTCCTATTTTCCCGAACGAACCCCTTCTTACCGTGAGAGGACCTGCAATACAGGCTCAGTTCATCGAAACCATGATACTCCTTACAATAAACCATCAGAGCCTTATTGCAACAAAAGCAAACCGTATAGTGTCCGCTGCACAAGGACGCCCTGTAATGGAATTCGGTTCAAGACGTGCTCAGGGCTATGACGGTGCGGTTTACGGTGCAAGAGCGGCTTATATCGGAGGCTGTGCTGGCACTGCATGTACCCTTTCGGACAGGGATTTCGGAGTAAAGGCACTGGGCACAATGGCTCATAGCTGGGTTCAGCTTTTCCCGGCTGAGCTTGATGCATTCCGTGCCTACGCAAAGGTTTACCCTGACAGCTGTACGCTTCTGGTGGACACCTACAGTACCCTTAAATCGGGAATTCCCAATGCAATAACCGTTTTCAAGGAGCTTGAAGCAAGCGGACATAAGGGTGTGGGAGTGCGTATCGACAGCGGAGATATTGCGTATCTTTCTAAAAAGGCAAGAAAAATGCTTGACGAGGCAGGACTTGACTACGTACAGATTGTGGCTTCAAACTCACTTGATGAGTATATTATCCGTGACCTTATCGTACAGGGAGCGAAAATTGACAGCTTCGGCGTAGGTGAGAGACTTGTTACATCGAAGTCCGAGCCTGTTTTCGGCGGAGTATACAAGCTTGCGGCGGTTGAGGAAAACGGTGAAATCATACCGAAAATCAAAATCTCGGAAAATGCAATCAAGATTACAAATCCTTCCTTCAAGGATTTGTGGAGACTTTACGATAAGTCTACAGGCAAGGCTGTTGCGGACGTTATTACCCTTGCGGACGAGGTTATTGACGATACAAAGCCGTACACCATTTTTGACCCCGAGCAGACCTATAAGCGTACACGTCTTACAAATTTCACCGCTAAGAAGCTGAGAGTGCAGATATTCGAAAAGGGCAGATGCGTGTACAAATCGCCGTCCATTGAGGAAATCAAGGCTTATTGCAGTGCACAGCTTGAACTTCTCTGGGACGAGGTAAAGCGTTTTGAGAATCCTCATGAGTATTACGTAGACCTTTCAGAGCCGCTCTGGCAGCTTAAGCATAGCATGCTTTCGGAGCTTTTTACAAGTACGCAGGAATAAAACTCAGGGAGTACCCGAAATAAAGGGTACTCCTTTTTTTGCGTGCATAATTAGTTATCCGCACTTGATTTTAGTTGTGAAATATGGTATAATTATAAAGTAATTTTTCATCTGAAAGGACTAAAAAATGGATATTAATAAGACACTTGCACAAGAATTCGGACTTCGACAGGAGCAGATTGACAATACAGTTGCTCTTATCGATGATGATAAAACTATTCCCTTTATCGCTCGTTACCGTAAGGAGCTTACAGGCTCTCTTGACGACCAGATTCTCCGTGAGATTCATGACAGACTTATGTATCTGAGAAATCTTGAAAAGCGTAAGGAAGAGGTTTTCACTGCAATTACCGAGCAGGAGAAGATGACTCCCGAGATTGAAGCGGCAATCAGCAATGCAAAGACTCTCGTTGAGGTTGAGGATATTTACCGTCCGTTCAAGCCGAAGAGACGTACAAGAGCAGGAATTGCCCGTGAAAACGGTCTTGAACCCCTTTCCGAGATTATTATGGCTCAGGATAAGGCAACTGACCCTGAAAAGGCGGCAGAGGACTTCATAAACGAGGAAAAGAACGTACCCGACGTAAAGACTGCAATTCAGGGTGCAATGGATATTATTGCTGAAAATATGTCCGACGACGCTGAAATCAGAAAGAAGCTCCGTGAGCTTGCAATGAGAAACGGCAAGCTTGTTTCAAAGGCTTCCGACGAAGAGACTGAAAGTGTCTATACTAATTATTACGACTACTCAGAGCCTGTTGAGAAAATTGCTCACCATAGAATTCTTGCCCTTGACAGAGGCGAAAAGGAAAGCTTCCTTAAGGTTTCGCTTGAGCTTGACGAGGTGAGTGCGACAGGACTTATCATACATAAATACGTTACAAATGATTCTGCTTGTGCAGAGCTTGTGCGTGAGGCGGCGGCTGACAGCTACAAGAGACTTATTTTCCCTTCGATTGAGCGTGAAATCCGAAATGAGCTTTCCGCAAATGCCGCAGAACAGGCAATCAAGGTTTTTGCTTCGAATCTCCGTCAGCTTCTTTTACAGGCACCGCTCAAAAACAGCATAATTCTCGGACTTGATCCGGGTTACAGAACAGGCTGTAAGGTTGCGGTTATCGACTCGACAGGTAAGGTTCTCGATACAAATGTAGTGTACTGTACTCCCGGTCCAAAGACCAATATGGAGGCTTCAAAGCGTGTCATCAAGGGACTTATCCAGAAGCACGGCGTTACTACAATATCAATCGGAAACGGTACGGCTTCCCGTGAAACTGAAGCATTTGTTGCCGAGCTTCTTAAGGAAATCCCCGAAAAGGTAAGCTATATGGTAGTAAGCGAGGCAGGTGCTTCCGTTTACTCGGCTTCAAAGCTTGCGGCTGACGAATTCCCTGAATTTGACGTTTCACTTAGAAGTGCCGTTTCAATTGCAAGACGTCTGCAGGACCCTCTTGCTGAACTTGTTAAAATTGAACCTAAGGCAATCGGTGTAGGTCAGTATCAGCACGATATGCCTCCCGCACGTCTTAATGAAGCACTTTCGGGTGTTGTTGAGGACTGCGTAAACTCCGTAGGTGTTGACCTCAATACGGCTTCTCATTCGCTTCTTTCCTATATTTCGGGTATCAATGCGACTGTTGCAAAGAATATCGTGGCATATCGTGAGGAAAACGGTAAGTTTACCGACAGAAAACAGCTTATGAAGGTTGCAAAGCTCGGTAAAAAGGCATTTGAGCAGTGTGCAGGCTTCCTCAGAGTGCGTGACGGAAAGAATCCTCTTGACAATACTGCGGTTCACCCTGAAAGCTACGAGGCTGCATCTTCACTTCTGAGTGAGTGCGGATTTACCCTTGCTGACATCTCAAACGGCGGTGCATCGGGAATTACAGAGAAGTCTGAGAGTATCGGAATTGAGAATATCAGTAAGAATCTCGGAATCGGTGTGCCTACCCTTACGGATATTATCGGTGAGCTTAAAAAGCCCGGACGTGACCTGCGTGACGAGCTTCCTCCTCCGCTCCTGAGAAGCGGCGATGTAATGGAAATCAAGGACTTAAAGCCCGGTATGGAGCTTGTTGGTACGGTAAGAAATATTATTGACTTCGGCTGCTTCGTTGACATCGGTGTTCACGAGGACGGTCTTGTGCATATTTCGCAGATTTGCTCTCGTTACATCAAGCATCCCCTTGAAGCTGTCAAGGTAAACGATATTGTAAAGGTTCGTGTACTTGACGTTGACGTGAAGAAGGGAAGAATCTCCCTTACAATGCGTCTTGACGATGAGACTGAAAAGAAGCAGCAGCGTCCTGCAAAGAAGAAGGAAAACCGCCGTCCTAAGGGTGCTGATATCACAAGCATGAAGAACAGCAGCTTCCGTATCAAGCAGAAGTAATGTACTATATCTATATAATCAGCTGTGAAAGGGGAACACTTTACACGGGTATTGCTTCGGATATTTCAAGACGTATGAAGGAGCATTTTACTCAGTCGGAAAAGTGTGCGAAGTTCACCCGCTCTCATAAGCCTTCGGGACTTGAAGGCTTGTGGACTGCCCCCGATAAAAGCACCGCTCTCAGGCTTGAATGGCGTATCAAGCAGATGAAAAAAACTCAGAAGCTTCAGCTTATAGCCTTTCCCGATATGGCGGAAAAGCTTTTCGAGGAGCCGACGGGCATAAAGCCTGTCAGGGAGTTTTCCCTTGTGGAGCTTCTTGGAAATCATGATAAACAGTCAAAATAACTGTTTAGGATTGTCGATAAATCTGATTGTTTGCGGACGACCAATGGTCGTCCCTACAAAGATAACATTATACCGGCAAAACGTAGGGACGCCCATTGGGCGTCCGATTTGTATCTGACTGTTTACCGTAATCTGCGAAAAAACAAAAACTATGGCAAAAATATCCCCTTAACACTTGCAATTTGTGATTTAATAGTGTATAATAGTAATGTTAGGACGTAAGCGTCCGTTGAAATGAAAATTCAGGAGGAAATTAAATTATGTTAGTTTCAGCTAAGGAAATGCTCGATAAAGCAAGAGCAGGCAAGTATGCGGTAGGTCAGTTCAACATCAACAACCTTGAGTGGACAAAGGCTATCCTTCTTACAGCACAGGAGTGCAATTCACCTGTAATTCTCGGTGTATCTGAGGGTGCAGGCAAGTACATGACAGGTATGGAGACTGTTGCTGCAATGGTTAAGGCTATGGACGAGTCACTCGGAATTACTGTTCCTGTTGCTCTTCACCTCGATCACGGCTCATACGCAGGCTGCTACAAGTGCATCAAGGCAGGCTTT
>SVNJ01000032.1 GCA_015066955.1 Ruminococcus sp. | reverse complement strand
TAGCTACACCAAGCTTTACAGCCTCAACTATTTTATCTATATTCATATGTCCGGGTACAATTTCATTGTAGGAAGATACGATACCTACAAGCGGACGCTTCATTTCCTCGCTTGTGTGACCGAGAGCATTGAAAAGAGAACGCTGAGGAGCTTTTTCAACGCCATCACAGAAAAAGTTACTGCTCAATTTATTTCACCTCGTTTAAATTATTCGACTTTGCCGTTTGTGTCATCACTGTCATCGGATATTTTGATTTCTTTTCCGCCGATACAAAGTATCAGCATAGTGAAAAAGCATATCATAGCCGACATCATGAGTATAATTCTTTTCATATTTATCCCCTTTTATAAGCAATGCACTCCCGAAACAATCGGGAGTGCATTTTGTACATTCTCCGATTACATCTGTAAACGGAATTATTTATTCGGTTTTTGTTGTGAGACGCTGTCTCACACTCTGCAAGGGACTCTGTCCCTTGACCCTGCCAAAGGGTGGAACACCCTTTGGAATCCCAAACTCGTCCAAAATTTCTGTTGCGAAAGCATCATATCGAATTTGTATTATTACAAAAACTATGTTTTTATACGACACCGTAGGCGACACAACAAATTTCGAATTCCGAATTTTTACAACATCACAATCAGTTGTTAATGAACTTATCCTCTTCGTTGTTCCAGCTGTAAAGCTTTCTGATTTCCTCGCCGACCTGCTCGGAAGGATGCTCAGCAGCAAGCTTTCTCATAGCCTTGAAGTGTACCTGCTTGCCTGCATCGGACATATCAAGAAGGAATTCCTTAGCAAATGTACCGTCCTGAATGTCGGAAAGAATTTTCTTCATAGACTTCTTTGTTTCGTCTGTGATAATCTTAGGACCTGTGATGTAGTCGCCGTACTCAGCAGTATTTGAAATGGAGTATCTCATACCTGCAAAGCCGCTCTGGTAGATAAGGTCAACGATAAGCTTCATCTCGTGGATACACTCAAAGTAAGCGTTTCTCGGGTCATAGCCTGCCTCAACGAGTGTCTCGTAGCCTGCCTGCATAAGTGCACATACACCGCCGCAGAGAACAGCCTGCTCACCGAAAAGGTCAGTCTCAGTCTCTGTTCTGAATGTTGTCTCGAGTACGCCTGCACGGGCACCGCCGATAGCAAGACCGTAAGCAAGAGCGATATCCTTTGCCTTGCCTGTAGCGTCCTGATGAACAGCAACGAGTGAAGGTACACCCTTGCCTGCCTGATACTCTGAACGAACTGTGTGTCCGGGTCCCTTAGGAGCAATCATTGTAACGTCAACATCAGCGGGAGGTACAATACATCCGAAGTGGATATTGAAGCCATGAGCGAACATAAGCATATTGCCTGCCTCGAGGTTAGGCTTGATGTCGTTCTCATAGAGAGCAGCCTGCTTTTCGTCGTTGATAAGAATCATGATGATGTCAGCCTGCTTTGCAGCCTCAGCAGCTGTGAAAACCTCAAAGCCCTGTCTTACTGCCTTATCCCATGACTTTGAGCCCTCGTAAAGACCGATGATAACTCTGCCGTTATCGCCGAGAGACTCCTTAGCATTGAGAGCGTGAGCGTGACCCTGACTTCCGTAGCCGATTACAGCGATTGTCTTTCCGTAAAGAAGTGAAAGGTCGCAGTCCTGTTCATAAAAAACCTTTGCAGTATTTTCCATTGTGATTTTCTCCTTTATTATAAATATTATTATTGATATATATTAATTGCACATTGCAATTATTTACTCGGATTTAAGGCAGTTTTCGCCTCTTTCAAGAGCTACAATACCCGTACGGCACATTTCAATGATTCCGTAAGGCTTCACAAGCTCGATAAATGCGTTGATTTTTGAGGATTCGCCCGTAAGCTCGCACACAAGCGCTTTCGGAGAGTAGTCCACTATTTTCGAACGGAAAATCTCAACAGCAGTCATGATATCCTGTCTTGATTCGGGAGTGTTTCTTATTTTTATAAGAACAAGCTCTCTTATTACCGTTACATTCTTGTCAAGAACCTCAACCTCCTTGACGTCGTGAAGCTTAGCAAGCTGCTTTACAATCTGTGATTTTACGTGCTCATCACCGTGAAAAGCAATGGTGATTCGTGAAAAGCCGTTTGATTCGGTTTCACCTACCGTAAGGCTGTCGATGTTGAAGCTTCTTCGTGTGAACATTCCCGAAACTCTCGAAAGCACACCTGCTATATTGGAAACAAGAACACCTATTACGTACTGATTATCCATTGCATTCACCTCACTTTATTTCGGTTATGATATCGTCAACCGAGCCGCCCGGAGGAAGCATGGGAAGTACGAATTCATCACAGTCAACCACGCAGTCGATAACGAAGGTGCTGTCAGACGCAAATGCCTCAGCCGCAGCCTTTTCAAGCTCTTCCACGCTTGATACACGCATTCCCTGTGCACCGAAAGCTTCTGCAAGCTTTACGAAGTCGGTTTTTCTGTTGAGCGTAGTATTTGAGTAATGTCTGTCGAAGAAAAGCGTCTGCCACTGTCTTACCATACCGAGAACACCATTATTCATGATAACGATTACAACAGGTACATCTGCGGAAACTGCCGTAGCAAGCTCATTGAGATTCATACCGAAGCTTCCGTCTCCCGTAAAGAGTACGCTTTTCTTTTCGGAAGCAATAGCCGCACCGATTGCCGCACCAAGTCCGTAGCCCATTGTACCAAGTCCGCCGCTTGTGATAAAGGTTCTCGGCTTTCTGAACGGGTATCTCTGAGCTGTCCACATCTGATGCTGACCTACATCTGTAGCGATTACGGTATCATCATCGGTATAGCGGCTGACAACGTCAACGATTGTGTAAGGATTAAGACGATTCTCAGCAGGAATTTCCGTCTTATCACAGGGAGCTGTGCATTTACTGCAGTCCTTAGCAGCTGATTTGTTCATTGCCGCCTCTTCGGACTTTCTCTGTATCTCCTTAAGCTCCTCTATACGCTTAGTCCAGCTCTCACGCTTTTTCTCATCAACCATTGCGGTAAGGCGTGAAAGAGCGTCCTTAACGTCGCCTGAAACACCGAGATATACATCGATATTCTTACGTATTTCGGCATTGTCTATGTCAATATGTATAATTTTCGAATTTTTTGCAAAGCGTGACTTATTACCTGTCGCTCTGTCGCTGAAACGTGCACCGAGAGTAATTACAAGGTCAGCCTCATCCTCTGCAATAGAAGAAGCATAACGTCCGTGCATACCCTGCATCCCGAGAAAATGAGGGTTATCGTCAGGCACTGCGGAAAGTCCCATAAGTGAACAGCCGATAGGAGAATCTATCTTTTCCGCAAGAGCAATAATCTCATTTGAAGCCTTGCCCGAAATAACGCCGCCGCCGAAATAGATGTAAGGTCTTTCGCACTCATTTATAAGCGCAGCAGCCTTTGCAAGTCTGTTTTCGGAAGCAAAATTCAGCGGATAAGGAACAACGGGCGCAGCCTTTGGCTCAAATTCACACCTTCCTGCCTGTATATCCTTCGGAATATCCACAAGTACAGGTCCGGGACGTCCCGATTTAGCGATTTTGAACGCAAGACGGAGTGTGTCCGCAAGCTCATTTATATCCTTGACGATGAAGTTATGCTTTGTTACAGGCATTGTAATTCCGACGATGTCAACCTCCTGAAAGCTGTCACGTCCGATAAGGTCACACGGAACGTTTCCCGTAATTGCAACCATAGGCACGGAATCAAGAAATGCCGTAGCTATTCCCGTTACAAGGTTTGTCGCACCGGGTCCCGATGTAGCAATGACAACGCCGACCTTTCCCGTAGCTCTTGCATAGCCGTCCGCCGCATGGGAAGCACCCTGCTCATGAGCGGCAAGTACATGTCTTATTCTGTTTCTGTTAAGGTAAAGCTCATCGAAAATACTTAAAACCTGACCACCGGGATAACCGAAGACAGTATCACAGCCCTGCTCGATAAGTGTTTCAATAACAATTTTAGCTCCGGATATTTCCATAGAATCTGCTCTGCTCCTTTTCTCAAATTTAAATACAAATAAAACCTCCGACAACTCCGCCGGAGGTTTGAATATCAAGCATTATTGCAAAAAGCCTTTTTACGGCTTATGCAGCAAGAGACTCAGCACCGAAACGGCAGAATGAAACACAGCGGCAGTCCACGACGTTAATGACTGCGCTCTTAATAATGACAATACCTGTAATAATGACAGATTTCATTACGCTCACTCCTTTGAATACTCTTTCAGATTATTATAACACTTATTTACAATAAAATCAATAAGCAAAGGAGTTTTTTAAATATTTTATTTTTAAAACCACCACCATATAAACGGATACTCAATTTCATATACCGTTTCAAAATCTATTATGTACCAGTATATTTCCCGTGACAGAAAGCCTGTCACAAACAGCACCGCAAGTATAACACCCCACAGCAGTGAAGCCTTATCGAAGCCGTCAGGCTTTTCCTCAGCATTTCGGCATATAAACATATCGCATATAAAATACAGAAAGGCAAAGGTAAAGGGTACGTGAAAGCAATAGTCGAAACAGAAGCTCTCCCAGTCGATATATTCACTTCTCAGTCCCATATCGTCAGCAAACGATAAAAGATATATGCCAAGTCCGTCCGTAATGGCAGGGATAAATATGATTATGTGTATTATAACCGCAAGAATCATTATAACTGCGGTAATTATCTTTTTACGCTTATTCATAGTTACCCCCTATATGCAATAGCTCATTTCAACTTCAGAGTACATAAATCTGTATATTGCAAAAAACACAGCAAGCACAGCAAAAGCAAGCAGAATATACGCAATAATACGCATTACAGGCTTCTCGCCTGCCCTGAGCCGTTTCAGAATATCTCTCACTAAAAATACAGCAGTCAAAACGGGTGGCACGAAGAATACGTATACAAACCATGCACCCAGCCACATTCCTATTATTCTGAGTACAGGATTATCCGCATAACGCCCGGAAAGTTCATATTGATACCCTATTTTATCGTTTAAAAGGCATGATATATATACCGGCATATTCAGAATTACAACTGCAAAAAGCGTCCTTTTCAGCCTTTTCACTCTTGCTTCTTCACGGTTTTCTGCCGATACAGAATCCTGCTCCTTCATACGTACTCCCCCTTTTAAATGTCCGTATAATTACTGCACTGAAAGCATATTATTTACCGCACTGACAAGTGCCTTGATTGATGAGGTTACGATATCGGTATCGATACCTGTTCCCCAGTAGCTTGCACCGTTTTCGCCAATAATCTCTACATAGGATACAGCCTTCGAGGTTGAACCTACTTCAAGGGCATGCTCAGTATACGTATTGATTGTATAGCGTGCACCTGTATATGACTGAACAGCATTGCTTACAGCGTCAAGACGTCCGTTTCCGTTGTCGGTTGCAGCAGCCTTTCTGCCGTTATATTCAAGAGAAACAGTAGCCTCAATGCCGTTATGCTGAACGAAATGAGTTCCGGTAATATTCAGCGGTGAGACTATATCCACATAGCTTTCCTCGAAAATACGGTAAACCTCATCAGGCATAAGCTCCTGATGCTTGTGGTCTGATACGCTCTTGACCTTATAGCCAAGCTGTTCACGCATTTTCTTGGGAAGATTAAAGCCGAATTTGGTTTCGAGGATATATCCGATACCGCCTTTGCCCGACTGACTGTTGATACGGATAACATCTGCCTCGTATACTCTGCCGATGTCTGTAGGGTCGAGAGGGAGATACGGCACAGTCCAGTGCTCGCATTTCTTCTCTTCTCTCCACTTCATACCCTTTGCAATAGCATCCTGATGTGAGCCGCTGAATGCCGCAAATACAAGCTGTCCGCTGTATGGCTGACGCTCGTATACATTCATACGTGTAACCCTTGTGTAAAGCTCGCAGATTTCAGACATATTCGTAAAATCAAGCTCCGGGTCAACACCCTGAGAGTACATATTGAGTGCAAGTGTAACAATGTCAACATTTCCCGTACGCTCACCGTTTCCGAAAAGTGTACCCTCAATACGGTCAGCACCTGCAAGCAGTCCCATTTCACTGTCCGCGACGGCACAGCCTCTGTCGTTATGGGGGTGAAGAGATACAATAACGTTTTCACGGTATTTCAGATTATCACACATATACTCAACCTGATTTGCGTAAACGTGAGGCATTGACACCGAAACCGTGACAGGGAGGTTGATTATAACCTTATCTTCGGGAGTCGGCTGCCATATACCAAGCACCGCATTGCAGATTTCAAGTGCAAAATCAGGCTCTGTACCCGTAAAGCTTTCAGGTGAATACTCAAATCTGAAATTACCCTCTGTCTTTTCACGGTACTCCCTGCAAAGCTTTGCACCATAAACGGCAATATCGATTATTTCCTCCTTGCTCTTGCGGAAAACCTGTTCACGCTGAGCAACTGAGGTCGAATTGTAGAGGTGCACTATGGCATTTTTACAGCCCTTGAGTGCCTCAAAGGTTTTTGCGATGATATGCTCTCTTGACTGAGTGAGAACCTGTATTGTGACATCATCGGGAATGAGATTATTTTCGATAAGTGTACGGCAGAATTCATATTCCGTTTCGGAAGCGGCAGGAAAACCTATTTCAATTTCCTTGAAACCGATTTTTACAAGCATTTCAAAGAATTCAAGCTTTTCTTCAAGGCTCATAGGTATAATAAGAGCCTGATTTCCGTCTCTCAGGTCTACACTGCACCACTGCGGTGCTTTATCGATGCAGGATTTCTGAGTCCACTTCATCGCTGCAGCAGGTGCTTCAAAATATTGTCTTGTGTACTTTTCAAAATTTTTCATTGAAATCGTCCTTTCAAAATAATATTTTGTGAATGAAGAAGCTGTATTTCCGGGATTCAGGCAAATAAAAAAGTCCCTTTCACGCCTTTACGGCATGAAAGAGACGAAGATTCTGAATATACTCCGCGTTACCACTCTTTTTGACATAATATACTTATGCCCGCTCATTCACATCATGGAAGTAATGTGTATCTCTGTAACGGGAGAACCCGTTCAAGCTTACTTGACAAGCTTTCAGCCGACTGCTCAGGGAGGAGCTATGACCTGCTGCGGTTTACTGCCTTTCACCAAACGGCAGCTCTCTGCGAAATCGCATTGCAGATTTTATTTCCCTTCATCGCATTTTTACAACTATATTATATTCGCTTTTTTCAGCATTGTCAAGTACTTTTTTATATTTTTTTAATCGTTAAAGCACTCCGTGAAAACGCTGCCGCATTGTCTGTATTAGTACAGACTGTGAACAGCTATCATATAAAAACTTTCCCATACCGCAAAGGTGTGGGAAAGCTTCTGGATTTTATGTATTATGACTTAGGCACTCTTGCAATAATTCTGCCTGCAAAGTCATTGAAGTTCTGAGTCTGAAGAATTATTCTTCCCGGACCTGTAAGCTTTGTGATGAAAAGTCCCTCACCGCCGAAGAAGATGTTTCCGAGACCCTTTACTGTCTCAATTTCGTAGCTTACGCTTGGCTCAAAAGCAACAACGTTACCTGTGTCAACCTTAAGAACCTCGCCGGGTGCAAGGATTTTTTCAACCTTATCACCGTCAACCTCAAGGAAAGCCATACCCTTGCCGAAAAGTCTCTGAAGAATAAAGCCCTCGCCGCCGAAAAGACCTGCGGAAATCTTCTTTGAGAATGCAACCTTAAGGTCTACAGACTGCTCTGCGCAAAGGAATGCACCCTTCTGACAGATAAGCTCGCTCTGTGAAATGTCAACGGGAACAACGGTACCGGGTACAGTTGAGCCGAAAGCAACCTTAACGCCGTCAACCTCTGCTGTGTAGTTAGCCATAAAGATTGACTCGCCTGTGAACATTCTGCCGAGACTTCTTGCAAGACCCCCTCTTGCGTTTGTTGACATTTTTACGCCCATTGTCTGCCAGACCATTCCGCCTGACTGTGTGAACATTGACTCTCCCCTTGAAAGTGTGACTTCAACTGCGGGAACAGTCTCGCCTATGATTTCATACTGCATATAAAATCCCCCTGTATAAATTATTAAGAGTTTAAACCCTTGTCGTTATTATATCATTTTTATATTAATATGTCAATAATTATATTATTATTTCAGAATAAAATAAGGTGCACGACCGTGCACCCTTAACTGTAGCTTTATTTCTTTGCTTTAAGAAATTCCTCATACCTGTCACAGATTTCCGCAGTCTCACCGAAAGCGAGCTGCTGTCCGTGATCAAGCCACAGAACCTTGTTTGCCATTCTGCGTATCTGATTGAGGGAGTGAGAAACGAGAATTGTTGTCGCACCGCCCTTGATAATATCCATCATCTTGTTTTCGCTCTTTTTACGGAATGCACCGTCACCAACGGAAAGAACCTCATCAAGAATGAGTATATCGGGGTTTACAAGACATGCAATCGAAAACGCAAGACGTGACTTCATACCCGAAGAAAGCTGCTTGAAGAGTCTGTCCTCAAACTCGGTAAGCTCTGCAAATTCAATAATGCTTTCATAGGTCTGATTCATAAATTCTCGGGTATAGCCCAGCATTGCGCCTCGCAGAAAGGTATTTTCCTTGATTGTAAGCTCACCGTCAAAACCGCTTCCAAGCTCAAGAAGTGAAGCAATATTTCCGTTTATACCGATTTTTCCCTGAGAAGGACGCATAATTCCCGAAATAACCTTTAACAATGTAGACTTACCTGCACCGTTTGTACCGATAATACCGAGAAGGTCGCCTTCTTCAAGCTTGAAGGAAACATTCTTTACCGCCCAGAATTCCTTGTGCTGATAAGTCCCCTTAAGCTTCTGTATAACAAAATCCTTGAGACCCGTTTCCTTGAAATCGCCGAGAATATATCTTACGGAAACATCGTCAACGTGTATTTTAACCTTTTTCTTTTCCATCTGTACCGCTCCTTTACATGTAGTACAGGAATTTGTAGTTCATCTTCTTATACATAATACAGCCTATAAGCAATGCCGCCGCCGCATAGAGCACACATAGTCCGTGATGCCACAGTGCGGGAATGTTCTGATAAAGAACAACTTCACGGACATACGAAATATAGGTGTACAGCGGATTCAGGTAAAACATCTTCTGCATCATGGGGCTGAATGCATCTGTTGTATAGAAAATTGCTGAAAGATACATAAGCATCAGCGTGAAAACGTCATAGAGATACTGTATATCCTTGAACAGCACGAAAAGTGCCGAAAGTATGAAGCCGAAGCCGATATTGAATATCAGCAGGAATATTATAGGATAAAGCAGCAGTATGAACTTCCACGTAAACGGTACACCGTCAATTGCGACGAAAAGAAAATAAACTATCATATTCAGTCCGAAATTTATGCACGAGGAAACCTCTCTCGACAGCAGGAATATATATTTCGGCAGGTTTATCTTCTTGATAATGGCGGCATTCTGCATAAGCGAATGCATACCGCCGTTTGTTGATTCTTTAAAGAAAGTGAAGAGAAGATTTCCCGAAAACAGGTATATTGTGTAATGGGGAGTGCTTCTTCCGAAAAACTTTGTAAACACAACGCTCATTACAAGAAGCTGAAGCAGGGGTGAAAGTACGCTCCACAGCATACCAAGAACAGTACGCTTGTACTTTTTCTTAAAATCCCTTTTTACAAGCTCCTCGAAAAGAAAGCGGTGCTTTTCGATTCTTTCAAGTATAGCCTTCAAATCGTTGCTCCTAACATATAGTATCGTAGTTTGTCCGCAAAGGAACATTTCTACCTGTCAAATAACAGTGTTAACCATTATTATATCACACTGCTGCTGCGGTGTCAAGCGGCGGAAACGGGCGGTAAACGAAGATATGGTAAGGTTTGTGAGGATTTAATCAGAATTTGGAATTCAAAATCATAAATGTCGCCTCTTCATTGCCGCCACCTCCCTTGAGGGAGGTCTTTTCACTTCATCACAGTAAAAAAATACGGTCAGGAGGGTGGCAAGCCGGCGGGGGCGTCCCCGCAAAAAGGCGGACAACCGTCCGCCTTTTAAATCAATTATACATATCCGATAACGGATGAAACAAGAATAACAAGCATGAATACGGGACATACGTATTTCAGCATGAAACGATACATACCCTGTGACTTGAACTTTGCATTGAGTCTTACCTCGTCCTCGATATACTTCGGCTTGACAACATAACCGATAAGTACGCATGTAAGCAATGCTACAACAGGCATTATGATATTGTTGCTGAGGAAGTCGAAGAAGTCAAGGAACTGCTTTCCGAAGATAAGAACGCTGTCCCACGCACTGTATCCGAGTACAGAAAGCATACCTATTGCAAATGACACACCAAGCACAATAAGACATGCAGGCAGTCTCTTGATTTTAGTCTTCTCCATAACAATTGATACAACTGTTTCCATAAGGGAGATTGACGATGTAAGTGCCGCAAGTGCAACAAGAAGGAAAAATACAATCGCTACGATATGTCCGCCCTTCATTGTGTCGAAAACTTTCGGAAGAGTCACAAACATAAGGCTCGGACCCGAATTGAGCATTGACTTGTCTCCGCCTGAGAATGCAAATACCGCAGGAATAATCATAAGTCCCGAAAGGAATGCAACTATCGTATCGAAGATTTCAATCTGTCTTACCGAACCTTCAATATTATCCTCCTTACGCATATAAGAACCGTACGTTACCATGATACCCATTGCAAGTGACATTGAATAGAAAAGCTGTCCCATTGCCGCAACTACGGTTTTCAGCGAAAAGTCTGAGAAATTTGGCTTAAGGTAGTACTTAACGCCATCCATTGCACCGGGAAGTGTGATTGAGTATACCGAAATAACAATTGTCATTACAATAAGAACAGGCATCATGACCTTGCTCACCTTTTCGATACCCTTTTCAACGCCCAGCATAACGACAACCGCTGTCAGAATTATGTAAATCACAAAGAAAAGCGTAGGTGAACCTGCGTTTCCGATAAAATCAGAGAAGTAGCCGTCCCCTGCCGCACTGCTTCCGCCGCCGCTTGCGAATGCTGAAAGGTATTTTAGTACCCAGCCTCCGATTACGCAGTAGTAAGGGAGGATTATTACAGGCACAAGTGCCGCCACCCAGCCGAGAGGTGAGAATTTTCTGCTGATGTCTGTGTATGCTCCGATTACGCTTTTTCCTGTTTTTCGTCCGATGGAAATTTCCGTAATCATAAGTGTGAAGCCGAAGGTTACCGCAAGCACAAGGTATACCAGAAGGAAAATGCCGCCTCCGTACCGTGCCGCAAGATAGGGAAATCTCCATATATTTCCAAGTCCTACCGCAGAACCTGCCGCTGCCAGTACAAAGCCTATCTTCGTACTGAATCCGCTTTTTTCATTACTCATTTTTTCATCTCCTGTATTATTTTGTTACGTTATCCGAAAATAACCCAATTGTTTCAAGTATACCATTTTAAGTCAGCCGTGTCAATGATTTGACGGCTTTTTTCTGTGAAATTTCCGCTTGACAAATAATAAAAAGTATGGTATCATATTATATGGTTTTAAATTCCGAAATATAGATGTGCGGGCCTTGTGCAATGAGACACCGTGAACCATGTCAGGCGGGAGACCGAGCAGCATTAAGCGGTTCGTTTCGTGTGCCGCAATAAGCCTGCACATCTATGTTCCGGAATTTTTTTCAAATATTGCTCTGACGATTAACGCTTGAAGCTTCGGGAGCAATAGTGTAAGGAGTGATTTGTATGTATAAAGCTTTATACCGAAAATGGCGTCCCATGACCTTCGACGACGTTATTTCACAGCAGCATATCACGGACACTCTTAAGCATCAGATTGTCAGCGGAAAAACCGCACACGCTTATCTGTTCACAGGTTCAAGAGGTACTGGTAAGACTACTTGTGCGAGAATCCTTGCAAAGGCGGTAAACTGCCGCAGTCTCAACAATGGAAATCCCTGCCTTGAATGTGATATATGCCTCGACGCAGACAGCGGTGCGCTCACAGATATAGTGGAAATCGATGCCGCTTCAAACAACGGTGTTGATGATATACGTGACCTGCGTGACGGTGCGGTTTACACTCCCGAGCGTGGACAGTATAAAATCTATATCATAGACGAGGTACACATGCTTTCCGTCAGTGCCTTCAATGCTCTGCTGAAAATTATGGAGGAGCCACCCCCGTATGTAAAGTTCATTCTCGCTACCACTGAGGTTCATAAAGTCCCCTCTACTGTTGTTTCACGCTGTCAGCGGTATGACTTCCGCAGAATCAAGGCAAAGGATATCGCCGACAGGCTTCTTTACATTGCCTCGCAGGAAAACCTGAATCTTACAGAGGACGGTGCGTCCCTTATAGCAAAGCTTGCAGACGGAGGTATGCGTGACGCCGTTTCTCTGCTTGACCAGTGCTCTGTCTGTGCAGATATTATCAATGCGGAAACAGTCTCCGCAACAGCAGGCATTGCAGGACGTGACTACCTTTACGAAATTCTTGAAGCAATCTCCGTAAACAATGCCGCAGAGGCAATTTCCGTTACGGGAAAGCTTTACGATATGTCAAAGGACCTCACAAGGCTTTGCGAAGAGCTTATCTCACAGCTGAGAAATATCATGCTTATCAAGGTTTCTCCCGAAACTGCCGATAATCTCATTATCTGCATGCCCGATGAGCTTGAAAGGCTGAAAAAGCTTGCGGATTCCTCTGAGCTTGAAACGGTTATGAGCCGTCTGGGTATACTTCAGGAATGCCGTGAGCGTATGATGAAGGTCATGAACAGACGTGTGGAATTCGAAATGGCGCTTATAAAATTGTGCGGAAATCCGACGAATACAGCAAAAACTATTGACAATTCCGAAATTTATGATAAAATAAAAAAGTTAGAGGATAAAATCAGCAGCGTTTCTTCAGGTGCGGTAAATGTGCCTGACAGACGCAGACCTGAGCCTGAAATGAAGGCGCACAGTCCTGCGGCGGAAACCGAACCGCTTCCGAATATTGACCTTAAAAAGCTCAATCTGAACGAAATCCCCGATTCCGAGCGATGGGGTGAGGTTCTGGAGGAGTTCAGAAAGGTCAATCCTGCCGTTTCGGGAAGCCTTGAAGGCTCTACGGCAAAAATTGCGGGAAATGTTGTGTTTATTACCTCGCAGAACAGATTCTTCATGACACTGTTCAAAAACAAGGAAAATGCCCTTTCTCTCGGCGAAACCATAAACAGAGTTCTCGGTCAGCGGTGTGTGATCAAGGCACGCTGTGCAGTGTCCGCAGAGCAGCAGCAGAGTATGGCAGAAAAGCTTGTGAAAAAGGCAATTGACAGCGGTATTTCAACTGCCGTTGATAATAACTAACATTTAAATACAAAGGAGAAATTAAAAATGAAAGCAAGAGTACCTAAGAATATGGGCGGCGGCGCTCAGAACATGAATTCAATGCTCAGACAGGCTCAGAGAATGCAGGAGGAAATCACTGTACTCCAGAATGATATTGAGGAAAGAGAGTTCGCTGCAACTTCAGGCGGCGGCGTTGTTGAGGTTGTACTTACAGGTAAGAAGACTCTTAAGTCTCTCACAATCAAGCCTGAGGCTGTTGACCCTGAGGACGTTGAGATGCTCCAGGACCTCATTATCAGTGCTGTTAACGAGGCTGTAAACAATATCGAGACCACTACAGAAACAGAAATGAGCAAGATTACCGGCGGAGTTTCACTTCCGGGACTCTTTTAATCACTGATGGCTGACCATAATGCCCTTCCGCTTGTAGTACTTGCGGAAAAATTCGCTTCTTTGCCGGGTATCGGTATGAAATCGGCTCAGAGGCTTGCATATTACGTCATGTCAATGGACGATGAGAGTGTTGAGGATTTCGCTCAGGCTCTTATCGATGCAAAGAAAAACGTTCACAGCTGCTCCGTCTGCCAGAATCTTACGGAAAGGGATATTTGCCCTATCTGCGACGACTGCGAGCGTGACAGCAGTATTATCTGTGTTGTGGAAAGTCCTAAGGATGTTACTGCCTTTGAGCGTACAAAGGAGTATGGCGGTGTATATCATGTACTGCACGGCCTGCTTTCCCCTATGGACGGTATTACTCCCGACAGACTCCGCATACGTGAGCTTCTTGCGAGAATAAGCAAGGGCGGTGTAAACGAGGTTGTTATGGCAACAAATCCCACTGTTGAGGGCGACGCTACTGCAATGTATATTGCAGGTCTGCTCAAGCCTATGGGAATCAGGGTTTCACGCCTTGCCTTCGGTCTGCCTGTCGGCGGTATTCTTGAGTATGCCGATGAGGTTACTCTCTATAAGGCTCTCGAAAACAGAAATAGTATGTGATTGAATATGTATTTAAGCGACCTGAGATTTCGGGTCGCTTTTTGTTTGTATTGTAAAATATGGGACTTGGGTTTTGTGGAATATGGAGAAGATTATTGTAATTTAACATATACGCTTGCAAATGCACCTTATTTTTTGTATAATTAAGATATATTATAGCGGACAGTTTCCTCAACGTCCGAAAAGGAGTGTATATTTATGAAATTGAAAAGAATTGCGGCGGCTGTGCTTTCGCTTACGCTTATGTGCGGTGCAGTGACTTTTAATAATGTTTATATGAATGATTCTGTGGTTTATGCATCACAATCGAATACAACAGGCACTTATGGACCTTTTACGTATATCAATTATGGGAATTATATTGAGATTTCCGATTGTGATGAATCGGCGACAGAGGTTGAAATCCCAAGTGAGATTGACGGATTGCCTGTTACGACTATAGGCGTAACGGCATTTGCGTCATGTAAAAATCTTTTAAAAATTGATATACCAGAAAGCGTTGTTAATTTTGAATATTGGGCTTTTTACGGAACTTTGTGGCTTGAAAACAAAAGAGTTGAAAATCCTTTAGTTATTATAAACAATGTACTTGTTGATGGATTGACCTGCACGGGAAATATTATTATTCCTGAAGGAGTTACAAAAATAGCTGAAAAAGCATTTTGTCAATCAGCTCTTGGTGGTTATGTTGGGACGTCACCGGAACCGAGTGCAACTATCACTTCGATACAATTGCCGAAAACCTTAAAAAATATAGAGTATATGGCCTTTGCAAGGTGTGAAAACTTAACCGAAGTAGTGATTCCCGAAAATATAGAATATGTTGACAATACAGCATTTCTTGATTGTGAAAATAATAATTCCTATTTAGTGTTAAGTTCTGATTATAATATGGAATTTTTATCAATGGCTTGGACATTCGGAAATAAGCCAACCGTTTACGTGATTGAAGGTTCTGATGCTCATACAAATGCTGAAGCTATGTATATGGAAAGTTTAGAATACTATGATGAAGGAACTTTTAAAATTGCTTTTATTTCCGATCTCTACGGCGATATTGATTCCGACAGCGAAGTTAATTCTTCCGATGCATCATCTGTTCTTGCCGAATATGCCAAGACAGCAACAGGCGGTGAAAAATCGTTCAGTCCGATTCAGACTATTGCCGCAGACGTAAACAAAGACGGAGTAGTAGATTCCTCCGACGCATCCTCAATCCTCGCATACTATGCATACACCGCAACAGGTGGTACACAGGAAATAGAGGATTTTCTTGGGCAATAATACATAATGATTTATCGCAAAAAAGGCAGACGTTACCCCGTCTGCCTTTCGTCATATATTCAAAGCCTTACCGATTCTCTCTCCGCACTTTACAACAGTCTCGAAGCCCTGTGCGGAATTTCTCATAATATCAGAGTCGATAACCGCCCTGTCCTTTTCAAGGATAAGAACAATCGTAGAGCCGCCGAAAAGGAACATGCCCTTTTCCTCGCCACGCTTGAAGGTGTGCGCCTCGTGATGATTTGAAATCCTGCCCACCATCATTGCACCCACTTCAACCTGCACCGCATCACCGAAATTCTCTGTATGAAGCACGGTATACTCACGGCTGTTGCGTTTGTAGATGTTATAGTGTTCAAGTGCAATGGGATTTACCGTGTGAAGCACTCCCGGAATAAAAACATTCCCCGACTTTGTGCCGCTGTCAAAATAGCAATAGCGGTGATAGTCGTCAACTTCAAGCCTGAAAATGAGACACAGTCCGCCCCTGTACTTTTTAGCAAGGGACTTGTCCCCCACTAAATCCTCTACCCTGTAAAGTGAGTCCTTGATTCGGAAAATACTCTTTTCGCAGATTCGGTACACCGTAAGCTTTGCATCGCACGGACTTGCAAGGTGACCTTTTTCCATATCAAAGGGACGCATACCGTCCTTGATTTTTCTTGTGAAGAAGTCGTTGTAGGAACGTATGCCATTCATGATATACTGCGAGGTGTCGATATTATTTTTCTTTGCAAAGCCCGATATAAGAGGCTTTGAAAGAGTCGAATCCATAAATCCGCCCACTGCCCTTGATATTACGGGAAGTGTAAGAACCTTCAGTATAAGACGTCCTCCGAAAGAGCCGTACAGCTTTTTCAGAAGGGCGTTTTGTTTTTCGTTGGTGACGATAATTTCGCCGTTTCGCTTCTTTATCATTACTGTTTCTTAGCGTTTGCAAGCATGAGCTTGATACGGTTTTCCTGATTTACACGGGTTGCTCCGGGATCGTAGTCGATAGCTACAATGTTTGCGTTGGGATTATCCTCCTTGATTGCACGGGACATTCCCTTTGCCACGATATGATTCGGCAGACAGCCGAAGGGCTGTGCACAGATGATATTTTCAACACCCGACTTTGCAAGTGCAGCCATTTCCGCAGGAATAAGCCAGCCCTCGCCCATAACTACACCCTGATTTATGTACTTGTCCGCAAGCTTTCTCAGATGTTCAAAGTCATGGAGGGGCTCAAAGCTTCCCTGCTTTTTCATTACCTCGATAAGCTGCTTCTGCATTCTGTATATCAGCTTGTAGCCAAGCTTGAATACTCTTGATGTGGTTGAAGCGTTGTCGTAGATTTTAGCGTTGTTGAAGTTTGCAACGGCACAGTACATGACAAATTCAAGAAGTGACGGTACAACAGGCTCACAGCCTTCTGAAATAAGGAAATCTTCAAGGTGATTGTTTGCAAGGGGCGAATATTTTACGTAAATCTCGCCCACGATGCCTACTCTGATTTTCTTTTCGCCGCTGAGCTTTATTGCCGCAAAATCGTTGAGAATCTCGTTGTAGAGCTTCTTTGTTTTCATGTATTTTCTACCGCCTGAGCGGAACATTTCGCCAAGCTTTTTCTGCCACTTGTCAAGCACTGCCGCAGCCTCGCCCTTTTTAAGCTCATACGCTCTGCATTTGTTATGGCAGGTCATAAGAAGATCACCGTAAAGAATTGCATAAAGCATTTTCAGGAACATTCCGCCTGTAATTTTAAAACCGCTGTCCTTTTCAAGACCGCTGAAATTAAGTGAGCATACAGGAACCTGCGGATAGCTCTTATTAAGGCACTTTCTCAGCAGGTGAATATAGTTTGAAGCACGGCAGCCGCCGCCTGTCTGTGTGATAAGCAGGGCAGTCTTGTCGGGGTCATACTTTCCGCTGTTGAGTGCGTCCATGAACTGTCCGATAACAAGAAGTGCGGGATAGCATGCGTCATTGTGGACATTTTTCAGGCCCTCGTCAACAACTGCTCTTGAATCATTCTGCAAAAGCTCCATTTTATAGCCCTTTGACTCAAAAATGCTGATAAGAAGCTTGAAGTGAACCGGCAGCATATCCGGTACGAGGATAGTATGCGTTTTAATCATATCCTCAGTAAATTTAGCGTATTCTGCCATTTAAAAATCCTCCATTTTCCGGATTTATTTCTGTTTCATTGCGGCTACAAGGCTTCTGAGTCTGATTCGTGCCGCACCGAGATTGTTTATTTCATCTATTTTAAGCTGAGTGTAGAGCTTACCCTTGCTTTCGAGTATTGTTCTCACCTCATCGGCTGTTACTGCGTCAATTCCGCAGCCGAAGGATACAAGCTGTATAAGCTGCATATCAGGCTGTGAGGTTATATACTCAGCCGCACGGTAAAGTCTTGAATGATAAGTCCACTGATTGAGTACTCCGAGCTGATGCGCCGAAGCAAGATGTGCAATGCTGTCCTCAGTTACAACAGCCATTCCGAGACTTGTAACAAGCTTATGTATACCGTGATTTATTTCCTTGTCAATGTGATAGGGACGTCCTGCAAGTACGATGATATTGCGGCCTTCACTGCGTGCCTGTGAAATGATTTCCTGAGCCTTTGCCGCAATATCATTTCTGAAGCTTTCCAGTGCGGCAAACGCCTTGTCAACAGCGGCAGGAATCTTACCCTTTATATTATAGCTCTTAAGGGCATTCTTCATGACCTTTACAACGTTTTTCCTGATATTCAGATCCATATACGGATGAATGAAATTCTTATCGTTAAGACGTGGATTATTTGCAAGAAGAAGCTCGGGATAGTACGCAACAACGGGACAGTTGAAGTGATTATCGCTTCCGCCCTCGTCGATATTGTAGCTCATGCAAGGATAGAAGATGAAATCCGCACCCTTGTCAAGAAGATTCTCGATATGTCCGTGAGTAAGCTTTGCAGGGTAGCAGACCGTATCCGACGGAATAGTATGCTGACCTGTATAGTACATGTTTCGTGAGCTTTCATCGGAAATAATCGTCTCAAAGCCAAGCTCAGTGAAAAGCGTGTGCCAGAAGGGAAGCTGCTCATAGAAGCTCAGCGCAAGGGGCAGTCCCACCTTTG
>SVNJ01000141.1 GCA_015066955.1 Ruminococcus sp. | reverse complement strand
GCTCATACAGTCAGCAGAAGCTGTAACTGTAACAGTATCTACGGAAGTGAAATCACCGCTGATAATAAATGTATCCGTGTACGCATCTGCCGCATCATAAAGCTTTGGTGCAACCGTATAAGCCACTTCTGCGTCAATAGTCAGTGTATCTTCCGTTACTGTTGCTGCGTCCATAAACTTTGTAAATGTTACAACTATGCCGTTTTCGGCATGTTCTACAGACTTAATTGAAGGTGCTTCGTAGCTTACGAGTGAGAAGTCAACCTCTGTCTGTACGGGAGGTACATCAAGCCATTCGCTTTCCTGTGTTTCGTAGCCTTCAAGCTCACATACAACCTTCCATTTTCCTTCGGGAACGTCCCATGCATATGCACCTTCGGAGTTGGTGTATATCGGGTTTGCCTGTTCATAGTCTTCGGCATTCCACAATACAGCCTCGTTGGTTTCGACATCAAGATAGTATACCGTCATTTCAGCACCGCTTATATGATTGGACTTTACAGCCTCGTAAACGATACCGCTCGGATCGATAATGAATCTGATGAATCCGCTGAGTGAGAATTCCATATTGTTTTCAATGCAGTAGTCAAGGTAGTCCTCAACATACGAAAGTGCTACCTCTATTCCTATACTGATAACAGTAGATACTGGAGGCATTATTCCGCACATACCAAGAACAGCCTCTGTACCACCGAAAGTATTGAATGCCTTTATTGCAAGAATTGCATTCGCGCCACAAATATAATCCATGTTGCCGTTGGAATTATAAACTCGTTCAATCCAATTTATAGTGTCTGAGGTAATTGAAATCATGTTTCCGATTCCAACATATTCAGCACCATAAACCTTTTTTAGCACATCTCCAACTTTATCTGTTACGTAGTTATTTAATATACGGCATCCTAACGTTTCAGAATAATCACCTTCAACAATTTGAAGTACTGCTTCACCTGACCATGCAGATGAAAGATCTTCTCCAAAACCGCTGAATGTGTTAAGCATCGTACTGACAGCATCTTTGTTGTCAACCGACTTATAATAATATGAGTAAGTATTGCCGTCGCTTTCGGACTTGACAGTGGACTTGATAAAGCCGAAGCTTTCGGGATTCTTTGCGATTTCATCGGCAGTATAGTACTTTCCGCCGATATACATTCCCTCGTCCTCTGCGGAGTACATAGAGAATGAACCCTTATCCTCAGTTCCGTCAGAAACGTTTACATCTGCAATAAATAGAATCGGGGATAACAACAGCCTTGTCAGAGCCTGAGTAAGCGGTGATAGTAATACCACTGTCGCCTATTGAGTAGGTAAAATCATTGTAGGTCAGTGTGTCACTTGAAGCAAACGCCGTAAATCTCGGCAGTTCGAAGGTAACTCCTGCTCTTGTCAGCGGCACAGTCATGTACGAAGCCACTGCTGTCAAAGAGACCAGCACTGCGGCAATTCGTTTGAATGCACTTTTCATTTTAACCATCCTTTCACTGCCTTTCAGTATATTATAACACTATTACACAATATTTCCCTGCAATTGTAAAGTATCTTATACATTATTAATTTCCAATATCAGCAGAAAATCGGTACACATCGCTTGAATGTGTACCGATAAACCTGTTACTGTTTGTCAAGTTTTTTAGAAAAAATGTGAATAACAATTATGCAAACAATCCACAACTGCACAGACTTCAACCACATCTTCTCTTGAATTCGCACCACCTACATCAGAAGCAATTTTTCCTGAAATTACTACGCAGATACCTTCTCATACTGAGGCTGTATCATACCAGACTACAAATTCATTGGAATCGGAGGTAACTTTTACTGCCTCTACAGCCAATTTCACAAGAGAAACCAAGGTTACAACCACAACCGAAAAACCAGAAACAACGACTGCTTCAACCACGCAGGCAAGTACAACAGTAGTATTCAGTTGTTTTTCAGAAGCTCACGCTTCATAAGACACAGATTTCATCTGTTAATGTGTACTCCATATTTTCGGCGGAAACATTCGGTATTGAGCCAAACAGCATTGTCATAGAGAGAAGAACTGTGAATATTTTTTGTTTCATAATAATCCCCCAAAACTTTTTAATTATTATACCACATATTCCCTTAAGTTTCAATATTTAAAGCCCGGAAACCGGGCTTTTGACTTATAAGCCGACGACATTCCACAGTGTTGTATGATAAGGTCGGTCAAAAAACAAAGGCATCTGCCGAGTGGTAAATGCCTGAAAGACTCTGTTCAGTTTTTTACAAAATCGAATGCACGTTCTGCATTTGCTTGTATTATAACCCCTATTGATTTCGATGTCAACAGGGGTTTTCGATGTTGTCGTGAAACTACGACAGCAAATGGGGTTTTTTGAAATTTTGTAGGATTGCACAATTTCAGCATTTCGTTTAGTCACTTTGACGATTTGACTTTACTGATTCTTTTGCAGTGTTCCTACTACGATCTGTCGCTGTGTACCATCATCCGTGCAGGTCACAATAGTGATACGGTCATCGCCGAAATCATCCAGCACCCATGTTTCATTTGGTTCGACAATGAAATTCTTTTTAACTGTGTAGGTATACTTTGTCCTCTGCTCATCATTATCAATGAGATACATTTCCATACCGATTTCGATATTCTTCATTTCGTTGAATATCTCCGCATAAATGGTACTGTTATGCCCTGCAATGCAGTAATTTCCTGAACCAACCGAACCTGTACCGGGAAAATGTCCTGCCGCCTTTGACAGTACCTCATGTTCTGTTCCGTCCATAACAGGAGCCTTGATTTCAAGGTCAGGAATCTCAAATACAACGCACTCTTTCAGCAGTCTTTGCTTTTCGATCTCACGGCTGAAACGTTTCCAGCCGAATATGCCGAGTACAGAAATGCCAATCAGCATTGCAATGAGTCCTGTAATGAAGAGAATTTTATTCTTTTTCGCCTTCATCGTATCACCTTCCTTTGTTTATATTATAGCAGATTTCACCTGATATTGCAACAAAAGGAGCGTCCGCAGACGCTCCTTTCTTGATTTTACAGAGGATTATTCCTCATCTCTTTTTCTGCTCTTTGCCATTGCATAGATACCGAAGAGTACCATTGCTGCAGCTGCAAGCATGATGTAGTTGTAAACCACGCTGTAACCTGTCTGGGGGAGATTTACCTCGCCGCCGTCGGATTCAGTGCCAACACCTGTGAACGGATCGATGTTGTAAACGTCCAGAACGTTGCCTTCCGCATCGGTCAGAGTAATCACTGCATTTCCGTCAGCTGTGTACTCGATTTCTGCATTTT
>SVNJ01000031.1 GCA_015066955.1 Ruminococcus sp. | reverse complement strand
TGTCTGGATACCTACGATTTTTTCGAGGTCCTTATTGAGATAGCCTGCACCGTGAGAGGTTATTGTTGAAATAATCTTTGTGTCCATATCAAGAACGCCGCCTGCCTCACGCTCCTTGAGTGTAAGGTCCATAACCTGCTCCCAGAGCTTTTTTGTAGCCTCTGTAGGCGGTGCAAGGAAGCTCTCATCGCCGTCATACTGCGTATAGTTCTTTTTGATAAAATCTCTGACATTTACGGAGGAATTGCTCCATCTTCCTGTTCTGAAGCCGTCCCATTCCTTCGGTAAGGTTTTAATCATAACGTAAATCTCTCCTTTTATCCTTGAACCTGTCCATAACAGAACACGTTCTTACAGACATCATTAATAATACTTGCGTTTGAATTCAGTATAACACATCAGTTCCCCATTGTCAATTGAATGTTGCACACGGCTGACAATTTATTTTTTCCATTAAAAATACCATTGTTGAATATGCTCAAAAGTTGCTGTTATTTTTCAACACAAGAGAGTGAAAACAGGGGTTATTCGCAAATTAAAACTGCTGACAAATCCATTGTTTTTACAAAGCAAACAGATTTGTCAGCAGTTCTGTTAAAAAGTAATCAATCTCTCAATTCAATTTGTTCAATTAAGAGAATTTTTCTTTGTCGGATCAAGGGAGTAAAGAATATCGGCGATTTCGTGCTTTTCAGCAAGAGAATCGGAAAATGCAGTTGCACTTCCTGACGCTGTGCCAAGCATAAGTGCGGATTCATAGTCTCCGTAAAGCTCCAGTCCCGCAAGGAAGCCTGCAACCATTGAGTCACCTGCTCCGACTGAATTTTTCACCGTACCTTCGGGGGCGGAGGTTTCATAGCATTTCCCTTCCTCCGTAAGAAGCACCGCACCCTCTCCCGCAAGAGATACAAGTACATTGCGTGCACCCTTTTCGTGAAGCTCCCGTGCACCTTCAAGCGCCTCAGTGCGTGTGTTTATTTCACGTCCGCAAAGCTCCGAAAGCTCAAAATTATTCGGCTTTATGAGAAAGGGACACATTTCAAGAAGCTCCGCAAGAAGCTTGCCCGAAGCGTCTGCGATAATACGAACGTTTCTGCCTCCGAAACGCTTAATAATATCCTTGTAGATGCTCTGCGGCACGCTTGAGGGGACACTGCCTGCAAGTATAAGCGTATCACCGTCGGAAACGGTTTCAGTAAGGTTATTTACGAAGTCCTCCAGTGCCTGCGGAGAAATATCGGGACCTTTTCCGTTGACTTCAGTTTCGGTGTCACCTGCATGAAGCTTCATATTTATACGTGTAAGCTGACCATCAAGCTCGGTAAGGCTATGGGGACAGCTCATTCTGTCAAGGAGACGGCACAGAAGATTTCCCGTATCGCCGCCGATAAAGCCGAGTGCCTTTGAGGGAATCCCCAGTCTTGTCAGCATAATTGTCATATTTATGCCCTTTCCGCCCGGAGTAAGCGTTTCGCTGTCAGCTCTGTTTACTCTCCCCTCACGGTAGTCCGTCACGCTGAGTGCACAGTCTACAGCTGGGTTGAGCGTTACTGTATATATCATTTTTGCACCTCTTTTTTTAATGCGTAATATCAAAATGTAGGGGCGACCCTTGCGGTCGCCCGCAGTCAATCATTATATACCAATCGGGCGACCGCAAGGGTCGCCCCTACTGTGGTTTTTGAGAAAAGTGGTGGTAAAAAGCCTTAAACATTATTATATATATGATTTTTTCTTAAGCACCGCAGAAATAGTCCTTGCGGCAATCGTCAGATAATTTGTATCGGCTACCGCCCACTTCTTGAAACGGTCTATATAACAGAATGAAATAAGTCCCTTGATAATACCGTCCTCCGTAATGAGATACTGCACCGCTCCGCCGATATGCTGTGAAGCAAGCTCTGCCATTGCGTTATCGTCACGTCCTTCAAGCTCATTTACGTTGTCAATAACGAATATTCCGTCACCGTTGAAGCGGTCGGTATAATTATTCTCAAAAATATACGACGAGCTCTTTGCAGAAACATTTCCGCAGCTGAGCACAAGCTTCATGTCGTTTCCCGCAAATACGCATACATCGTCAATCGCAAAAACCGACCTCAGCTGTTCAAGGAGTACTATTGTATCGGGATAAGTGCCGAAAACAAGCTCCTCAGCAAGATTTCCGATATACGCAAGCTTCTCGGAAACGTCCTTTTTACTGCTGAGATACGCAATTTTATTCTCAATATCCTTCTCGACGGGACCATGCTTGTTGATGTCGTATATTACATATCTGTTTTTACCCTTTTCCTGCGCAATATACAGTGCCTTGTCAGCCTGCATGAAAAGCTCATCGTAATTCTCGCTGTCAATAGGATAGGTTGAAACACCCATTGAACATGTAAGCCTGAAATTCTCGAATCTTTCCGAAAATGCCCACTCTGTTTTCGTACGGATTGCACGCAGTATTCCACGTAAATCCGTTTCATCACGGGTGTCCTCCGCAACTATAAGAAATCCGCCGCCGCTGATACGTCCCGCATGACCACGACTTCCGATTTCCGTCTTTATTATGCCCGCAATTGTGTGAATAACCTCATCGCCGAAAAGATGTCCGTAGCTGTTGTTAATCATGGTGAAATCGTCAATATCAACCATAATGAGGTTTACATTGAAGTCGGGCTTCGCAGATATAAGCTCCCTTGCATGAGCGTCAATGGCATGCTTGTTGAGAAGCTCCGAAAGCGGGTCACGATTAACCTCTATGGCAAGATTTGCATTTTTGGTTTTCTGCCTTGAATTAACCATTGAAATTATACCCGTAACCTTTTTGTTTTCGGGGTCATCATAGCGTGTGATTCCCCTGAAAAGACATGATTCAAGGCTTTTTCCCTGAGTCAGCAGGCTCGATTCAAGCTCACAGTCAAAGCGGTAAACTCCGTTTTTTATGCTCGAATAAAGCTTTTCAAAGCTTTCAATATGACGTGAGGGAATATATCCCGCCTCGACCGACTCCTTTTTCCATAAGTCAAGGTCGCTGTTGAGAAGCGTTATCTCACGGAAATTGTCAAACATATATATTCTTATGATATTAGTGCTGAAGCTGTATTCAAAGGCAAGGTCGCTCATCATGCTGAGAAGATGCCTGTACTCCGCAAGCTGAGCCTCACGCTTATAGGCAAGTGCTTCAAGGGAAAATATGTCCGAAAGAGTAATTGTGTAAAGCTCCTCGTTTTTACGCTCTGAAATCATCCTCACGCTTGCAAGAAGCCAACGCATATTGCTGTCGGTACCCTTCATTCTTACGGAAGTACGCAGGGTTTCGCCGTAATTTATTGTGTTTATGCACTCCTCAAGACGTGGAAAATCGCTGTCGTCTATTGTACGTCTTATGGAGTAGATAACATCGTTTCCGAAAAAGCGGAAAAAAGCCTCATCGGCATGCTGAGTATGAAAGCTTTTGTCAATGGTTACTCTGCCGATGGTATACAGCTGTTCATGGAGGAAATTGTCCGTATTATTCATGGCGATACCTTCAGCTGAAAACAGCTGTTCCTTTCAAAACTGATATTTTGTGCTGTGTATACATCTATTATAACACGACAAAAAATCATCGTCAATAATAAATTGTATTTTCTTGGAAATTAACGTAAAGAATATATGACAGCAGAATAATACGCTTTAACAGAGATAAAAAACGGACGCCCAATGGGCGTCCCTACATAATATAACCTTCCCTCTCCCTTGAGGGTGACTCCCTGCAGTGCAGGGAGAT
Source organism: Ruminococcus sp. (assembly GCA_015066955.1). Classification (GTDB taxonomy): domain Bacteria; phylum Bacillota; class Clostridia; order Oscillospirales; family Ruminococcaceae; genus Ruminococcus. The sequence goes on along the minus strand of SVNJ01000031.1, from coordinate 15,222 downwards.
GTCAGCGAAGCTGACAAAGGGTCATCGCTCCTGTCAGGAGGGCAATTAAAGTATAGATTCTGATTAAAGTACGGCGGAGGGTGGCAAGCCAGCGGGGGCTCCCCGCCCGCATTCTGAATTATTAATTATATGACTCGGGAAGCTCGGAAATAAGCTTCGTAAGATACTTCTGTATAGACGTAGCATCGGTAATTCCCACACCGTCGCCTCGCTGATAGACATCGGCATTGACGATACCCTTTGCCGAGATTGTAGAAGCTTCTGAATTGGTAGTATAAGCCATTACAAGCACAGCGTCGTTAACAAGAACCTGCCCGTCGCAGTTTGCGTCGCCGTAAACAATTGCGTCAGCCTTTACGGTAACGGTAATCTTAAGCACCTGATTGCTCAGCACCGCAAGTATATCCGCAGTGCCCTCGCCCGTTGCCGTAACAAGTCCGTTTTCATCAACGGTGCACACGTTTATATTGGTGGAATTCCACTTCGGGGTTTCTCCCACATTTGCAACATTCAGCTGTACAGTATTTCCTATACCGATAATTTCGGTTGATTCAGCGGTGATTTCCGCTTTAAGCTCAGGGTCATAGGTTGAGGTGATACCTGTAATGTAGCTGATACCATTAATAAGGGCAATAATCTGACACGTACCCTTACCCTTTGCAGTAACAATACCCTTATCATCAACGATAGCTACGCTCTCATCGGAGCTTGACCACTCAATTGAAGCACCTTCGGGAACTCCTGAAAGAGTAATCTGCACAAGAGGATTTTCATTTGAAAGTGAAGCGTCGCCGATAATTACTTCCGTAATCTGCTCGGGGGGAATATATGTGGAGGTTACCTCTGTAATATAGCTGATGCCATTGTGAAGTGCTATGATACGGCAAGTACCTTTATTCTGAGCCGTAACTACACCCTGCGAGTCAACGGTTGCAACACTGCTGTCGGTAGAGCTCCATTCGGTTGCGCCGCCGTCTTCAAAGGTAAGGGTAATTTGTGCCCCTCTGTTTTCCTGAGTAAGCTCAATACTTCCCACAACAACCTCAGTAACGATTTCCTGCGGAACATAGGTTGAGGTTACATCCACGATATAATTCTTACCGTCAACGGAAGCGATAATCTGACATGTACCCGTACCCTTTGCGGTAACCTTTCCGTTTGCGTCAACAACGGCAACACTTGTATCGGTTGAGGTCCACACCGCAGAGGAAGCGTCTATGCCGCCGAGAGAAAGCTCAGCAACAGGATTTTTGGTGGTAAGGGCAACACTTCCGATGTTGAAATCTGTCTGCTTATCGTCTTCGGTAGTACTCTCCTCATCAATCTCAACAACAATGTTGAACTGGAGAACCTGATTTGAAAATACGGCATAAACATTGGCAGTACCTTCAGCAACTGCGGTTACAATTCCCTCAGAATCTACGGTTGCAACAAGCTCATTGTCGCTGTACCATGTCGGCACTTCGGCAGTGTTCTTGATTAATATCTGATTTCTCTGACCTATTGAGGTAAAGGTGAGAGTGTTTGAGGATTCTGCATTTGCCTCAACAGCACCGTCTCCGCCGAAGGAAGCATTATAAGCAATACCGCCCGTTATACAGCACGCACAGAGGAATGCGGTTATTTTTTTGTAATTCATAAATATCAGTCCTGACATATTATTTTTCGCAAAAATGCGTTGTTATTTCAATTATAGCCCTGCGGACGGTGTTTGTCAAGGGAGGATATGAGGCGAATTGAATTATTGCTTCTTCCGCCCATATTTTCAAAGGAATTTCAAGTATTGTATTGATATAAAGGCTGAAAAGTGGTACAATAGATAAGATAATTCCGCAGAGGATTCTGCGTAAAACGGAGGCTAAAATGTCAGCAACTATTTTCAGACAAACCATAATTATGCTCATACTCATTTTTACGGGAGTACTGTGTGCAAAAACAAAAATCATCGGAAAGGAAGCCAACAGAGACCTTTCAAAATTCGTACTGCAGGTGATAAATCCCGTAGTAATTTTCATGGCTTATCAGAGCGAATACCGACCTGAGCTTGCGAAAAATCTTCTTGTAACCTTCGGGCTTTCGTTGTTGTCCTTTGTCATTATGATAACACTTGCGTATGTTTTTGTGCGTAAAAAGGAAAAGCGTGAAACGGAAATCGAACGCTTTTCACTCATTTATTCAAACTGCGGATTCATGGGAATTCCCCTTGTAAGTGCACTTTTCGGCGACGAGGGAGTATTTTACCTTACCGCCTTTATAACCGTGTTCAATATATTCGTATGGACTCACGGTATTATTCTCATTTCGGGTGAAAAAAGCATGAAAAATATCGTTAAAGTGCTTCGCTCTCCAACCATAATCTCCATTGCACTGGGACTTATCTGCTTTTTCGCAAGAATAAAGCTGCCTGAAGTGCCTGCACAGGCGCTTACTTTTATAAAAGAAATAAACACTCCTATGGCAATGATTGTTTCAGGTGTTACAATGGCTGATACGGATGTTTTCAAGCTTGTGAAAAATCTGAGGGTGTATATTATATGTGCACTTCGTCTGCTTGTGATACCGCTTGCTGTAGTCGGAGTACTTTCCGTTTTCGATATTGACAGTAAGGTGAGGCTTACAATTATTGCGGCTTCGGCGGCACCTCCTGCTGCTATGTGCACCCTTCACTGCATACGTTACGGTAAGAATTCTGTATATTCTTCAGAAATATTTACAGCGGGTACAATTCTTTCTGTGCTCACTTTGCCGCTGATTGTGAAAATAGCTGAATTGCTGTGATTTTCGTTAGCGATTGTTTGTGGAAAACAACAAAAATGGTGGTTAAGTATGAAAAGTGTTTGCTTTTTTAAGAAAATGTGTTATAATATATATGATACAAAATGTAATACTTGTATAAAGAGATTTTAAACTTAGGTTTAAATTGTTTTGGAAATGGAGTTGTATATTTATGGAAAAACGTGGAATCAGTAAACTGGACCTGAAAAGAAGGAACAGAATGCAGATACTTCGTGTAATCAGGGAATCAGGTCCAATATCCAGAGTTGACGTTGCAAGCGCTCTGGAAATTACAAGAGCTGCCGTAACAATCATTACAAATGAAATGATTGAAGAGGGTGTTCTCGTTGAAATCGGAGAGGCGCCGATCAACGCTGAGAAGCTCCAGAAGGGCAGAAGAAAGATTCTCATCGACATCAACGTAAACAGCCGCTTTGCACTGGGCGCTACAGTTGATGAAAAGGAAGTAAGCATCGGTCTTACCAACCTTAACGCTGATGTTCTTGATAAGTCAAGCATGGTTATCGACGAAAGAACCACAAGCAAGGATATTATCAGCTTTATTATTCAGAAGAGCAACGAAATGATGGAAAATGCATGTCTCAGCAAGGACAAGGTTATCGGTCTCGGTATCGGTGTTGTTCCTTCAATGTGGGGCAAGCTCAAGATTTTCTACAAGGACGGCGTACTCGACTTCTCTAACTTTATCGATAAGGTTTCAAGCGGTGTTGAAATCGATGTTCGCTGCGGTAACGCTATCGGTCTTATGGCGCTCGCAAGCAACGATTTCAGAACAGGCAACAATAACGGTCACCCCTCTATGTACAACGGCACTCAGATTAACCAGGCATTCCTCCATAACGGAAATCAGGTTAACCTCGCTATCGTTAATAAGAACTTCCTTTCACCCGATTATGTATCATATACATATATGATTGAGAAGTATATTGTAAATCCCGGCGGAAAGTCCTATGAAGGCTATCCCGACGGCTCGGTGAAGGCTGAAATCTCAAGAACAGCTATGATAAACTCAATCCTCGAAATCTTCTCAAAGGATAAGACACCGGTTCTCTATGAGCTTACAGAGGGAGATAAGAGCAAGATTAATATGGATAACGTTTTCATGGCACTTATGAGAGGCGAAGAGCCTGTAAAGAATGTTGTTGATAATATTATCTGCAAATACACTATGCTTATCAACAATATCGCTATCAGCCACTTCGCTCAGAAGATTATCCTCCACAACTACAAGCTCAACGAAAAGCAGTTTGACTACGTTAAGAGAGAAATGATTCGTCTCGTTGGCGAAGAAATTGCTGACAGAGTTGTTCTCAGCAAGCTTGAGGGCAAAAATGACTTTATCGGCGGCTGTGCTCTTGTTATCATGGACAACTTCTATACAAGAGGCGGTATGTAATATTATACACATTACACGATGCAAAAAAGGACGGCTTTAATGCCGTCCTTTTAAAATGTCGATAAACCTTGATTTTACGGGCGGATAATATCCGCCCCTACAGATAATGTTTGTTTTATGCTTATCGTAGGGACATCCCTTGCGGCTGTCCGCAATTCCACGCATAAATTAAGGACGGCTTTCAAGCCGTCCTTTTGTTATCCGAGAAAATCTTCTATGGAACCGCTGCCGCCTGTTGCAGTGTATGCATAGTATGCCAGTATTGAAGAAGCGTCAGTAGCGTCTATAACATCATCCTTGTTTACATCTGCAGCAATAAGCTGATATTCCGTAAGCTTTATTTCTCCGCCTGTTGCGATTATCACGTAAACCGCAAGTACAGTCGAGGCATCTGATGAGTTTACAACTCCGTCGCCGTCTGCATCGCCTAAATTTTCAACATCTCCGACTACTGTTACCTTGCAGGTACATACATGACTTCCTGCAACAGCATAAATTGTAGCTGTTCCCGGATTGATTCCTGTAAGCTTGCCGTTTCTTACCGAAACAACCTGTGTATTGTCAGATGTCCATGATATTACAGCACCCTCAGGCGCATTTACAAGTGTAAGCTCAGCTGTACTGTCAACAAGAAGTGTAACCTCAGAGGGTATCAGCGTCGGTACAATCGTCGGTAAGGAAGCTGATGTTACCGCAAAGGTTACCGAATCCGTTGAATATCTTCCCTGACTGTTGTAAGCCGTTGCCGTTATAGTTACCGTGCCGTAGCCTACAAGCTTTACTCTGCCGTCGCCGAGTATTGTTGCAATCGCCTCATCGCTTGTAGACCAATTAATACGACTGATATTTGTTCCTGTATAGTCTATATTGAACGCATTCAGTGCGATAAGCTGTGCACTGTCAGGCTGTTTCAGGTTTATTACGGGAGGTGCCATTACAGTAAAGGTTATTGAGTCGCTGTCGCTTCCCCAATTATATCCATAACCTGTTACGGTAATTGTAACTGTACCATAACCATTTATAGTAATATATCCATTATCGGATACAGAAGCAACACTCGTATCACTTGATTCCCATATAACGGAACTTAATGCCTTGTGAAGAGTAATTCAAAGCAAAAGTATTACCAGGAACAAGCTTCGAATACTCTACATAATCATTATAAAAATAAATCATCGGAGGTGCTACCGTAGTATAAGCGTCAATTGCAACATAGAATGTTATACTATCGGTGTAATATCCATTTGAAGCCGTAATCGTTACTGTAAATTCAGTATCATAGTAATAATCATACGTATCAATTACTACCTTTCCGTTTTCAACAGTCGCTACAGAATCACTTGAAGTCCATTCTGTCGGTGCACCCATGCCTGTATAACCTATCTCAAAGCTTTCATATACATATCCGTAGCCTTCAAAGATATACCCGTCATAGGTATCATCAAGCTCAAACTGATAATTATCTACAGGCACTTCTCTCACTGTATATGTCAGCGAATCCTCAACAACCGCACCGCTGCCGTAGCCGTAAACAGTAAAGGTAACCTCACCTACCGAAATAAGTGTTACATTGCCCTCTGAATCAATTTTTGCAATGTCCGTATCGCTTGAAGCATACTCTATGTAGGAACAGCTTTCAACATCGATTGCAAGCGTAAAAATATCTCCTACGTAGTATTCCGCTGTAATTTCCGCAATTTCTATCGAAGGCTCAGACGCAAGCAGATTCACCTGCTCAATGCTCAGCTCTGCGGAGTAATTATCGGGAGCAATGTATACGCTTCCGCTGTCTGCGGTAGTATAAGAAACAACATTCACCGCCGCTGTAGGACTTTCAGGGGAAACCGCCTCTGCAATTTCCGCTGCCGAAACACCCGTTTGTGCAAGCGGGTTAATCAGTGCCGTAAACGACATCAGAGCCGCCGTAAGGGAGGCCATTCTTTTTTTGATGTTTTTCATTTTTCTCTCTCCTTATACACAAATTATGTAAGCACATCAGGACGGCTATATGTGTCTCTTTATACATTATATCACTAATCGTACGATTCGGGAAGCTCCGAAATCAACTTTGTGAGATATTTCTGTATCGATACCGCATCGTTAATTCCTACACCGTCGCCACGCTGATATACGTCACCCCTGTCAAGCGCACTGCTGTCAAGAGGATTTGCATCGGAATTTGTTACATAGCTCATGATTGCAACAGCATCTGCAATATCAACTTCACCGTTGTCATTAACGTCGCCGTAAACATCAATAATCTTACTTATAGCTACGATATAAACTATGGTATCGCCGCCACGATAGAAAGCCATCATAATCTTGTCGCCTTCGTTTACACCATAAAGGTCCAATTCAGCCCTCTGACCATCAGCAAAGAAGAATTTACCCTCATTCTCGAATACAATATATGTATCGGTAATTTCAACTACCTTATCCAGTATCTGTGCCGGTTCACCATTAGCACCGGGAGTAGTCACTGTTGTGGTTGTTGTAGTTACTGCCTCACCCGAATAGATAAGGTTAACATTTGAGAGATTGAGCGTGATATCCTTCATATCGCCCAGCTCGTTGTCCCATACGCCTGCATAATGCTTCCTTACAGTAACGGTAGTATACAAATCATCGGAAAGGTCAACAGTAAGCACCATTTTACCGTTTTCGTCAAGACGTCCCTCCCATGTAACCTCTGTGCTTTCTCCGTTGTTATAGGCAAGCACACCATATCCTCCGCCGTGTGCTGCACCCTCAAAGGTAAGCTCAACAGAATCTGCGCCGCTTGAATCAAAGTACCATGTATCCTGATTTTCACCGGGAGTAATCTGTGCCTGTACCTTATCTGTAGTAATACCGGTGTTTACGGCAGTTGTGGTAGTTTCAATGATAACAGGAGGTGCAGTTGTGGTGGTAACTGCAGGCTCTGTTGAAGGTATTTCAACTTCCTTGATGTTGAATCTGCCCTTCTCATCCTTAATCTGAGTCCACATATAGCGGAGAAGCCAGCCGTCAAAGTCGGTAATAACTGCGGAAGAGCCTGCCATCATCAGTGAACCTTTGTTTTCGCTCGGGAAGCCTCCGGGCGGGAAACCGTCTGAAGCACCTTCGCCGCCGTAGAAGTCGGTGATACCGAAGCCATGACCTATTTCATGTTCAAGTACGTGTATACCTGAGCCGCTCAGCATATTAAGGTATGCATCGTCCGAAAGACGCTGTCCCCAGTCGCCTCCGCATCCGCCTATTGACGGGAAGCCCTGAGTTGCCCACATATACATATCAAATCTCTTGTCGAGTCCGCCCGGATACTGATAGGATTCATCATAAAAATGGTCGAATCTTGAAATTGCTGAGGGTGCGTAAGGCTCAAGATTCGGGATTTCCTCATATCCGTTTGACGTATCATACTGCGAGTCGTAATACCTTGTATCGGTGTATACGATTTCGTCCGCCTGCAAATCAAGCAGACAATTCTTATCGATTACCGCCCAGCCTACAACGTTTACATCAATGTGGTCGTAAGGCCAGTTTTCGTAGCCTGAAAGCCACTGTGCCCATGCGTTGATTGAGTCTGAGAGCATCACCTCAAACTGCTGACGCTGCTGAAGCGTAACGGTTTTGTAGGACTGCCACTTTACAACGTAGTTGATAGTGCCCTCACCGTCGATAATCTGGTCAAAGATGCTGTTATAGCGTTTTGCCTTGCTGCCTGTGGAGTCTTCCCTGCTGATACGGTTTTCCCATATCCACTGTGCCGCATACTCATACTTTTCAGGCATATCATCAAGAGTGATTGTGTCGGCTGCAAGAGCGGTAACGGGTGTTATCGGAGCTTCCTTGCCTACAGGAAGTCCGAAGGGTGCGGTCAGTGCAGATGCAAGCAGAAGCGTGCCTATAGCTACTGCACCGAGCCTTCTGTGAGAGGTTTTTGTCATTTTTCTGATTCCCTTCTAAATATATTTATCAATCCATATCGGATTAATGCCAATATTTTAAAAAAATCCGCAAAAGTATAATCTCATTTACTTTTGCGGATTCTGCTTATACCGTCCTTGCCTCAGGCGGTAATTTATTCATTACATATAGCTTTCAGGAAGCTCACCTATAAGCTTCGTGATATACTTCTGAACGGAAACAGCGTCGTTTATGCCGATGCCGTCACCCTTCTGATAAACATCTGCTCTGTCAGCCTGATCTGCTGTGAGAGGATAAAGCTCGGAATTTACAACGTTGCTCATGATAAGGATAGCGTCTGCAATCTCAATATCGCCTGTGTCGTTAACGTCACCGTACATAATATCGGGGTCAGCAGTAACAGGCTCAGTTGTTTTCTCAGGCTCGGTAGGAGTTGTTGCGCCGTCAAACTCATAGAGGTCCTCAGGAAGCTCATCGAGAGTAATACAGTAGTCGCTCTGATATACAGCTGCGAGTGCTTCGGGGTCCTGATATCTGTCGCTCATGAGGTGATCGGTGTACCAAGGACAGAAATAGAGCCAGCCTGCGTCCTCTACGATAAGATTTTCAACTGTAGGAACAGTATCATTCTCGGACATAGCAATCATCTTGCCGCCGTCAACAAGATTGTAGATATAGTTGAAAATTGCGGAAATTGCATTGAAATTAGGTCCGCTTGTGAGTCCGTCGCCTCTGTTGTAGTCTACGTTGTACTTATCGTAAGCCACAATATCAACATACTCATCGCCGGGATACCATGTATGTGAATTAGAATAGTTATAGCTGTTGTATTCCCAGATAAGGTTGTGGAGTCCGTATTCCTCTGTAAGTGTTGTATAGAGATGCTTCCAGAGCTCCTTGTACACCTCAGCGCCTCTGTCGCCCCACCAGAACCATGCTGTACCGTCGCCGTAGTTGCCCTCGTTACCCTGAGCCTCATGGAGAGGACGGAAGATAATCGGAACACCTGCTTCCTGACAGCGGAGAAGCTGTTCTGCAATGTCCTCCATAGCCATCTGGAAGTACTCATATTCCTTAGTGCCCTCGATTACAGCGTTTGCTGTATTGAAGGTGCCGTTTGAAGCCTGATAGTTCTTGTATGTGCAGTTTGTCCAGTCTACTGCATCGCCAAGCTCATAGTTTTCGAAGTCAATCGGAACATTGATATGCCATGCAACGGTAGCGATACCGCCCTTGTTGTTTACCCAGTCGATAAGACGCTCTGTTGTGCCGTCGTCCCAGCCGTAAAGAGGATTGTAGTTCATCATATCGAAGCCTCTGATAGCAGGGAATTCGCCTGAGAGGTCGTAGATGTACTCAAATTCGAGGTCGTAGTTTGTATGTGAGTAGTTGCGGTTCTGCTGATTGTAGCTGTACTTCTTGCCCTCAGGGCTTACACAGTTCCATACAAATGTTGAACCGTCGTCTGCAGTAGCAATATCAGCCTCATCAAAGGTATACTTATTTCCGCTGCTGTCTGTAAGAGTCTTTGTTTCAGCATTGAAATTGAGCGAAATGCTTGACTGATGTGCAGAGCTTCCGCCGCCGTAGATTTCCTGCTGACCTGAGATAATATGGTCGCCGTATACACTCTTGAGGTACTTCATGAGTGCCTTTGCCTCGTTAGTAGCCTCAGGGTCTGTAAGCTGGTCGGTAGCCTTTGAATAGTCGTTGGAAATTGCCTTTGAGATTGTGATTGTATCATAGCTCGCATAGCCGTACTGGGGCTTGAGGACAATAGTATTCGCACCCTTTTTAAGACGGAATACGCCTACTGTGTAATCTGTCCACTCATTTGCATAATTGAGATTGAAGGTTGTATCTCTGTCGTTTACGCTGATTGTCTGCGTACGTGAAGTCGTGTCAAGAATCTGTGCATATCTGATATCAATCTGATACATACCCTCTTCGGGTGCTTCAACTTCAAAAGTAATCGGACTTGCTGTAAGGTAAGCAAAGCCTTCTCCCGAATAGCCGGGAAGCTGAGTCTCGTAGATTGATGTCCATACATCAGCACCATCAAGCGTTTCAACCTCAGCGGTATAGATAACTTCTCCGTCCTCAACTGCGGACATTGACGGTGCAGCTGCAGAGAGTGTTACAGAAGTAACGGCAGCTGCGGAAATCATCGATAAAATTCTTTTTAACTTATTGCTCATTAAAAACCCTCCTTAAATTATGACAATACCAAAAACCGATTAAGTATTTTTACGATATTGCTTTTTGTCGATAATTTACCATTATATTGCACTATAATTATAGCAATTTCTGACTATCTTGTCAATAATTGCGATGAAAAAACCACGTTTTGAACCAATGGTGATATTGCCTATTGTATAATTTTACTTAAATTTACCGTAATGCACTTAAATAATCGAAACATAACAAAAAACGGGCAACCAATGGCTGTCCGTCAATTTAAACTGTTTATTCTTCCCTATTCAGCCTCTTCACAAGCGGTATCAGCATGCCGCCGAAGGCATTTCCGAGTGCAACAATAAGAATGTACGCCGCTCCCCTGCACGAAAAATCAGCCAAAAAAAGGTAAAATGCATCGGCAATACAGTGGTTGAAGCCGCAGAAAATAAACAGAAGTACAGGAAGCACCGTGCCAAAAACCATTGACGTGTCATTATGAGTGTTCCGACTCATATTTGCATTTTCAACAGCCATATACATCAGCATTCCGCAGAAAATTCCGAGAACAAAGCTGCTGAAAAATCCGTCGCCCGTCTTTATCTCCATAGCGGCAGATGCATTTGCGTGAACCTTATCCCATATACGTGTAAACGAGAAGGCAAACGCACCGATTGCTGTACCTGCTATATTTCCGACAAATGCCGCAAGCACCTCAGCAACATACGACAGCTTCCGCTGAGGAATGTACCCTACCCTTCCCGTAAACAATGCAAAATCAAACCTTATGATGCTGAAAAGTGCAAAGCTGAAGAGAAAGCCGCCGAAGTACTTGCTTTCTGCCGACAGATACGCACAGCCTGCAATCGAAATGATTAATCCTGCGATAATTGCTTTTGAAAAAAGGTTAAGGGTTTTGCTGAGTGACATTATTTTCCTCCTGAATGAAATTATTATTTGCAAGGGTAATATATAAGGAAACACACTAAAAATTTACAGTTATCGGTATCACCTTACAGGAATTATTAATAATGAAAAAGTCCGCCCCCTCCCTTGAGGGAGGGTTGTAACACTTCAAATTCCCGACAAAGTACGTCGGGAGGGTGGCATGCAGGCGGGGGCGTCCCCGCATTCCAAATTCACATAAGTCACCGTTAGTCAAAGTATTTCGCTTCCCTGAAATTCACTGCTCCCGAAAACGGATCGTAGATTATATCCGCACACTCCTTCTTTGAAATAAGATAAGTATTCTTGTAAAACATGGGAATAAACGAGTATTCCGCAAGAAACTGCCTCTCCGCCCCGCTGAAAAGCTCAACAAGCGCAGATGAATCGGCACATTTCTTCAGGTCGGTGATTTCCTCTTCAAGACCGTCTGGCAGTCCCGTGTACTCACTTTCGCACATCTCGCTGAGTACCGAAATTCCGCTGTTGTACTCTCCCGTAAGGGGATAAAGGGCTATCTGATAGTTACCCTCCGCAAGACGGCTGTTGAATTCCTCCTCGCTGACGTCCTCGATGCCAATGTAAATTCCCAATACATCCTGCCAGTGCTGAGTGATGTAGTGCAGATACGCAGAATCAACGGTATCATTTGAAACAAGAATCTTTATGGAGTCAAAGGTCTCGATATTGAGCTGTCTTTTCGCCTCAGCAATACAATTTTTAGCCTCCTCCTCGTTTTCAACGCTTAATACGCTGTCGTCCGAAAGCTCACGGTAGCTTCTTCCGAGAAGTGAAACCGAAGGCGGAATTATGCCGTACGCCACTGAGACATCACTGTTGATGCGTCCGCTGACGTCCGCCCTGTTCACACTCATTGCAAGTGCCTTACGCAGATTAAGATTAGCACACGCCTCGTCGGTTTCGCTGAAAATAAGTCCGAGAGTGATACTTCTCTGAGGGTCAACATTGTACTTCTTTGTACTGTAGGCACTGCTGTCAAGCACCGTCATGCAGTCAATATCCTTATCCTTGAAAAGCTTTGCAATATCTCCTTCATTTCTCTCAATGGTAAAGCTTAGATATGAAGGATAAACCCTGCTGTCCTCATAGCTGTTGACGGAATTTTTCCTCATATAGAGTATATTATTTTTTCCGTATGGGTCATAGAACCACTGACGCACAAAAAACGGACCGTTTGACATTACCGAATTATCATCAAGACCGTAGCGGCCCTTTGTTTCAAGGAAAAATTCCTCGTTGCAGGGTACTGCCGCATTTGTAGCAAGAAGCTTCAGAAAGTCCGCACAAGGGTATTCCAGCTCGATACGCAATGTAAAGCTGTCAACTGCGGCAACACCGATATTTTCGGGAGATAATACACCGCTTATTGCTGACCGTCCGCCCTTTATACAGGAAAAATTCTCCGCATACGGCGAATGCATTTCGGGGTTGAGGATACGGCGGAATGCAAAGACGTAGTCGTCAGCCCTAACGGGAAAATACTCCCCGTCCTCTATTTTATCGTTGTCATTATCGTCAAAGAACCAGTAATTGTCCTCACGCAGCTTGAAGGTATATGTCAGACCGTCCGCCGAAACCTCGTAGCTGAGGGCATTGCAGGCAACGGCATTTCCGCTGCCGTCCATTTTCATAAGACCGCTGTAAAGGTTTGAAATGACGGTGTTGGAGGACTCATCATCGGCAAACTGCGGGTCAAGACTCTGAGGGTTGTTCAGCAGCGAAGCGTTGTACATCTGACCGCTTCCGTCGCCCTGTGACGAACCGTCGCTGCAGGCTGTCATGGCGGAAAGCATGACCAAAGCCGACATTAAAGCAAGTATTTTTTTCACGTTTGTCTCCTGTTCATGGAAAGGGGTGTTTTTCTCTCTATATGCTCAAATAAAGGCACACGGAATCGTGTGCCTTGTTGATTTACTGTGAAATTGTAACGGTAACAACGAAGCCGTCAACGTTATTTCCCGAAATTGTATAAGGAAGATTTGACGGTACGGGCACTTCCGTTACGTTGTTTGCGTTAGCCGCAACGTAGTATACCTGATATACAGATGTGCCGCTTGTAACCGCAAGGGGATTTGCCTGTGTATAGGACTTTATCTGCTCTGTGTACTCCTCAAGACAGAGATTGTTCTGCTTCATGTACACAGCGTGAGGAACACCTACATATCTGAATGTATAAGCTCTTGCTTCCTCGCCTGTAACGGAGTCCTTACCCTCAGGGAAACGTACAACAAAGCCGAAGCTTGCCGCATTATCGTTGAGCCATGCATATACGCCCTCAGGCTTGTAGTGGCCTGAGCTTCCTGTGTCGGGGAAGATACCTAAATCAAAGCTTCTGCCCGAATGGTAATCGGAGTAGCCGCCCTGAAATTTGGACTTGCCGTTGTTGTACTTGTCATTCTGAGCCTCTATGGTACGGTAACCGCCGATAACTCTGATATGGTCGTTTACAACGTTTAACGCATAGCCCTCCATGAGAGCATTAAGCTGAGTAATTGCCTCTGAATCGAGGGAAATAACGTTATCGCTTGCGGCATAGTAGGAATTCTTGTTGTCGAAAACGGTAACGAGACTGATGTCGCCCTCCTGGAATTTGTAGGAATAGAGGGAGTTTACAAGTACAAGGTCACCGCTGTTAATCTGAGCATATTCAACGCTCTGGGTTGTGAACTCGGGAGAGAGCGGCTGTCCCTGAACAGGCTGAGTAACCGTTTGACCTGCGGCGTCAGTAGCTGCCTGACCGTCCGGCTGGGTAACTGTAATATTATCGCTCGGTGTAAGGTTGTCCACCACAGAGCTTGCGGAGGATTCATCCTTTTTATTCTTATTTTTATCAGAACATCCCTTAACGCAGGATGAGAGAAGTAAAATCATTACAAGAAGCACAACGCCTACCGCAATAATTCTGTCATAACGAACTCTGTAGCGTCTGCGTCCTCTTCTTCTGTTTCCGTTATTCATAAAAAGCCTACACTCCTATTATTTCAATATACTTATTCATTATACCATACATTTCGACAAAAGTAAAGCACAAAATTCGTAAATAATAACACGATTTTCCGTCGAAATAAACAACATGCCATTCGGGCGACCGCAATCGCAAAACGTATTTTTGTGCAAATCAAAACACGCTGTCCCATGTCTTTATTAACTCATCCCATAAGCTTAAATTATAAGCCGAACCAATCAAAAGCACCAAAAACACAGTCGTGTTTTTGTCCGATTTACAGAAAAATTATTTATATCTCTCACTATATTGACTTAATTGCAGTTTTAAGGTATAATTTAGCTAAAGTATATTATGGTTTGCGATTCGTGTAAGCCATTTAAGGAGAAAAAACATGAAAATTATCAGAACACCCGACAATAATCTCCCGGATATGCCCTGGCAGGATAAGCCTGAGGGCTATGAGCTTCCCGTATGGAGATATACCGAAAATCCTGTCATCAACCGTAATCCTCTCCCGAACGTGGCACGAATCTTCAACAGTGCCCTTATGCCCTACAACGGAAAATATATCGGCGTTTTCAGAGGCGAGCAGAGAAACGGAATCCCCCATATCTATCTCGGCCACAGCGACGACGCAATTCACTGGACCTTCGACCCCGAAAAAATTCTCTTTACCGATGAAAACGGTGAACCCTTCATGCCTCATTATGCCTATGACCCTCGTCTTGTGCGTGTGGACGATACTTATTACATTATGTGGTGTCAGGACGGCTACGGTCCCACTATCGGAATTGCCGAAACAAAGGATTTCAAAACCTTCAAGAGACTTGAAAACCCTTACCTGCCCTTCAACAGGAATGCGGTGCTTTTCCCACGTAAAATAGACGGAAAGTTTACCCTTCTCTCACGTCCGAGCGACAACGGACATACTCCCTTCGGCGACGTATTTGTAAGTCAGAGCCCCGATATGGAGTACTGGGGTCACCACCGTCATGTTATGAGTACCACAGGAAACTGGTGGGAGAATCTCAAG
>SVNJ01000030.1 GCA_015066955.1 Ruminococcus sp. | reverse complement strand
AGCTGCTTTCCTGCGATGAGCTTGACAAAATGGAGGTTGTCCGCTTTATTGAGCATAAAAATGAACTCACAGGGCTGCTTGATGAAACCTTCAGCGGTATTCAGGTAAAGTTCGGAGTTCAGAATGACAGCTTCGCAATCGGAAACTCAAGTCTGATTGTCTCAAAGTACCGCAAGGGCGGTCACGAGGCAGGCTCTCTTGGAGTTATAGGTCCGATGCGAATCGACTACAAAAAGGTTATTCCGTATGTTGAATATCTCACTCAGAAAATAACAGCGCTTATTTCTGAGGACGACGAAATCATTGAACCGCCTGTATCGGAAATTCCCGATGACGTGCAGTGATTCGGAAAGGAGCTTACCGATGGACAATAATTACAATAATCCTCAGGAGGAAACAGACGAAATCCTCGCAAATGAGGCAGAAATCGATGAGGAGGCTCTCGATGAGGCAGACGCAGTAAGCGAGTATAACGATACCGCCGCTCAGGTCTGCGATATGGAGGATGCTCTTCAGGAAGCAAATGAAAAATATGTCCGTCTCTTTGCAGAGTATGACAACTACCGCAAAAGAACGGCAAAGGAAAAAACAGAAACCTACAATAATGCCACAGCTAAGTGCATTGAGAATATTCTCCCCGTCGTTGACAGCTTTGAACGCTCACTTGAATTTGAGTGCGGCGATGAAAACTTCAAAAACGGCATGGTTATGATTTTCAATCAGCTTAAGGAAATACTCACAAAAATGAATGTTACGGAAATCGAAGCACTCGGTGCGGAGTTCAACCCGAACGTTCATAACGCTATCAGTCAGCAGGCAGGTACAGACTACGCCTCAGGCTATGTATGCGCCGTTTATCAGAAGGGCTACAAGCTCGGCGACAAACTTATAAGAGCCGCTATGGTTGCTGTTGCTGAATAATTATATACGCAAAAAACAAAATTAATATACAATCATTGATTATGGAGGTAATCATTATGGGAAAAGTTATTGGTATTGACCTTGGTACAACAAACTCCTGCGTTGCGGTTATGGAAGGCGGAAACGCTGTTGTAATCCCCAACTCAGAGGGTGCAAGAACTACTCCTTCCGTTGTTGCTTTCACAGCAAACGGCGAAAGACTCGTAGGTCAGGTTGCTAAAAGACAGGCTATCACAAACCACGACAGAACAATCTCTTCAATCAAGAGACACATGGGTTCTGATTATAAGGTTACTATTGACGATAAGAAGTATACACCTCAGGAAATCTCCGCTATGACTCTTCAGAAGCTTAAGGCTGACGCAGAGGCTTATCTCGGCGAGCCTGTTACAGAGGCTGTAATCACTGTTCCCGCTTACTTTACTGACTCACAGAGACAGGCTACAAAGGATGCAGGTCAGATTGCAGGTCTTAACGTAAGAAGAATCATCAACGAGCCTACTGCTGCTGCTCTTTCATACGGTATCGACAAGGAAGAAGAGCAGGTAGTAATGGTTTACGACCTCGGCGGCGGTACATTCGACGTTTCCATTATCGAAATGGGCGAGGACGTTCAGCAGGTTCTTGCTACAGCAGGTAACAACCGTCTCGGCGGTGACGACTTCGACCAGAGAATTATCAACTGGATGATCGAAGAATTCAAGAAGGCTGAGGGTATCGACCTGTCAACTGACAAAATGGCTGCTCAGAGACTTAAGGATGCTGCTGAGAAGTCCAAGATTGAGCTTTCTTCAACAACAACTTCAAATATCAATATCCCATTCATCACTGTTGATGCAACAGGCGTTCCGAAGCACCTTGACCTTACTCTTACACAGGCTAAGTTCAATGAGCTTACAGCTGACCTTGTAGAGGCTACAATGAAGCCCGTAAGACAGGCTCTCAGTGACAGCGGACTCAACGCATCAGAGCTTGACAAGGTTCTCATGGTAGGCGGTTCTTCAAGAATCCCCGCTGTTCAGGAAGCTGTTAAGAAGTTCATCGGCAAGGAACCCTTCAAGGGCATCAACCCCGATGAGTGCGTAGCTCTCGGTGCTGCATATCAGGGCGGTGTTCTCGGCGGCGACGTTAAGAACGGTCTCCTTCTTCTTGATGTAACTCCCCTTTCTCTCGGTATCGAGACAGCAGGCGGAATCTGCACAAGAATGATTGAAAGAAATACAACTATCCCTACAAAGAAGTCACAGGTATTCTCAACATACGCTGACAATCAGCCTGCTGTTGATATCAATGTACTTCAGGGTGAGCGTGAGTTTGCTCGTGACAACAAGCAGCTCGGTACCTTCCGTCTCGACGGTATTGCTCCCGCTCCGAGAGGAATCCCTCAGATTGAGGTAACCTTCGATATCGACCAGAACGGTATCGTTCACGTTTCCGCTAAGGATCTCGGCACAGGTAAGGAGCAGAACATTTCCATTACAGCTTCAACAAATATGTCCAAAGAGGACATCGACAAGGCTGTCAAGGAAGCTGAGCAGTACGCTGAAGAGGACAAGAAGCGTCGTGAGCAGGTTGACAACAAGAATGAGGCTGAAAACCTCGTATTCCAGTGCGAGAAGGCTCTCGGCGAGTTCGGCGACAAGGTTTCCGCAGACGAAAAGGCTGCTATCGAAGCTAAGTGTGCAGAGCTCAAGGCTGCAATCTCAGCTGAAAATCACGACGAAATCAAGACAAAGAAGGATGAGCTTCAGAAGGCATTCTACGACCTTTCGGGAAAGATTTACCAGCAGGCTAATCCCAACGGCGACGCTATTGACCCCTCACAGTTCGCAAATATGGGCGGTCAGGCTGACGGCGGTGCAGAGGATGACGGCGTAGTTGACGCTGACTTCACTGAGGTTTAATAAAGCAATATAATACAAATTTTTAGGGCGGAATTTCTTTCGCCCTAAAGGTGTATATAAGGACATAAATTTTTTGTGCGAAATACGGAGGGAAACAACGTATCTGCGTGCGATTAAAATCTGTTGCAGCCCGTTCAGGGAGGCAGACTGGAGAATAATATGGCTGAAAATAAAAGAGATTATTATGAAGTGCTCGGTATTCAGAAGGGTGCTTCTGAGGACGAAATCAAAAAGGCGTTCAAGAAAAAGGCAAGAGAATTCCACCCCGACCTTCACCCAGATGACCCTGAATGTGAGGAAAAGTTCAAGGAAGTCAACGAGGCTTATGAGGTTCTCTCAAATCCCGACAAGAAGCAGCGTTATGACCAGTTCGGTCACGCAGGCGTAGACCCGTCCTACGGCGGCGGTGCAGGTGATTTCGGCGGCTTCGGCGGCTTTGGCGATATGAGTGATATTCTTGAAGGTATCTTTGGCGGCTTCGGCGGCTTTACAGGCGGCTCAAGGGCTTCCGCAAATGCTCCCAAGAGAGGTGCGGACATCAATGAGCATATTATCATATCCTTCATGGAGGCCTGCAGAGGAAAGAAGCAGGAGCTTAAGGTAAACCGTATGGCTACCTGTGATGCGTGCAGAGGCTCAGGTGCTGACAGCGGTACTTCCGCTGAAATCTGTCCCGATTGTCAGGGCAGAGGCTCGGTAAAATCAACTCAGCGTACTCCCTTCGGTGCAATTTCTTCAACAAAGCCATGTCCTCACTGCGGCGGAAAGGGCAAGATAATAAAAAATCCATGCAGCAAGTGCAGAGGCGTAGGCAGAGTAAGACTTTCAAAGACTGTAAGCTTCGATATTCCTGAGGGTATTGCTGACGGTCAGACAATCCGTCTCGGCGGACAGGGTGACAGCGGTGCAAACGGCGGTCCTTCAGGCGACCTCAATGTTACCATTTCCGTAAAGCCGCATCCTCTCTTCACAAGAGAAGGCTACGACGTTCACTGCGATATTCCCGTTACCTACACTCAGGCTGTACTCGGCGATGAAATCACCGTTCCTACAATCGACGGAAACGTTAAATATACAATCGGTGAAGGCACTCAGACAGGTACTGTTTTCCGTCTCAAGGGCAAGGGCGTAAAGAAGCTCAACCGCACTGACAGAGGTAATCAGTATGTTAAGATTAACGTTGAAGTTCCGAGAAATCTTTCCAAGAAGCAGAAAGACCTTCTTAAGGCGTTTGAAAGCTCACTTACAGAGAAAAATTACGCAAAGAGACAGAGCTTCTTCGAAAAACTCAAGGAAAAATTTGACCAGAGCAAATAATCCATGTTTTCATGAAATAATCACATAAAAGGTTTAGTATAAAGGAGTGAGTCACCATGAAGCGTATTCTTGTCTGTGAGGACGAGGCTACCATCCGTGAATTCGTTGTTATTAACCTCAGACGTGCAGGCTATGACGTAATTGACGTGGACTGCGGCGAGGCTGCCCTCAAAATTTTTGAAACAGAGCACGGCAATTTTGATATTGTTCTGCTTGACATCATGATGCCCGGAATCGACGGTTTTACGGTATGCAAGAAAATCCGTGAAAAAAGCTCAACTATCGGTATAATCATGCTTACCGCAAGAACTCAGGAAATGGACAAGGTAAGCGGACTTATGATAGGTGCGGATGACTATATCACAAAGCCCTTCTCACCATCCGAGCTTACTGCTCGTGTTGACGCAATTTACCGCAGAGTATGCATGAGCTTCATAAAGAATGAAAAGCAGTCGGTAATAGAATCAGGACCGTTCATGCTGAATCTGAAAAGCAGAACCGTTTCGAAGAACGGTCAGCCTATTGAGCTTACACAGGTTGAGTATCAGATTCTCGAATTCTTCATGAACAATAAGAACACCGCACTTGACCGTGCAAGCATACTTAACCATATATGGGGCGAAAGCTACTACGGCGACGACAAAATCGTTGACGTCAATATCAGAAGAATACGTATGAAAATAGAGGAAGAGCCTTCAAACCCGAAATATATCATAACTATATGGGGTTACGGCTACAAATGGAATGATTCGCAGTAATGGCTAAAAAAAGTATTACCAAACGCTGGATTTTCAATAATCTTGGTGTGCTTTGTCTCGCACTTGTAGTTATTGAAATGGCATTTATCTATTCCGTGCAGAATTACTACTACAGTTCAGCAAAGCAGTACCTTATTTCGAAAATCAATGCTGTTACAAGCGTGCTGAGTATCCATTCTCAGGATACCTCTGCCAATTTCTCGGCTGAAATCCGTAATCTGCTTGAAACCTTCAATGAGAAGGACAAAATAGAGCTTATGGCGATAAACTCAAAGGGACGTGTTGTACTTACTTCATCAGGCTTCTCTCCCGATGAAACCGTACTTATGCCCGACTATGAGGAAGCTGTTGAAACGGGCGAGGGCT
Source organism: Ruminococcus sp. (assembly GCA_015066955.1). Taxonomy (GTDB): domain Bacteria; phylum Bacillota; class Clostridia; order Oscillospirales; family Ruminococcaceae; genus Ruminococcus. Next base: position 13,784 of record SVNJ01000030.1, on the reverse strand, counting down.
ATTATGTAGGAAAAATGCCGAGCGGTGAGAAGATTATGGCGGTATCAGTGCCTATTTCTTCCCTTAACAGCGAGTACAGCTCAGTAAGAATGGTAACCTCTCTTGCGGAAATCGACAATACGGTCGAAGGCTATATCTTTGCTGTAACCGCAATATGCTTTGCGATTCTTCTCATTATCATCGTTACGGGACTTTTCTTTGCAGGCTCTATTGTAAAGCCTATACGTCAGATAAGCACCATTGCACGTAAATTTGCTATGGGTGACTTCTCGGTGCGTATTCAGAATAACAGCGACGACGAAATAGGTGAGCTTTGTACTGCCATAAATCACATGGCGGACGAGCTTTCAAATGCCGAAGCTATGAAGAATGAGTTCATATCCTCAGTTTCCCATGAGCTGAGAACGCCTCTTACCGCTATCAAAGGCTGGGCAGAGACGCTTATGCTTGACAGCGACGGCAACCCCGATACCATGAGAAAGGGTGTAGGCGTTATTGTCAACGAAACAGGACGTCTTTCACAGATGGTTGAGGAGCTTCTTGACTTTTCACGTATGCAGAGCGGACATTTTACACTGCAAAGTGCAAATATGGACATTCTTGCGGAGCTTGGCGATGCTGTACTCATTTACAGCGACAAGGCAAGACGTGAGAATATAAGCATTATATACAATGAACCCGAAATGCTGCCCTTTGTATTCGGAGATAAGAACCGTATACGTCAGGTTTTCATAAATATAATCGACAATGCCGTGAAGTATTCATCTCCCGGAGATACCGTTACCATAACGGCTGAGCAGTCGGGCGGAAATGTTAAGATTTCCGTTGCGGACACAGGCTGCGGCATTAAGGAATCTGACCTTTCAAAGGTCAAGACTAAATTCTATAAGGCAAATCACACACGCAGAGGCTCGGGAATCGGTCTTGCCGTTGCAGATGAAATTATATCCATGCACGGCGGTACACTTGATATAAAGAGCCGTGAGGGTGCGGGAACAACAGTCATAATAACCCTTCCCGCAAAGAAAAAATCGGACTGATAAGGTTCAATTCATAAAGAACGGAGATTCCAATGAGCAAGGAAAAAAATACACAGTGTTGTGAAAAATTCAAATCAAAAATAGGCGGACAGGCTCTCATTGAGGGCATTATGATGCTCGGACCTACCAAAGGAGCAATGGCATGCCGCCTCCCCGACGGAACAATCGACCTTGAAACATGGGAGGAGCGTAACGGAAAGAACGCCCCTTGGTATAAGAAAACGCCCCTTGTAAGAGGCTGTGTAAGCTTTGTTACATCAATGATTAAGGGTTATAAGTACATTATGAAATCAGCCGAAAAACAGCTTACCGAAGAGGAAAAGGCTGAGGAGGAGAATTCTTCGGCGATTTTCAATATAATCATGGGTATCGGTATGGTGCTGGGCGTTTTAATCAGTGTATTCCTGTTTATGTGGCTGCCTAAATTCGTGGTTGGACTTATCAAGCCCCTCACAGTATCAAGAATTATACGCTCGGCTTCTGAGGGTATTATAAAAATTGCCATTTTTGTAGGATATATGGCACTTACAAGCCTTATGAAGGACATCCGCAGACAGTTTGAATATCATGGTGCAGAGCATAAAACCATTGCATGCCATGAGGCACAGCTTCCCCTTACTATTGAAAACGTAAGAAAGCAGACACGCTTCCATAAAAGATGTGGTACAAGCTTCATCTTTATCACACTTATCATCAGCATTTTCGTAATGTGTCTTGTGCCCTTTACGATTACATGGCAGAGAGTCGTGGCAAGCTTTGTGCTTCTTCCCCTTATCGTGGGTATTTCCTACGAGTGCATACGTCTTGCGGGAAACCGTGATAATATGCTTACAAAAATTCTTTCAGCTCCCGGACTTGCAATGCAGCGTATTACAACCCGTGAGCCTGACGACAGCATGATTGAGATTGCAATTACTGCCCTTACCGCTTGTATTCCTGAGGATAAGGAAGAGGATAAATGGTAAGCCGAAGAGAACTTTTCGCAGAAATTACAGCTGTACTTGAAAACAGCGGAAACGACTGTTCGCACTTTGACGCACAGTGTATTTTCGAGCATGTATTTGAACGTCCGCTGCCTATGGTGCTTATGGACGGAAATACGGAAGTACCGACAAATACCGCTGATATTATCCGAAGCATGACAAAAAGACGTGCAGAGCATTTTCCGCTTCAATACATACTTGGACAGTGGGAGTTTTTCGGCTATCCGTTTAAAGTCGGAAAGGGAGTGCTTATTCCCCGTCCCGATACGGAAACACTTGTTGAGCAGATACTTGATATATGCCGTGAAAAGGGACTGAAATCACCTAAAATCGCTGATTTGTGCAGCGGAAGCGGCTGTATTGCAATCACGCTGAAAAAGGAGCTTCCCGAAGCAGAGGTAACGGCGGTTGAGCTTTCGGATAATGCATTGAGCTACCTGAGAGAAAATGCTGTTCTCAATGATGTACAGATAAATATAATCAAGGGCGACGTTCTTGATGAGAATACCGCCGCTGCCTTTAATGAGCTTGATATTATTGTGTCAAATCCTCCGTATCTTACGGAGACTGATATGAGCGAGCTTATGGAAGAGGTAAGACATGAGCCGCAGACCGCTCTTTTCGGCGGCAGAGACGGCTTTGACTACTACGAAGCAATGACACGTATATGGAAGAATTCCCTCAGAAAGGGCGGATTCCTCGCTTATGAATTCGGACTTGACCAGCATGATGAGGTCAGCCGTATTCTTGCGGAAAACGGATTTGAAAATATACAGCTGCGCCGTGATACGGCAGGTATCATAAGAACGGCGGCGGCAGAACGGAGATAGACTATGGCTAAAAAGGAACTTGTAAAAAAGGCAGCAGTTGTAAGAGCTGCAACCAAAGAAGATAAGCAGACCGCTCTTGACGGTGCACTTAAGCAGATTGAGAAAAAGTACGGAGCAGGTGCGATTATGCGTCTCGGTCAGACCAAGACCCTTAACGTTGACGCAATCCCCACAGGCTCAATGACACTTGATATGGCACTGGGTATCGGCGGTGTACCGAGAGGACGTATCGTTGAGATTTACGGTCCTGAAAGCTCCGGTAAGACTACCGTTGCACTCCAGATTATCGCAGAGGCTCAGAAAATGGGCGGAGAGGTTGCCTTCATCGACGTTGAGCACGCTCTTGACCCTGTTTATGCAAAGGCACTCGGTGTAAATATCGATAACCTTCTCGTATCACAGCCCGACAGCGGTGAACAGGCACTTGAAATTGCCGAAGCTCTTATCCGTTCTGGTGCTATTGACGCTATCGTTCTCGACTCAATTGCCGCTATGACAACCCGTGCGGAAATTGACGGAGAAATGGGCGATAATCACGTAGGACAGCTTGCACGTCTTATGTCACAGGCTATGAGAAAGCTTACCTCTGCTATTTCACGCTCTAACTGCGTTGCAATCTTCATAAATCAGATCCGTGAGAAAATCGGTGTTATGTATGGTAACCCCGAGACAACTCCCGGCGGACGTGCACTTAAATTCTATGCGTCCGTGCGTATTGAGGTAAGAAAGGGCGAGGTTATCAAGGACGGCACATCGATTATCGGAGCACGCACAAAGTGTAAGATTGTAAAAAATAAGGTTGCTCCGCCTTTCAAGGAGTGCGAATTTGATATTATGTATGGTCAGGGTATTTCCCGTACAGGCGAGGTTCTCGACCTTGCTACCGATTTAGGTGTTATCAAGAAGGGCGGTTCATGGTTCAGCTACAATGACCAGAAGCTCGGACAGGGACGTGACAACGTCAAGGAGCTTCTTAAGAATGACCCTGAGCTTCTTAAGGAAATTGAGGCTAAAATCCTTGAAAACAAGGACAACATCGAGCCTGCACCAAAAAAGAGCAAGAAGGACAAAATTGCTGACGCCGCAAAGGAAGCTGCAGGAAATGCAGATATCGATGATTCTTCACTTATCAATACAGATGATATTCTTGCTGACATTGATGAGGATTTCGAGGAGTTTACTCCCGCAGAGGAATAATTCTTTATGAAAATTACTTCTCTCAGGCAGTATAAGGGCACTACCTATGAAGCTGAGCTTGACGACGACAGAAAAATATATCTGCACATCGATATAGTCACCGATTTCGGACTATATTGCGGCATGGAGCTTGAACGTGATACGCTCAGAAAAATCATATATGCCTCAAATTTCCGCAGAGCCTATCAGTATGCGCTGTACAGCCTCGATTACAGGGACTACTCCTACAGCGAAATGTACAGAAAGCTTGAAAAGACCTACAAAAATGAAAAGCTGTGCTTTGCGGTAATGGAAAGGCTTGTGAAATTCGGCTTCATAAACGACAGACGATATGCGGAAAAGCTTGCACGCAAGTACGTTGAAACAAAACGCTTCGGACTCCGCCGTGCTAAGACTGAAATGTATGCAAAGGGACTTTCTTTCGACATAATCGATGAAGCACTTAAAGAATTTGAAGAGCTTACTGAGGAAAACCTTGCCTATCTGCTTGAAAAAAAATATTCAAGTCTCCTTGAAGACAGGGACGACAGAAAAACCATAGAAAAAGTCAAAAGTGCTCTCGTGCGTTACGGCTACGGCTTTTCGGATATTAACCGTGCCGTTGCGGATTACTTCGAAAGCATTGATTCACAGGAGGATTTTTAAATGCCTATAAAGGTTGGAATGGTATCACTGGGCTGCTCAAAAAATCTCGTTGACTCCGAGAGAATGCTCTATAAGCTCAGAAAAAAAGGATATGAACTCGTTACCGAGCCGGGACTTGCTGATATTGCCGTTGTGAATACCTGCGGCTTCATTCAGTCCGCAAAGGAAGAGGCTATCGAGACTATCCTTGAGCTTGGAAAGCTTAAGGACGACGGTACACTCAAGAAAATCATAATAACAGGCTGTCTTACTGAGCGTTATAAACAGGAGGCCGCCGAGCTTTTCCCTGAGGCTGACGCTGTTATCGGAATCGGAAACAACAAGGATATAGTTGACGTACTTGACCATGTTCTTGCAAATGAGAGATATATAAACTTTGCACCGAAGCTTGACGCTGAGCTTACAGGTGAAAGAATCATTTCAACTCTTCCCTTTTTCGCTTACCTGAAAATTGCCGAAGGATGCAGTAACTGCTGTACCTATTGTGCTATCCCTCAGATTCGTGGAAAATACCGCTCAGTGCCTATGGAGGACGTCCTCAGCGAGGCAAGATGGCTTGCCGAAAACGGTGTAAGCGAGATTATTGTTATTGCTCAGGATACAACACGCTACGGCGAGGACCTTTACGGAGAATCAAAGCTTCCCGAGCTTCTCCGTGAAATTGCGAAAATCGACGGTATACGCTGGATCCGTGTGCTTTACTGCTACCCCGAGCGTATAACCGATGAGCTTCTGGACACAATAGCAAATGAGGAAAAAATTGTAAAATACCTCGATATTCCCATTCAGCACTGTAACGGTGATATTCTTGAAAGTATGAACAGATGGGGTGACGTGGCTCAGCTTACAGCATTATTTGAAAAAATAAGAGCAAAGGTTCCCGGAATTATCCTGCGTACAACGCTCATTACAGGCTTTCCCGGAGAAACTGAGGAGCAGTTTACCGAGCTTGCGGAGTTCGTTCAGAAGATCCGCTTTGACCGTCTCGGCTGCTTTGCATACTCCCGTGAGGACGGCACAAAGGCTCATGACTTCCCGAATCAGGTTGAAGAGGAAATCGCCGCTCATCGTGCCGATATAATCATGGAGCAGCAGATGCTTATAAGTGCACAGAATAACGAAAAGCTTCTCGGTACAAGAACCTGTGCTGTTGTTGAGGGCTTTGACCGCTTCGGCGAGTGCTATTTCGGCAGAACAGAGGCTGACGCTCCCGATATTGACGGCAAGCTGTTCTTCTCGTCTGAAAAGCCTCTCAACGTGGGCGACTACGTTAACGTTGAAATTACCGATACTCTTGATTACGATTTGATTGGAGAGGTGGTTGAATAATGAATTTACCGAATAAGCTTACTCTTCTCAGAGTTGTACTCGTACCGTTTTTTCTGCTGTTTATGTACATCAATATTCCGTTCAACTTTGCAATTGCACTTGTTGTATTTGCGGCGGCATCGATTACAGATGCTATGGACGGTCATATTGCAAGAAAGCATAACCTTGTAACAAACTTCGGCAAATTCCTTGACCCTCTTGCGGATAAGGTGCTTGTTATGGCGGCACTTGCGGTATTCGTGGAAATGCCTGAGGTGAATATGGGTGCAGTCCCTTTCATCATCATAACCGCAAGAGAATTCATGGTTTCGGGACTCAGACTTCTTGCCGCAGGCGAGGGTACTGTTGTTGCCGCAGGAATGTGGGGAAAGCTTAAAACAGCCTTCACAATGGTTACGATTATTGCAATACTCCTTTGGCTGAGTATTACGAACGATTTCAGCTTTGATATTGCAAAGGGCATTGCAGATGCGGTGAATAATATTGCTATTCCCGTGCTTGTATGGATTTCAACCGCTCTTACAGTAATTTCAGGATGTGTTTATCTCAAAGGCTACTGGCACCTTATCGATTCTGACAAATAATAAAGGAGACTTAAGCGTATGAAGCCGTGTGCAGGACAACTCAAATATCTTATTGCAGTAAAAGAATTACTTGATAAAAATGAAACTGTAAGATGTGTGAATATCTCTCATTATCTCGGGGTATCACGTCCGAGTGTAAGCAAAATGCTCAGATGTCTTGCAAATTCGGGACTTGTGCACGATGATTTCTGCAACAGTGTAAGACTTACCGACGAGGGAAAGCATGCAGCTGCGGAGATTTACGAGGTTTTCAGTGAGGTTTATGTCTTTTTCAGAAAATTCTTAAAGCTCCCTGCAGAGGAGGCACACGCTCAGGCTGTTGCCTTTATTACGGAATTCCCCCGTGATACCTGTGAGAGGCTTAAGGGGCTTGTCAGAAGAACTGTGAATAAGGGCAACAAGCATGAATAACGTCAACAAAACGCTGTATATTCCCCTTTACGGTAAAGCTTATGTCAGCAGGAAAGGGATTATCCTTTCTGATAAAAAGGCTGAGGAAATATGGGAAAACGAAGGCTTTGAGCTGAAGGGAAAATCCAAGTCAAAGTGGCTTGCATACTATATGGGAATGCGTTCGGCAGTTTTTGATATATGGCTGAGAAGAATGCTTAAAGCAAATCCCCGTGCGGCAGTGCTTCACATAGGCTGCGGTTTGGACAGCCGTATTGAAAGAGTTGGTACGGAATGCATTAAATGGTACGATATAGATTTCCCCGATGTAATTGAGGAAAGAAAAAAGTACTACAAAGAAACTGATGTTTACCGCATGATAAAAGCTGACGTAAGAAATGACGGCTGGCTGGATTCTGTACCTTCGGATAGTGATGCTATAGTAATACTTGAAGGTGTAAGCATGTATTTCAGGCATGATGAGCTGAAAAAGCTTCTCAGTGATTTAAGCAAGCATTTTTCATCAGTACGTATTTTGATGGACTGCTATACAGTAAAAGCTGCAAAAGCGTCGAAATATAAAAATCCAATTAATGACGTTGGTGTAAATGAGGTTTACGGAATAGATGAGCCGTCAATTCTTGAAAAGGAAACAGGTATGCGTTTTGTTGTAGAGCACAACATGACGCCTAAAGCAATGATAAATCAGCTGGAAGGCTTTGAAAAGAAATTTTTCAGCGCCGTTTTCGGCGGAAAAATTTCAAGAATGATGTACAGAATGTATGAGTTTAAAAGCGTATAGATGCAAAAAAGGCTGTCGGAAAATTTTCCGACAGCCTTTCAGTTTGTCAATAAACACTATTTTAATCAAAAAGTCAAGCGGACGACCAATGGTCGTCCCTACATTTATATACGAAAAATAGCCAAATTGTAGGGATGCCCAATGGGCATCCGCATATACATTGTAACGGAAATTTGACTTTTTTGACAGCCTTTAATTAATTGAACTTTTTCTGGGATATTTTAAGACGGTTTATAGCCCTGTTGAGAGCCGCTTCGGTGTGGTAGTACTCCATGATGCTCTGCTTCTGACGAAGCTTTTCTTCGGCTCTGCGTTTTGCCTCTTCGGCACGCTTTATATCAATTTCGCCGGGAAGCTCACAGGTATCCGCAAGTATTACCGCAAAATCAGGCATAACCTCCATAAAGCCTTCGGATATTGCGGCATAATACCACTTTCCGTCCACAAGGTATTTTAGCTCGCCTGTGGGAAGGGAGGTTACAAGAGCCTGATGTCCGGGAAGTATACCAAGCTTTCCGTCAATTGCCGTAACCACAAGATGCTCGCATTCTCCTTGAAAGAATACACGGTCTGTGGCAATTATATCGAGATGAAAGGTTTTAGCCATAGCTTACGCCTCCATTTGCTTTGCCTTTTCGATTACGTCATCGATAGTGCCAGCCATAAGGAATGCCGACTCGGGATAGCTGTCCATTTCACCCTCAATGATAGCCTTGAAGCCTCTGATTGTCTCGCTGAGGGGGATGTACTTACCCTTGAGACCCGTGAAGTTTTCGGCAACATTGAACGGCTGTGAAAGGAACTTCTGAATCTTTCTTGCTCTGTAAACCGCAAGCTTATCGTCCTCGTCAAGCTCCTCCATACCGAGAATAGCAATAATATCCTGAAGCTCCTTGTACTTCTGAAGAAGCTCCTGTGTACGTCTTGCAACGTAGTAATGCTCCTCGCCGACAATCTCAGGCTCAAGAATACGTGAATTTGACTCCAGCGGGTCAACTGCGGGGTAGATACCCTGTTCAACGATTTTTCTTGAAAGTACCGTTGTTGCGTCAAGATGAGCAAAGGTAATAGCAGGTGCAGGGTCTGTAAGGTCGTCCGCAGGTACGTATACAGCCTGAACCGACGTAATAGAGCCGTTTTTGGTTGATGTGATACGCTCCTGAAGCTCACCTACCTCTGTAGCAAGAGTAGGCTGATAACCTACGGCTGACGGCATACGTCCGAGAAGAGCAGAAACCTCTGAGCCTGCCTGAACGTAACGGAAAATATTATCAATAAACAGAAGCACGTCCTTATGCTCCTGGTCACGGAAGTACTCTGCCATTGTAAGACCTGTCTGAGCAACACGCATACGTGAGCCGGGCGGTTCATTCATCTGTCCGAATACGAGAGCGGTCTTGTTGATAACGCCCGATTCCTGCATTTCATTCCAAAGGTCGTTGCCCTCACGGGAACGCTCTCCTACGCCTGTAAATATGGAATATCCGCCGTGCTCAGTGGCGATATTTCTGATAAGCTCCTGAATAAGTACGGTTTTACCAACACCCGCACCGCCGAAAAGACCGATTTTACCGCCCTTAGCGTATGGTGCAAGAAGGTCGATAACCTTTATACCCGTTTCAAGAATCTCAACAACGGGGCTCTGGTCACGGAATGAGGGTGCTTTTCTGTGGATTTCCCACTTTTCGGAAGCGTCAACCTCTCCCTTTTTATCGATAGGTTCACCCAGTACATTGAACATTCTTCCGAGAGTTTTCTCGCCTACGGGAACCTTTATACAAGAGCCTGTTGCGGTTACTTCCATATCCTTAGCAAGGCCCTCGCTTGAAGCAAGCATGATACAGCGAACAGTCCGTCCGCCCATGTGCTGAGCAACCTCCATGACACGCTGCTTTCCGTCTGTTTCAACGATAAGTGCGTCTCTTACCATAGGAAGCTTTCCGCCGATAAACTCGACATCTATAACAGGTCCGATGACCTGAGTGATTCTGCCTTTATCCATTAAGCAGTCCTTTCCGGAAATTCTGATGCTGTCTATTCCTCGATACTCTTTGCACCGCTGACAACTTCGGTAATTTCCTGAGTAATAGCTGCCTGTCTTGCTCTGTTATAGAGAAGCGACAGCTCCTTTATCATTTTACGTGCACTGGTTGTTGCAGCGTCCATAGCGGTCATTCTTGCCTGCTGCTCGCAGCAGAACGCCTCAACCATTGCACCGTAGATTACACCCTTTACATAGTTCGGGATAAGGTAGTCCATAACCTCTTTTGACGAGGGCACGAATTCAGCCTTTGGAAGCTTTTTCATCTGACCGTCCTTGTCGAGACCGAAGTGGATTCGCCTGAAGGGCAGAAGCTGTACTGTTTTTGGCACAAAATCTCCTGAGCTGTCCATATCGGTATAAATAAGGTAAACCTCGTCAAGCTCACGGCTTACGAATTTTTCAAGTATAAGCTCTGCAATATCTCTTGCCCTGTAGAGCGTGGGATTCTGTGTTGTATACAGAAATTCACCGTCTATGGAAGAATGGTCTGCAGCATTATTTCTTCGCTGAAAATACATACGTCCGACCTGTCCGAGTACAAACAGATAGCAGTTATTTACAAAAGCCTTTGAAAGCTCCGCCTCTGAATGCTTCAGTACATTATGGTTATAGCTTCCGCAGAGTCCCTTGTCGGCTGTTATGATTACATAGCCCTTTTTACGCTTATCTTCGGGTATATCGCTTCGCTTGTCGAAATATTTCTGACGTGTTTCGGGGGTATGCACAAGGATATCGCTGAGCGTTTCCTGAAGTCTGTCGAAATATGGCGTTGTTGCGTCAAGATTTTTTCTTGCCTTTTTAAGCTTTGATGAGGATATGAGGTACATGGCGTTTGTGATTTTCAGAATCTGCTGAATACTGTCGATACGCTCACGTATTTCTCTTATATTAGGCATATCCGCTCACCGCCTATCCCTTATAGCTGCTCATTGCACTGTCAAGGCGTGCACATATTTCATCGGTAAGCATTTTTGTATTGTCGATTTCCTCAAAGATACCCGAAGCATGAATTGCAACATGGTTCATAAGCCCCTCGCAGTATGCCTTTACCTTCTTTACGGGTACACCCTTAAGATAGCCGTGAGTTGCGGCATAGAGGAGTACAACCTGACGGTGATGAGACTGAGGATTATAAAGAGGCTGTTTGAGAAGCTCCATAAGCATATGACCGTGATCAAGAAGATCTGTTGTAGCCTGATCAAGCTCAGATGAGAACTGAGTGAATATCTCCATTTCCCTGAACTGTGCAAGGTCGATACGCAGAGTTCCCGAAACCTTCTTCATAGCCTTTGTCTGAGCCGCACCGCCTACTCGTGATACGGAAAGTCCGACATTTACCGCAGGTCTTACACCTGAGAAGAAAAGCTCACTTTCAAGGAATATCTGACCGTCAGTGATAGATATAACATTTGTCGGGATATATGCTGAAACGTCGCCCGCAAGTGTTTCGATAATAGGAAGTGCGGTAAGTGAGCCGCCGCCGTGCTCGTCATCAAGACGGCTTGAACGTTCAAGAAGTCTTGAATGCAGGTAGAATACGTCACCCGGATAAGCCTCACGTCCCGGAGGTCTGTGAAGAAGAAGTGACATTGCACGGTAAGCAACCGCATGCTTTGAAAGGTCATCGTATACTATAAGCACGTCCCTGCCTTTTGACATGAAGTATTCAGCCATAGCCGTACCTGAATAAGGAGCGATATACTGAAAGGGAGCAGGGTCGCTTGCAGAAGCCGATACAACAACGGTATAATCCATTGCACCGTGCTTTTTAAGGTTGTTTACGACCTGTGCAACGGTAGAGGATTTCTGACCGATTGCAACGTATACGCATATAACGTTCTGATTTTTCTGATTTATGATAGTATCTATAGCGATAGAGGTTTTACCCGTCTGTCTGTCGCCGATGATAAGCTCACGCTGTCCTCTTCCGATAGGAAACATTGAGTCAATAGCGAGAATACCTGTCTGGAGAGGCACACTTACGGATTTACGGTCGATAACACCCGGAGCCTCACGCTCGATGGGGAAATAGTGGGTAGTATGAATCTCACCCTGACCGTCAATAGGTGCACCGAGAGCGTCAACAACTCTTCCGAGAAGAGCACTGCCTACGCCTACACCTGCACGCTTTCCTGTACGTGTAACGGATGAGCCTTCCGTAAGACCTCTGTCGTCTCCGAGAAGCACGACACCGACGGTCTTTTTCTCTATATCCTGTACAATACCTCTTACACCGTTTTCAAACTCAACAAGCTCGCCGTACATTACATGGTTTATACCATGAACTCTTGCGATACCGTCACCGAGACGTGTGATATGGCCTGTTTCTGTTTCGGCAAATTTTCTGTCAAAGTCCTCGACCTCGCCCTTGAGTACGGATATAATATCGCTCTGAGTAAAGTCGTTTGCGGTATTATCACCTGTCTGATGCTTTGCGGTCTGATGCTTGAGACTTTCGTGCATCATTTTAAGACCCGTACTGTAGCTTCTGTCGTACTCAAAGTCACCTACATTGAGGACAAAACCGCCGAGAAGCTCTGAGTCGTGGCGATACTCTATTTCAACATCTGTTTTCTTGAATTTTTCTGCAATAAAGCGTTTAAGCTCATCCTGCTGAGTTTTTGTGAGGGGAGTAACATAGCGGCAGACAGCCCTTATGCTTCCCAGACGTTCTATGCAGTATTCTATATAATCTTCAAGTATATCAAGGAGTCTGTCTGCATTACCGTCGATGCAGACATTAATCATAAACTGTCTGATTTCCTTCGGGAAAACCTGATTTATGACATTTCGCTTCTTTTCGATATCCGTAAGGGGATTTGCAAGCGTAGAGAGAATATCATCGCTTGCGAGAAGCCACTGCTTTGTTTTTTCCGCTGTTTTCTGTGTAATACCCTGATCGGTCAGAAATCTCAGATAATCCTTTACGATATCTGTCATGACTCATCAGCCTCCCTGTTTGCAAGGAAATCGTCTACCAGCTTTCTGTTGCGGCTGTCGTCCATATTCTCGCCGACGATTTTAGAAGCGGCAGCAATTGCAAGGTCGGCAATCTGAGCCTGAGCCTCCTGCATTGAACGCTGACGCTCGCTTTCGATATTTTTTGCGGCTGCGTCTATCATGCGGTCTGCCTCGTCCTTTGACTGCTGGAGAATCTCCTGCTTTTCGGCAGCTGCATCCTCTCTTGCTTTTGTGACGATTTCCTCAGCCTCAGCCTTAGCCTGAGCTACTGCTGCGTCACACTCTGCTCTGAGAGCCTCAGCCTCCTCACGGGACTTCTTAGCCTCGTCAATATCCTTCTGAATTGCCGCTGTACGGTCCTCCATAATTTTCTTTACAGGCTTGAAGAGGAAAATTCGAAGCAGTATAAAGAGAAGGAGTACATTTACGATTGACCAGATAACAGTCGCATCAAGCTTAAGGATTGAAGGGGTTGATTCCTCTTCTGTTTCGGCAGCAGTTTCATTGCCCTCAGCTTCGGCAATGTCAACGCCTGTATCTTCGCCTGCCTTGTATACTGCGGCAAGTATTGCCTGTGATGAGATATAATCCATTTATAATACCTCCGTATATGTTATGTAAAATGAACAGCGCCGCTCTGAAAAGCAGAGCTGTAGGTTATCGGGATTACTTAAGGAAAAGAATGATAAGAAGGGCAATTACGAAGCCGTAAATAGCAGTAGCTTCTGCAAGCGCACATCCGAGAAGGAGTGCCTTGTTGATGTCGCCCTTAGCCTCAGGCTGTCTTGCGATAGCCTCAGCAGCCTTTGATGTAGCGATACCGATACCGATTCCTGCGCCTGCGCCTGTAAGTACTGCAAGGCCTGCACCCAGTGCGATAGTTCCCATAATAAATACCTCCGTAAAGATTACTTAAGGAAAAGAATGATAAGAAGAGCGATAACGAAGCCATAGATAGCAGTAGCTTCTGCAAGTGCAC
>SVNJ01000029.1 GCA_015066955.1 Ruminococcus sp. | reverse complement strand
ACTCTTCATAATCCACCTCTATTATATTAATTATATAATAAAAAAAACGAAATTACAATCAAATATGTTGTAATTTCTTATTACTTTTTATTATAAATAACTGGATATCGATTATTATACTGATCTTGTCTCCGATGCAAATAAAGACGGAAGCGTAAGTGCGGCTGATCTGGTAACCTTACAGAAATATGTTATGGGGACTTCTTCTACTTTGACTTAAGGTAAAACGTAAGCAAGAACGATTATTGATTTTCCTTCAATTGTATCGTATAATAAAAATATAATTAAATAATTAGTTTTAAAACTGGTGGATTGAAGGACGATGCAACATGAACAGAATACTTATAGCAGAAGACGATAGCACGCTTTCAGCGGGCTTGTGCCGTGCTCTTAAAATGACGAAACAGAAACTGTCGCTGCGGAAAATCTGCGTACCGCAAAGGAATTGCTTGAAAAGGGCAGCTTTTCTCTGGTGCTTCTTGATGTTAATCTGCCTGACGGAAACGGCTTTGATTTTCTTCCGTATATAAAGAAGAAGTACGGTGTTCCCGTAATTATGCTTACAGCAAACGACTTTGAATCGGTTGTTGTTGCTTTTCGTGCATTTGCCTATATGGTTTTCAGAAATAAATCTATTGTTGAACGGTTCAGAGAAAGCGAATAACTGCTTCATAAAAATAAACCTCCCTGTTTTATGAAAAACGGGGAGGTTTTCTGTTATTATTCCTGATTCAGAAGAATACGTCTGAGCAGTATTTCGTCAAAGACATCAACATCGCCGTCATTGTTGAAGTCGAATTTCATTGCGATTTCCTTTGTATCAAAGGGGGACTTTCTGATAAGCATACGATGAAGTCTTACAAGATGAGCGACTTTATAGGTCTTTTCGGGAACAGTACCGTCAGGCTCAACACCGCCGATAAGTTTTCCTTCTGAATAAACGCATACATTTTCACATTTCTGTGCGTATTCTGTTCCGCCTACGATATTGTCGTATTCCTCACCGATATCGACAATACCCTGTCTGCTCCAGTCATTTGAAGAATCCCAGTTATCGCCGTAATACATTCCAATAATCAGCTGATACTTTTTATTTGAGTTGGCAATTGCATAGTCAGGCCATGAAATCTCAACATAGTAAATATCGTTCTTATACTGAACAGGTTGTGAGAGTACTGCTTCTTTACCGCTTACCTCAGTCTGAACCTGGTCATAGGTCTTTTGCAGAACGAAGCTTGACGGTATAGAAGTGTTGTTTTCGAATTCGGAAATACTGAAATAGTAGCGGATTGAAATATCATTCTTAGCTTCAAGAGAATTAGTATTTACAAAGAAGGTGAGCTTTGTAACTCCTGCACCTGTTGATTCAGGAGCGTCTGAGCAGTAGCCCGAAACCCAGAAATCATCACCAAGAAACAGCTCAGAATCGTCCTCAGCTTCAGGGGGAGGGAAGTTTTCCTCAGGCTTCATTGTGATGTCGCCGAAAAAGTGATAAAGTCCTGCGGCGGCTCCTACCAATGCGGCATTGTAGTCGATGGTAACCTCATTATAAATCCAGTCTGCCGTTGTATCATTATGCTGGTCGTCTGCATCAGGACCTCCAGCAAGTGCTCCGTAAAGAACATGCTTGTGTTCTGCGGTATCTTCGCATTTTGTAAGTCCCGAAGCCGCACGATGATGTGGGAATTTAACTGAATTTTCACCGAATCCGACTACGTAGCTTCTGCCAAGCGGATTGTCACCGATGATATATTCCATCTGTCCAAGTGCCCATTTCGAGAAGGTGTAATCCTCATTATCGGTATTATAAAGGTCCTTACCATTCTGATACTTGTCATAAACAAGTGCACAGAACTGTGCAGCGGTATTATATCTTGCACTTCCCCATGTATTCAGCCAGAAATAGCCTGCAGGAGTTTCAGTGCCTATTTCAGCGTCCATGTAGGCATTGATTGCTTTTGCCTCCATGTACCAGAAATCAATAAGCTCATATGGATTTCGTCCTGCGGCAGCTCTGTATTCCTCGCATACTTCGGGATAAATATCCTGAATTCGTCCGAGAAGAATTGAAACACCGTTCCACATATCATTCCAGCAGAGCACATATCCGGGCGGAGCATAATAGTCAACATATTCGATGCAGGCGGCTATGTAATCGTGATTTCCGGTAATCAGATAAAGCCAGCAGGCGGCAAAGCAGTAATCGTCCTCCCATTTGCTTGAAGTGTAGTAGCTTTTCGGACCGTCTGCACCGTCGCCCACCTTCTTTTCGTTTTCAGTAGCAAAATCGAAAAGAGCCTTTGCGTAATCAAGACATTTTTCCGCATATTCGGGGTCTGTGTCCTTGAAATTGTAGTAGTTGATTGCAAGTGCCGCAGCACTTTCGGATACATCATCAGTTGTAGGCAGCTCAGAGGTTGCAAAGTATGCAGGACGTGACATAGCATCGATTTCGGGAGCCTGCCAGTAAACATGGTCAATATCACCGTCGCCTACCTGATAGCAGAATGCAATTACTTTTCCGTTTTCGTCACGATATGTGCTTCGCATAAAGTAGTCGCAGAAATACCTGCATATAGTCTCGGCATGAGCCGCCTGACCTGTTGCTTCGTATGACTCACGGAATTCGTAATATCCCCATGACACGATTGAAGCCGCATAAGCCTCAGGGAGACCGAATTTTACGTGGTCGCCTGCATCGTGAAATCCGCCTGAAACGTCAAGCATACCGTCACCGTCAGGGTCAAGAATGTCCACGTATTTGTCAATGAAATCCTGTGAGAAATTTGTTCCGACGCTTTCCTCGTCCATAGGCTTAAGAGGAACCTGCGAATCATAAGAATGGCAGTCACCACGCCATTCAAGAAGATTGTTCTCGGACACGTCAGTACCGCACATATTGGCATCATAAAAATACATTGAATACTGAAGCAGCTTTGCCCAGTTATTATCGGTTTCATAATAATCAACGGTATCTGCGGTTGTTTCAGCACTTACAGGTGCAAAGCCTGTAGACTGCGTGAGAGTAAGTACAGCTGCCGAAGCCAGAGTAACTGCTCTTTTTAATCCTTTCATATAATTATCCTTTCTCTACAATTTTTAAAACGTATAATTTCGCCTGAAAAGTCAATTTGTAAATATTATATCACAATATTTATTGTTTTACAATAACACATTATAGAAAAATCTGATAAAATTGAAAAAGTCACAGGAATACTCGTTTTATCCTGTGACTTGTGTGATTTTGTAATGATATGATCAGAATATCATGCCTTTGTAAAAACTGCAGTAACGTTCATGAATCCGTGCCTGAATAAAATCACACAGAAGGTCTGCAAGCTCTTTATTATCTTCTACAATAAGAATATCAGTCATAAATATTATCTGCCTTCTCAGTTTGTGGTATCGCCTGAATATAGATTTCGATTACGATTAAAAGGAATGCATACAACATCGGTTCACAACCAGAGCGTATACCTATGGTGTAGGTCACATCACCATATATTCCCGTAAAACCTTCGTTCAACATATCAACTTCAATCAGTCCCATAAGATTGAAAATAACAGAGGAAACCGCCAGTGCAAGTGCCGAAAATTTAAGTCTGCGGCGGTTTTCGGAAATGTTTATCTTTCCCTTTGCGGCAGAATACATCAGCTTAATCACAGCAAGCACCGCTATTGCCGAAGCTGCAAATATAGGCAAATCCTTGATGAATCTGAATATAAGTACCTTTGTGTAAGCGTTTTCCGAAACAGCCTCTGCTTTCGAGAGGGCATAAGAAAACCGCCTTGTTATGGGCGGTTAATCTTCGTCTAAATAATAAAACTCATCTGACATCGCTCTTTCGTGTTCATCAGGTGTCATAGAGTTTAAAAACTCATCAACAGCTTTATTTTGCTCATCTGGCGAACCATCTAAAAAGTTATCTTATTGTTTTGCTCTTTCACTCCATATCACTCCTGACTTTGTTTTATTTAAGAATGTACGCACAAATTTGTCTTTTTCTGCGTCTGAACCTGTTGTAACTATTTTTCTGTAAAGTCTGTTGTATTCAAGTTTAAATTTAGCAGAATCAAAATCTGAGCTTTTAATTAAATATTCGACATTTCCATTGTTTTTTACAATTGTGAATGTTTTTACATTTGAATTGCCCAAAAAGAATATCAAATCGGTTGTAGAATAACTACTATTTCTCGGATGGTTGTGCATTACATATAAATCTTTGCCGTATAATGAAGAACCAAAATCCAGCTTGTCATCAGACTCTATAAATTCCTTCCTGTTATTCAGCTCGTTGTCAAAAACAAATGCAACTTCTTTGTTTTTGTTGTTATCTCTTGAATATTTTAAAAGTTCTCTATGTTGCTGTTGAATAACACTGCACTGCTCATCAGTATAACCGCTTATTTTTATATTTGGAACTCTCTCGATAGAAGTATCAGTAACCAGTGTTATTGCTTTTTTACTATTTTCTTTTATTATACCACTTCTACCGTCATTCGTCAACTCTCTACAACTCAAATTTCTCACTTGAAGTTCCCTTGCCTGTTCGGTTGAGAGCCTTGCGGGAGCTGAATTCCTTCGGGTGAGCGAAGGCACTTCCCAAGACTTTTTCGGCCACACATCCTGTCGTTGTCTGCTTCGTCTGAAGCTATACCGTCCATTTCCGAAAAGATGTACAAAGGGAAGAAAATTGAGAAATTTTAAAAAACATATTGACAAACATCTATCTATGATGTATAATAATATATAGATAAATGTCAATGTGAGGTGAAATTATGTATTCAGACGCAAAAAGTACTGCTATAATTTTTAAAGCATTCTGTGATGAGAACCGTATTAAAATTTTACAGCTTTTAATGGACGGTGAAAAATGTGCATGCAAGCTTTTGGAGGCACTGAATATCACGCAGCCTACACTTTCGCATCATATGAAAACACTGCTTGACAGCGGAATTGTAAATGGTCGGAAAGAGGGTAAGTGGATGCATTATTCAGTTTCAGCGGAAGGTCTGGAGAAAGCACAGGAGTATCTGAATTCTTTAAAAAATAAAGTAAAAGGAGAATAACTATGACAAAATCTGAAAAAGCTTTAGAGATGTTTGCAAACGGTTTCAACTGCTCACAGGCAGTTCTTACAGTTTTTGCACCTGATTTCGGACTTGATGAAAAGCTTGCATTAATGCTTGGGACACAGTTCGGCGGGGGAGCGAGAAACGGTGAAATGTGCGGTGCGGTATCGGGTGCATTAATGGTACTGGGACTAAAATACGGACATTCTGACGCTTCAGATGTTCAGCAGAAATCAAAAGCGTATGCAATAGCCGTTGATTATACAAAGCGCTTTAAGGAAGCTAACGGCTCAATTGTCTGTCGTGATTTGTTGGGATATGACCTGACAAAACCCGAAGAAAATGCCTGTATCAAGGAGAAAAATCTCTTTGCTGAGGTTTGTCCTAAAATGATTGAAAGTGCAGTTGAGATTCTTGAAAGTGTACTTGCTGAATATTAAAAACCTTGTATAAGCGTGGCTTATTGCAGAAGTAAGATATAGATACATTTCAATTTTTATCTGTCAATATGAAAGGGGAGCTGCCGTTAATGGAGGCGGTGAAAAGAGTATGGGATTTTTTTCAGGATGAAATTCTGGGCATGGCATGGCTGAAACGTTTCATCGGTACGGTTATAGATATGCTTGGATTTGATACAAGCAGTAAAATCGGAGGAAGCGTACAGTTTTTTATCTACGATATTATTAAAATAATGGTGCTGCTCGGACTTCTTATTTTCGTAATATCGTACATTCAGAGCTATTTTCCGCCGCAGCGGACAAAGAAAATTCTCGGACGATTTCATGGTATTGGTGCAAACTGTATTGCAGCCCTGCTTGGTACGGTGACACCGTTTTGTTCCTGTTCATCAATACCGCTTTTTATGGGTTTTACAAGTGCAGGTCTGCCGCTGGGAGTAACCTTTTCGTTTCTTATATCCTCGCCTATGGTTGATCTCGGTTCTCTTGTATTACTGATGAGTATTTTCGGCTGGAAGGTTGCTCTTATTTATGTACTTGTCGGACTTGTAATCGCAGTTATCGGCGGTACACTTATTGAAAAACTACATCTTGAAAATCAGGTGGAAGAGTTCATCAGAAATGGCAAAGCTGTTGATACACCGCAGGAGGAACTGCAATTTAAAGACCGTATAAAATACGCTTGGGAACAGGTATGTGAAACTGCGAAAAAAGTATTTCCGTATGTTCTTATCGGTGTCGGAATAGGTGCAGTTATTCATAACTGGATTCCGGAAGAATTTATTATCAGTACACTCGGAGATAAAAATCCTTTTGGAGTAATACTTGCCGCAATAGCAGGTGCACCGATGTATGCTGATATTTTCGGAACAATTCCGATTGCGGAGGCCTTGCTTGCTAAGGGAGCACTGCTTGGAGTAGTACTTTCATTTATGATGGGAGTAACAACACTCTCACTGCCGTCAATGATAATGCTCAGAAAAGCGATAAAACCGAAATTGCTGGGAATTTTCGCTGCAATTTGTATTATCGGAATTATACTTGTAGGATATATGTTTAATATATTACAACCGATTATTATTTAAAATGGAGGAATGACCATGAATATTAAGATTTTAGGCGGAGGCTGTGCTTCATGCAAAAAGCTTCTTGAAAACACAAAAAAAGCGGTGATAGAGATGAATCTGCCGGCAGAAATTGAATATATCACCGATATGGAAAAGATAATGGCTTACGGTGTTATGCGTATGCCAGCTCTCGTTGTGGATGAAAAGGTTGTTGCTATGGGCAAGGCGCTGAAGCCTGCTGATGTAGTGAAATTGTTAAAGAAAGCAGGTGCCTGATATGAAGAAGGTAGCATTTATCTGTGTGCATAATTCCTGCCGCAGTCAGATTGCGGAGGCTTTAGGGAAACATCTTGCGGGTGACGTGTTTGAAAGCTATTCCGCAGGAACGGAGACAAAGCCGCAGATAAATCAGGATGCTGTAAGACTGATGAAGCAGTTATACGGAATTGACATGGAGCTTACACAGTACAGCAAAACTATTGATAAAATCCCGTCTGCCGATATTGCGATTTCAATGGGATGTAATGTAGCCTGTCCATACATAGGCAGAGATTTTGATGATAACTGGGGGCTTATTGACCCGACAGGGGAAAGTGATGAGGTTTTCCTTGACGTTATAAAAAAGATTGAAGAAAAGATTAATGAACTAAGGGCGGAACTGAAATAAATTTTTTTTAGAAAACTTATAATTCTATGCATAATTTTGACGTTTTCAATTGTGTTATATACAGAGGACAGAAAAAATTGTCTTATATATAATACTAATGCCAATCCCTAAAATATCATCTTTGTCTACTGATATTTCAGGATTGGCAGAAGGAGAGAAATTATGAAAAGAATTTTATCGGCATTAATCGTGGCATCATGTATGGCAGGCTTTTCAGGAATGTATGCGTCTGCGGAAAGCGGAAAGCTGAGTACAGGAAATGTAAACGGCGATGAAAGTGTAAATGCAATTGACGCAAGTATTATTCTTCGTGAGTATGCAGATGCGTCAACAGGGAAACCGTCAACACTTACCTATGAAGAGAAAATTGCGGCAGACGTAAACAGTGATGGAAGCGTTGATGCGGTTGACGCTTCAAAGGTTTTGCAGTACTATTCATATATTGCTACAGGCGGAGTCGGTTCAATTGAGGAAATGCTTTCGAATAATTCTTCAGCACTTGTTGAACCGCTTGTACTAAGCGGAAATCCTGAGGATATATATATAACGAAAAAGCCTGAGTATATCACATCGGAAACAATTGATTTTTATGTTGATGAGGGAATAGAACTGAGCGGCGATATAACTGTGAAGTTTGAGTCTCTTCTTGACTTGGTTGAAACGGCAACAGGAATGGAATTCAACGGAAAGAAATACATCGGCGAAGCTATAGATGATGATTACTCATGGCTTATTGAAAGTTATTTCGGTGATGCATTCAATTGCTTCAGTCCTGATAAAACAAAGCTTAATATTATTGTAGTCGGTGAAGAAAAGGATTTACCATATTGCATCAACGGATTTGTTCTGCTTAATCCCTGCGATATTGATATTGACAGCAGAGAATATACTACAGCACCTCATGAGATGATTCATGCACTGCATCTCACAAACGGAACCTACTTTTCTCCCGTACTTACGGAAGGCTATGCGTGTTATATGACAGGACAGCTTATTGAAAAATATGGCTACAAATACAATAATGACTATCGTTGGAATTATGTAGGCTACGGAAACATCTGGACAAAGGAAAACGCAGAAGCCGAGTTTCTGAAGGAGCGTGAGGATAACTGGGAATGCTATATTTACGGATACAGACTTCTTACATATCTCAATGAAGTTTATGGAGACGATATATTCATCAGACTTCTTGAAAATGCAGAGGAATACAGTGGTATGAATTACGGCGATGACAGTCTTAATTATGAAGGAATGTCTGCAAAGGTGCTGAAGGAAACAACCTGTGAAACGGTATTTGAGGATTTTGCAATGTGGATAGAGGCTAACGAATACAGATTCTGGCCTGATAAATATGAGGGTTGATTTATAATGTTGCTTCATCAAAACGGTATAAGTTCCGCTTAGTGAGTTGTAGCAAAAATAAAAAGCTGCTGTATGTAGATTGAACCGACCTCTCATTCGTTAGATTTTTGGTCTAACTCTTGGAGGTCGGTTCAAAGTGAAGTCAGTATTTCACTAATAATTATTATGACACTTAAAAAACTCAAAGGTTCAAATATTCAATGAGTGTCTTTGTACCACCTGTAGCGGAGTAAGCATAGTATGCGAGAATTACGGATGCATCACTTGCATCAACTGCACCGTCACGGTTTACATCTGCCCAGTCAAGCTGTTCAGCTGAAAGTTCTGCGTCATGACCTGTAGCAAGCATTGCATAGGTTGCAAGAATCATAGAAGCGTCAGAAGCGTCTACTGCACCACTGTTGTCAACGTCACCGAGATTCTCAGGTGTTTCGTCCTCAGAAGGTTTTGTTGAAGGCTCAGTCGGTTCCTCAGGCTCGGAAGGATTAGCAGAAGGTTCAGTTGGTTCCTCAGGCTCGGAAGGATTAGTAGAAGGTTCAGTCGGTTCCTCAGGTTCAGTAGGATTTTCATCTTCTGTAACAGTAATCTTATATACACCGATTTTACCGTTTACATCCTTGACGCTTACAAGATATCCGCCGTCAGAAGTAGGTCTGAGCTTTGATGTGAATTCTTCTGTAAGAACATCGTCGAATCTGTCCTGTACATAGTAGAGACTGTAGCGTGATGATGCAAACGAGAATATCTCCGCATATTCAACAGGAATTACCTCTGTATTGTCAGCTTTAACAATACCTGCAAGTCCGTCCTTTTCAACATAGTAAAGGTCGTCGGCTTCAAGCTTAGCAAGGTCATAGCCGTAAGTTTTACAGAAGTCATTATATACCTCAGTACCCTTTACATCGGTAAAGTCATATCTGCGGAACATATCATCTTCAACAGACTCTCTTACATAACAGATACCGTTTCCTGCCCAGTAAAGGTCACCTGCACTGTATACAGCTTCAAAAAGTATTCTTCCGTCAGCAGCAACCAGTCCGTAGGCACTGTAGTATTTATTGTAGTACTCATTATATAGAGAATCATACTTTGTAATTCTTGCAATACCGTCAGTAAATACAGAAATTTCATCATATTCAGCTGTTAAGAGGATTTTGTTAGCGGGTGAAGCCATACCCCACTTGCCGTCAACGTAAATTACGTAAGCGTCCTCTGATACACGGAATGCAATGTTATAGCCGTATTCCTCCGAAAATTCGTTGTTAAGTATATTAAGCGGAACCGTTACTCCATTGAAATAAAGGTTTCCATAACATATTTCAAATCTGTTATTGCTGTCGCATGGGATTATCTCTTTTCCGTCAATACGGATAAGACCATAGGATATACTTGAGCTTGTCCAGAGGTCATCTGATGCAGTTTCTTCGTGATTTTCAACGAGTGCAAATCCATAATAGAAAGGTCCTACATAATCATATATGCCGGTCTGTTCAAAGTCAATTGCATTAGTTTCAATGTTATAAACCTTAGTTGTAGTATCGCCTGTTGCATCATCTGTTCTGTTGAAAGTGATTCGTGCATCCATACCCATGTTGTAGTAAGAGCCCGGTGTTACTGATGCAAAACTGTATGCATTGTCAAGTGTATAAAGTGTTTCGCCTGTTTTGGAAAGAATTACAGTTACACCGTCAACTTCAGCGATATATACACCATTATAGTAGCTGAGTGAATCATAAATTGCATCTGTGACAACACCTGTTTCAAGTGAGAAGATACCATACTGCGGAACTAAATCACCTGTAATATCATCCTGATAGTCACCACCGTAATAGCTTCCGCAGAAATATCCGTCAACCATTTCTGCAACAGGATTGAAGTCAGTGTCATAAATTGAGAAATAATTCTGACCATAGAACTCATAAGCGATAATATTCTCGTAATTATCATCATGTACGGCTCTTACACCGCCATATTTTCTATTCATTTCTTTGATAATATTTCCGTTATAGTCCATAATCACAAAATTATCATCTATGGTTTCACGGTATGCGATATAAACATTGCCCAGTTTAGTACATGAGAAATAATTGCTGAGGTCGATATAGTCATAGTTATCTGTAATGAGTATTTCACGGTTATAATCTTCGGCAGAACCGTCATCGAATGTTTCAATTACGTTCATACGGTAAATTCCCGATGAATCAGACTGATATACATAAGAAATACTGATGTCTGTTCCGTACTCAGGAGTAAGTTCAATATCAGCAGACTTTGATAAATCGGCGGATTTAACTGTAAGCTTACCATCATTAAGCACAGTCCATAAATCAACAGAGAGAACCTCATCATTATATGAACTGATGAAATTGATATTATCGCAGAAGTCGATTACAATATTTCCCTCAGTATCAATGAGTGCTTCCTGTTCATTTAATGTAACAATAAAACCGTCATACATAACAATATCGGTGCCGCTATAGTAATTATACTCTATGATGCTGTGTATATCATCATAATAGTCTGTTGCAGGCTTGAAGTCGTCACCAAGAAGGCACATTCTGCCATCATTTATTCCATAGTAGATGTCAGATTTAAGGGTATAATCAATAGTGTATTTATGAGGTCTGTAGTTTACTGCAGCAGTATTATAATCAATACTTTCATAAACATCAGAAACAACGTTACCCTTAAGGTCAATGAAGTAATCGCCTGTTTCTGTATCAACTACAAAGTTCTTGCCGTCTGTAGTGATGTAGAATCCGATAATACCCTCTGTAGGCTCAACAATAACGGTACCGTCTGAGCTGATAAGACCTGCCTTGTTGTGGTCATAAACCTGACCTGTTTCCCAGTAGCTGTTAGAGTCAAAGGTGTTGTCAAGTGACTCATCGGCAATGTAATATCCGTCAGTAATCCAGTAGATATTTCTGTACTTCTCGGAAACGATTTCGCCGTCTTCATTCATAAGAGCAAACTTGTCATCAATACCTACAATCATAGTACCAGTTTCAGTACTTACACGATAATCGGTGTCAAAGAAGTCGAATGAGTAGTCTGCGGATGTGGGCGAGATGTAGTTGTAGATACCCATAGTGGTGGAAACGTAGTTGTACAAGCCGTTGATGCCAAGCTCCTTGCTTATAACCTTTTTGTTTCCGTTTTCATCGATAACGATAAGCTCAGTGTCGTCACCGATATTTTCTTCTGTGCCGTTTTCGATGAGAATAGACTTGTCTCTCATCTGAATCAGCCTGTCATAGCTGATGTCTGCAACAAGCTCTGCATTATAGCCTGCCGAAACGGGCAGTGCTGAGCTTATCAGAGCAGCTGCTGCGGTTGAGAAAGCGATAAGCTTTCTGATTGGCCTTTTCATTAAACCAACTCCTTTATTTTATTTGTATTTTAAGAAGCCTGCGAGGGTAGAGCTTCATAATACCTTGTCATACCAATCCTCTAAATTTCAGCAGACAAAGTGTGCTGAAATTTAGCTGTCAAAGACAGCGTAGAGGATTAGTATCAGTGGATACTGCATTCATTGGGAAGCATATCCTGTTTATAGTAGCCTATTTCTGTTTCGGGACAATTATCTGATGCAAGTCCGCCGCTTTCGGTACAGTAGCTGAGCATCTCAACGGATGAATCTGCAGTAAATGAAGTGTTTTCAACAGGAAGTCTGTCTATTATGTTTTTCCATATTGCCGCAGGGGAAATATAGTCTGTATTATCTATAGTTGAATTCTTATCGTCAAAGCCTATCCACACAGCAGCTGTAAAATCGGGAGTGCCCCCTGCAAACAGCTTGTCGGTATCATTTCCTGTCTTGTTATCGACCGTACCTGTTTTGCCGTAAACCTCACAGCCATTATCAGGAAGTGCCGCACCTGCAATACCGTCCTCCATTGTGATATTGTAATTGAGCAGGCGGTTGAGAATCCATGCATCCTCACTGCTGAGTGCATTTTCGGGAGTGCTTGTGTTTTCAATAATTACATTTCCGTTGCTGTCAAGGACCTTCGTATAGAAGCAAGGCTCATAATAATTACCGCCGTTGCCGAAAATTTCATAAGCCGAAGCAAGCTCAGTCAGGCGTACACCCTGAGACAGGTAGCCCATTGCCATTTGCGAATAATCACAGTCGTTTTCGGTGAGGGTTGAGAAATGGAGAATGTTTTTCATGTAATCAAAGCATTTTTCAAGACCAATACGTTTTGCAAGCTGTACAGGAACGGTATTTTTTGATTGACGGAGGGCGTACGTTACTGTCACGTTACCCTCATATATGTCATTGTAGTTTGATGGCCACTGCATGGACGTGCCGTTTTCGGTAAGAATAATCGGTTCATCGGGAACTATCGAGGAAAAATGTATCTCATTCTGTGTAAACGCAGGTGCATATACCGCTATAGGCTTGATTGTTGAACCTATGGGGTGAAGCGTTCTGTAGGCACGGTTGTATGCGGCATTACCGTTGTTTCCCCCTGCCATAGCAAGCACATTTCCGTGTCCGTCAGTAACTACGCATGCTGACTGCGGAAAAGACGAATTTGCGTTTTCCGTAAAGCTTGCCGCATCGGAATAAACCTCATCAACCGCACACTGAATTTCGGGGGAATAGGGTGTTTCAATTCTTATACCCTCTGAATAGAGGAACTCAAAGGCCTGCTGACGGGTATAGTTTTTCTGAGAAATAAGATCACAGACTATTTCTTCGGTCATTGTATCGAAATAAGCAGAATCGGGAATCCTCGAAGCGTACATACCATAAGCACTCAAACCATGTTTCGAAGAATCCTCAGAGCGTATAATATCTGCATACTTTTCGGGTGAAGCCGCAATATCTTCAAGCTTTTTCCAGTCATTCTCCGTAAGCTTTGAGGCGTATTTTCCGAAATAAACAACCGAAGCAAGTCCCACACCGTATATGTTTTCACAAAACCACACATTGTTGAGTGTTTCTTCGGTAAAGTCTGAATCTATAGCCTTGCAGAAGCTTTTTGCAGATTTTTCGTTCAAATCAGTTATACTCACGTTATATCCGCCGCAGGAAAGTGTTATTTCGCTTCCGTCAGAGGTAATGACAACAGGAGGGACAGTAGTATGTCCGCTGTCCGTTTTCTTTTCGGAGCATGAGACCGCACCGAGAGCTGCAAGAAGTAGAATCATAAGTCTTTTTTTCATTTCACGTTTTCCTCTTTGCTGTGACTTACAATATAATAGAATGCCGCACCGAAGTTGAACCAGAAAAATGGGTTAACCGTAATTATACTGTCATTTGCAAGTCCGATAATCATAAAGCCGCAAAGTCCCGTAAACAGACACATCATGAACAGGTCATCCTTATTTTCAAGTATAGCGTTGCCCTTTGTACCGATGAATTTTTTCAGTCCCGAAAGGATGAATCTGCAGAAAAGTACAAGTACAGCTAAAAGTGCGATAATTCCGCTTGTAACGGCAATCTGCAGATACCAGCTGTGAGGTTTGTCTGTAATTATACGATAAGTGCCGTGAGTGTTGCAAAGTCCCGCAATATCGTTCTGCACGAATACAAAGGGGAAATTTCCCGCACCCTTTCCGATGAGAATACAGTCCTTGAGAATAGGCATTGTATTCAGCCATATATAGCCACGTCCTGTTGCGGCACTGTAAAAGCGTGAAAGGGGAGTGCCGTTAAACTGTGCAGAGGGAATTTCGTTGAGAAGCTCTGCATTCTGCACGATAGCCTTTACACCGTCAGTAGTAACGGCAAAGTCAATAGTGCTCTTATATCCTAAATCAAGGTAAAGAACTCCCTGACGAAGTACTGTACCGATAACTGCACCTGATTTCACGTCGGTAATCTTTATGGTATCTGCGTCAGTCTGTTCTTTTCCGAATATGGTATCATTCAGACCATTTATCGTCAAAACTTCATTTTCGGCAGACGGAAGAGTAATACTGTATTCTGATTCCTTACTGCTGAAATAAACGGTATAATCGGAAATACTGATTTCATCAAGGATAAATGAAGCATTTTCCTGTTCGTAGGCACCCTGATTTGAAATACTTTTAATGATATTCTTTATGAAATCATTTCCCGTCGCAAAGTTTATTACGATAACTGCCACAGCACATACTGCCATACCTGAAAGAACAACTTTCAGCGAGAATAACTTTTTTACAGTGAAATAAACAATAAGCACCACAGTCTCAGCGAGCATTACATAGAAAGCCGCAGTTGAGTTTGACATTATGCCTGCCGCAAAGGAAGCAAATGTTACAAGAACAGGCAGAATTCTCTTCACGATTCCTTCTGCTGAAAGTACATAATATACTGATACGGGGAAGATAATCGTACAGAATCCGCCCATATAGTTTGAATTGTAGAACATTAGTACGGATTCACGGAAATTATTTGCAAGATTTATTGAGCCTGCCATTTCTCTGTACTGAGAGGGTGCAATGAGGTACTTCATGAAGGGTAATTCCATAAGCGGTGAGTAAATATACTCAAATACCGCAAGAAGCGATGAAGCCGCAATGAGTACGAAAAATGCCTTTTTATAGAAGTCCAGCGACTTCCTTTCGTTTATGTAGTTGTAGCCTGAAAGGAACAGTATACAGTATCCGATAATTGCAATTATACCTTCATACTCGGTATGAAGTCCCCAAAGTACAACGTCCTTATTATCGGAAAAAAGTCCCGAAAGCACCGCAAGGAGAATATAAACACCTATGCATATCAGCGGAAGACGAGCGTTTTTTCTGTTCAGTGGGCTGTTACGATATGGATGGTCGGGGAATATTTTCTCCCCCACGAAAAATACGTATACAACAGCTGCTATGATAAGTAAAAACAGTTCCTTGCAGTACAGAAACCAGTCTGCAATAAGACCTTTGTCACTTGAAAACAGCTCAAGTGACTTTCCCGAAAGCTTGTCGATGTGAAGATATGCGGTAAACGGCAGAAGAAAGACCGCACATATCAGAATATATGAGAAAATATTTCTGTAAGCAGGTACTGCGTAAGCCTGTATTTTCTTTTTTTGTTTAGACATATAAACCCCTCTTTATGACATAATTATCCAATTATCATTATAGCATAAACTGATAGGCAGTACAAGGTTTTGGTATTAAAATAAAAGTTATTACGAGCCTTCTGACAATTTTTTGTCCCAGTTCAATGGTAAAATAAAAAAGAGCATTGTATGTATTTAAATACAATGCTCCGAAGCTGTTATTTCAGCATTTCAAGAATATCATTTTTCGGTCTGTAGCCGATAATTTTTCCGATTTCCTGACCATTTCTGAATGCGATAATCGTAGGAATGCTTACTACTCCGAATTGGGAAGCAAGCATGGGGCTTTCGTCCACGTTTATCTTACCTACAGTGATATCGGGGTTTTCCTCAGCGATTTCGCTTAGAATAGGTGCCACCATTTTGCATGGACCGCACCAGTCAGCGAAAAAATCAACAAGAGCAGTGCCGTTCTTGTTAATGATTTCATCTCTGAAATTCTGCTCATTTACCTTTATCAATGCCATAATAATTCCTCCTTGTATCTGTTTTAACATTAATCCTTTGATTTATAATAAAGCATACAGTGACAGTACCCTTCAAAATCAGGATCTGCAATCTGTGCTTTAAATTCTTCGCACATACATTTATTTTCGGGAAGCTTTCCGATACGGCACGGACAGTAGCCGTCCTTTTCTTTAAGCCCCTTTTTAACCGTTTCAACGATTTCCTTGTTTTCATTCAAACGTACTGACATAGTTAATCCTCCTTTATCATATCAATGCCCTTTTGCAGTGTTTCGGCATCTATTGCACCTGATGCCTGAGCGATAATATATCCGTCTGCATCAATAAAATAAGTTGTTGGCAGAGAATAAACACTGTAGGTAATTGCGGCACTTGACTGAGTGTCATAGTATACAGGGAAGGTGTAGCCTTGTTCATCGATAAAATTCGATGCGATAGAAACTGTTTCCCTTGAACCATCGGTCATATTTACCATAAGGAAGTTGAGTTCACTGCCGAGTTCAAGATACTTTTCTTCAAAGTCAGGCATTTCCATTTTGCAAGGTCCGCACCAGCTTGCCCAGAAATTTACAATAGTCGGTTTACCGATAAAATCGGAAAGCTTATAAGCCTTGCCGTCATCATCATATACGGTAAAATCGGGAGCAGCGGTCTTTTCCCCTTCGGATGATTCCTTTTCTTTTTCGGATTCCTTGCGTATTATCACTCTGTCGGCGGAATTCTCTGAGCTGAGGTGATTATACAGTACGTATGCACCTGCTATCAGAAGTACAAATCCGAGAATCGGAAGTATTAGCTTTAATGCTTTTTTCATAGTGCCTCCTAACTGAGCAGAGTAAGCAGACGACCGAGAGTACCTGTTGCCATAAGTACACCGATAATAACGAGCAGACCGCCGCTTATTAAGTTGATAATATTATAATGCTTTTTTATGAAATCAAAAGTGGATTTAAGGTAGTCTATCAGTACTGCACTCAGCATAAAAGGTATACCCAGACCAACTGAGTAAGCAAGGAGCATCAGCATTCCTTCAAGTACATGTCCCTGCTGAGAAGCGAGCATGAGAGCCGAGCCTAAAAATGCACCTACGCATGGAGTCCAGCCTACCGAAAAGATTATTCCGAAAAGTACGGATGAAAAGAATCCCATATTATCAGTGTTTACAGCTTTTGTACTCCCACGAAAAATATTCAGTTTGAATACTCCGAGAAAATTGAGTCCGAAGAATATTACCACAAGTCCCGACACAATATTGACTACGGTCTGATATTGTCTGAGAAAACTACCGATAGTACCTGCCAGTGCACCGAGAGCAATAAATATTACAGTAAAGCCTGTTACGAATCCCAGTGCACCGATAAAGGTTTTTCGACGGTTTCTTACGCCTCCGCCCGCAAAATAGGAAAGGTATATAGGAATCATCGGTAACAGACAAGGCGAAATAAAAGTTATTATTCCCTCTAAAAAGGAGATTATATATTGCATCAGATAGCCTCCGTGTATTTTTCTTTACTAATTCTATTATACACTATTTTGAAAAATATTTCTGTGACTTTTGTCACAAATTGCAATTTTTTTGAATAGATATAATACTTGTTTGAGTCAAAAACAGCTTCTGCACCGTTTGTGGCACAGAAGCTTTTACTTTATTTTTCCAAAATAAATTTGCAAATCTTCAGAAGGTCAGCGACGGTATATCCGCTGTCTGTCGATGAAGTAAGCATAGAGCGAAGAAGGGAAGCGTCAAAAGAATCAACAAAGCCATCCCCATTTACATCAATGGACTTTTCTTCTTCTGCATAGTAGCCGTAAAAGGCAAGCTCATTGAGGTCACCGCCGTTTTTTACGATTTTAAGACAGTCTGTGGGAGCAGAGTCAGCTGTCATGCTTACTGAACGTGACATATATGAGCCGAGATTGTTCGACCACAAAAGCTCATCGGTATTAGCGTCATACACTGAAATTCCGCCTGTACCGTAGGTGTCATAAACCGCAAAGCCATTGAACACATAGGGCTTATCAAAGGTAGCATAGCAGGTAATGTTCGATGAAGTTACATTAGTTGACGGAGCGGAAAGGGAAGCGGTATCGCCGTAAATCAGCTCAGGCATGGTGTCGGGCTCGTCGAACATGCGGAAAAACTGATTAAGCACAGCGTCCTCAGGTGCAGTATCAAGGTGATTTATTTCCGTTGAGCCGTCCGCAGTAAGGCAAATGCTTTCGGGACGTATCATTTTGTAGTTTCCGTTAATTATGCTTTTGCTTTCACCTGAAAGGGTAACAAATACGGGAGTTTCCGAAACATCAACTGTAATATTTCCTTGTGAAACTGCAATTTCTGAGGTTGTACCCTCTGCGTATTCCGAAGGTACGGTAAGGTAAGCGTTTGAATAGCCCTCAGTTGAAAGTGTATAATTTTCAATGACAGTATCATTGCTTGTGGGAGAACACAGGCATTTTATTATGTCACCTGTGATTCTGTCTTTGAACTCGTATATGCAGACGCCGTTATTAACAGACTCTTCCACAAAATCGGCATTTTCAAGCACCGTACTCATACAAGATACGTAATACCATGCTTTTTTCTTTTTCCATGAGCCTTTGGCTGTAACAAGTCCCGAATCATAGTAAACTCCTGAAGTCTCATCACGAAGCTGGAATTTTGTAATTCTGTCAGCACCTTCTGCGATGCCTGCAAGATATGTACGGGCAACTCTCTGTGCATATTTAAGCTGATAATCCTCGTTGTCATGATTGTCAACACCTTCTATTTCGCAGTCGGACATATTAACCTCAAATTCGGAAATCCAAAGCTCAGTGCCGGGTGCATTTTCGTTAATCCACCGGCGAAGCTCAGCGATTTTTTCACGGAATCCGCTGTCTTCGGGGTTGCAGGTGTCGGGACCGCAGTGGACATTGATAATATCAACTGCAAATTTACCGTCACTGCGGTTATAGTCAAACCACGCTTTCATTTCGGTAAGGTAAGTCATCATAGACTCTGTAGCTACAAGACCGCCCATAGCAAGCATAAAATTCGGATCGGCATTTTTTACTCCCGC
>SVNJ01000028.1 GCA_015066955.1 Ruminococcus sp. | reverse complement strand
ATCATCAAAAACATCTGCTTTTCCGTCGCTTCCGAGATTTACTGTAGTGTCAGCGTGAAGTCCCTGATAGCCTGATGTTGTACCCTTGACTGTAATCTGAGTCTTGCCGCCGAGCATATTGATATCGCCGTTTGAGTTGATACCGTCATCATTTGTGTGAAGCTCGATGAAACCGCCGTTTACGTTTACTACGCCTGTAGTTGTTGTGCCTGTTGTGTCGTCTGTAAGTCCGCCCTTGAGACCCTTAGCACTTCCGCTGTCCTTGCTTCCCGTTGTTTCAATGTCGATATTACCGCCGTTTACATTGAGAAGCTGTGCAGCCTGTATACCGTCGCCGTATACATTCATGTTGATTGTACCGCCGTTTACATCAACAACACCGTAAGTCTTATCGGTTGTTGAAGCGTCCTGTGCATTAGCCTTGATACCGTCGCCTGCCTTTGAAGAAAGATTAAGTACAAGTGAACTGAAATCTGTGTCGTCAGCGTCACCGATTGTTACGCTGTCCTTGCCTCTGATACAGTCGTCAGCAGCGTTTACTGTGATATTTCCGTTGTATACCTTAAGGTCATTCTTTGAAACAATACCGTCGCCTGCATTACCGTTTACTGTAAGGTTACCGCTGCCCTTGATTTTAAGGTCATCGCATGAATAGACTGCACCCATACCACCGTCAGCGTTTGTGTAGCTTGTGCCGTCTGAAATAACATTATCATAGCCGCTTTTCGCAACAAGCTGAACCTCGTCACCAATCTGTGCAACGTAGACAGGGGAACTTTTTGTGCTTGTGAGATTTGCACCCATAAGGTCAAGCTCTACCACGCCGTCAGCGTATGCAGTCTTGTCAACGTCAACTACAATCTGTCCCTCGCTTGCTGTACCTGAAACCGAAAATACAGAAGGCTGAATGATTGTTACTACGTTGTCTGAAACTGTAGCTACAGATTCTGGAGCATTTATTGAAACTGTATTTCCGAGTGTGATTGTATAGCCTTCTTCAGGTGTCACTGTAATATCACCTGAATCTGTTGAGGGGTTCATATCAACTGTATTAAATGAAGTTACAGTACCTGTTGTTGTGAATGAAGCTGATGTATTGTTTGTGTGTGATACTGTAGCACCCGTGCTGCCGTTTGTAAGGTTGTATGTCTGTCCGCTTGCGATTGCTGCATCGCTGATGAGAACATACATATACTTCTTGTTCGGAGCGTATGTAGTACCGTTTACTATGATTGTGTTAGCCTTCTTCCAGCAGCCGTCATCTGTATTTGAAGCGTCTGCAATACAGTTGAGGAGCATTGTGCCCTGTGTTGCATTGAGAAGTGCTGCATCAGTCTGATTATCAGTAGCTGTAGCAATAACACTTCCGCCTGAGATGTTTACGCCTGTAACACCTGTAAGGCCTCTGTCACCGCCCGCTGTTACAGTACCGCCTGAAATGTCGATTGTTGTTTCAGCCTGAACAGCGTCATTACCTGCCTTGATAGAAACTGTACCGCCCTCGATTGCAACGTCGCCCTGTGTGGACTTGATACCGTCACCTTCAGCATCAATGTCGAGTACAGCTGTACCCTTGACGGTTACGGATTTCTTGCCTCTTACAGCGTCCTCAAGAATTGTTTCAATATTTACGGTACCTTCTGTGAATTTAATATCATTGTTGCACTGGATAGCATACTGTGTATTTGCTGTAATATCAAGTGTACCTGTGCCCTTTATTGTAATATCATCCTTAGCATGAATTACACCTGCTTCAAGGTATTCACCGCTGTAAGCAACAGTACCGTCACTGAGAGTATTTGTGGTGCCTTCCATAAGATTGATTGAGGTGTTTTCTGCATTTTCAACCCAGATAGCAGGTGCTGATGAACCTGTAATGCTTACACCGTTAAGGAAAATCTTAACAGTCTCAGCGTCAACAGTCTCATCGGGTACATTAACAATAATCTGTCCGTCGTCGAGCGTACCGTCAACATAATACTCACCTGAAGCTGTGATTGTAACGGCAGTACCGTTTACAACCATATTGTCGCCTTCTGTTTCGATTGAGGTATTCTTGAGGTGAATGTAATTAACCGATGTTACAGGGTCATCATAGCCCTCCATATACGACTCGGGAAGCCCGGAAATAAGCTTTGTCAGATACTTCTGAACAGAAACGGCCTCGGTAACACCTATACCGTCGCCTCTCTGATAAACGTCTGCATTATCAAGAGCCTGTCCTGTGAGAGGGGCAGCATTGGAATTGGTAACGTATGCCATGATAGCAATTGCATCGGCAATGTCAACACCACCTGAGCAGTTTGCGTCACCTGCAACAAAATTTGCCGACTCCGCTTCAGTCTGCGCTGCAGGGATTGCCGGAAGTACCGAAGCAAGCACGCACATACTCGAAACTCCCGCAAGAACCTTTTTCATTTTTGAACTTTTCATAGTTAAACTCCTTTTCACGATATTCAACCCACCTGAGTTTTCCCGCAGGTGAGTTTTGATTTATCAATATATCGTTCAATCTGCATTTATTATAAAACAGGTAACTTAAAATAGTCTTAAAATTACCTTAAAACAGAATCTTTTCAAAAATTGCGGTAATTACTGTATTTGTTGACTTTTCCCGTTTTTGTATATATAATGTAAATATACATGTATTTACAAAAACTGTATTGTTTTTACATAACCTTAAGACTATTTTAAGATTCACATTTTATAATTACAGCAAAGATTACGAAAGGAAAGGAGCAAAGTGAAGCAGTACCGTGCATAAGCGGCTGCTGTTACGGATAATATGGCAATTAATACATTTGCACGAAAAGAAATCAAATTTCTCCTTGACATGTATCAGTACGAAGTTCTTATGGAAGAAATCCCCAAGTATATGAACCCTGATAAATTCTGCGTAGGCGGTAAGGAATACGGGGTTTATAATATCTATTATGATACATGCGACGATTTTCTTATAAGAGAGTCACTCAGCAAACCTTATTATAAAGAGAAAATCCGTCTCAGAAGCTATTACTCCCCCGCTCAGCCCGACGATACAGTTTTTCTCGAAATCAAAAAGAAAATCGGCGGTATCGTTGCAAAAAGACGTGTTACCATGACTCTTGCAGAGGCTGACGAATATCTCAGAAGCCGTACAAAGCCTGAATGCAAAAAGTACATAACCGAACAGGTTTTCCACGAAATTGATAACTTCCTTGATATGTACGATGTTTCACCCAAGCAGTACATAAGCTATCAGCGTACGGCATTTTTCGGAAAAGACAACAGCGACTTCCGTCTGACCTTTGACAGAAAAATTACCAAGCGGCGTGATGACCTTTCGCTTGCATCTCCAAGCTACGGTGAGTTTATTATAGGCGCTGACCAGAGACTTATGGAGGTAAAAATTTCAGATGCTGTTCCGCAATGGCTTATCGAAAAGCTTTCGGAGCTTCAGATATATAAAACAAGCTTCTCCAAATATGGCAGAGCTTATCAGGAATATATCAAAAATCAAATTTCTATGAATCGGAGTGTATATGCAAATGTTTGAACACGGTTTTTTTGGCAACGTCTTATCCAAGAATTATCCCGACACATCATCAGCGTCAGAGTTTATCGCAAACACGGGTACAACTACAGCAGCAGTAAGCGGTGACGTTCTCCCGAGCGAATTTTTCCTTTGTGTTATCACATCACTTATTCTCGGTTTTCTCATCAGCGTTATCTATATGTATACCCACCGCAAGGAGGGCTACGCTCAGAGCTATGTGCTCACTATGATAATGCTCCCCTCTATCGTCACACTCATCCTGCTCCTCATCAACACAACCTACGGTGCTCTCAGCCTTGCAGGTGCATTCACTCTCGTAAGATTCAGAAGCGTACCGGGTGACCCGAAGGACATAACCTACATATTCTACGCAATGGCTACAGGTGTTGCATGCGGTCTCGGTTATATCGGTTTTGCAGTCATTTTCTTCGTTGTTATCGGAATAATCGTTGTTGCTCTAAATACTTTCAATGTAGGCGGCTGCAAGCGTAATCACATGACACTTAAAATCACTATTCCCGAAAACCTTGACTACAAGGGAGTTTTCGACCCTGTCCTCAGAAAGTATACAAGCTTTTTCAAGCTCAGAAGAATCAAGACCACAAACTTCGGTACTCTCTTTGAGCTTATCTACAGTGTTGACGTTTACGACGACATGGACAGCAAGAAATTTATCGATGAGCTTCGTGCCCTCAACGGAAACCTTAACATCAATCTCGTATTCTTCAAATACGACGATAAGATTTATGAGCAGTAAAATTCTTGTCAGGCTGAAGTCCGCTTCAGCCTGACAATGCTGTTTTATAACAAAAATATTCAAAGGACGTGTTTCGTATGAAAAATATAAAAGCCTTACTTGCACTTATTTCCGCTCTTGTCATTATGACCTCTGCCGTATCCTGCGGAAATAATGAAGATACCGCTCCCGAAAGCAGCAGTCTCCCCGAAATATCTGCAGGTCAGTCCGACAATGAAAGCTCTGATAACGAAAAGGATTCATCGGAAAAATCAGATGAAAGCAGCACGGAGGATTCAGAATCCGAAGTTTCTTCAAAGGATGATGAAAAAAGCACAGAGGCTTCCGACAGCTCCGAAAGCGAAAAAAGTGAATCAGATGAAAGCTCTGAAAGCAGTAACGAATCGGGCAATGAAGATGCATCAGAGTCAGAAAGCTCCGAAAGTTCAGATGAAAGCTCTGTTTCCGAAAAAAAACCGGACAAAAATAATGCCGATAATAACAATACCAACAACAGCTCAGATAATAATAACTCAGTTAATAATCAAAGCAACTCCAATACAAACACAAACAGCAATACAAGCAGCAGCTCAAACAATAATACAAATAATAACAACAGCAATAACGGAAGCAGCTCCAATAACAATAACGGAAATAACACAAACAGCAGCGGCAGCAACAGCAATAATACGGGAAACAATAATAACAGCAATAACAATAATCAGACCGAAAGCAATGACACTCCCTCAGCCGAGCCTGTTACAGAAGCTCCTGCGGAAGCTCCGACAGAGGCTCCGACAGAAGAAGTTATCGATTATGCCGCAGAAATAACTCTCAGCGGCTCTCCTTCCTTTACGGGAAGCAATGTAACCGTTTCAGGACAGAAGGTAACCATTACAGCAGGAGGAATCTATCTTCTGGAAGGTACACTTACGGACGGTCAGGTTGAAGTTAACACTACAGAAAAGGTTGAGCTTTATCTCAATGGAGTAAATATCAGAAATTCATCAGGTCCCGCAATTCAGATTACTGACGCTAAGCGTGCGGAAATAAAGCTTCTTGCCGACACAACAAATGTACTTGCCGATGCAGGTAAGGACAACATTCAGGATGGCGTTATTTTCTCAAATGATACTCTCGAAATAAAGGGCAAGGGTTCACTTAAAATTACCGCAGGAAACGCTCATGGTATCGTAAGCGACGATGACATTATCATCGACAACGGAAACATTGTTATCAGTTCAATCAAATCAGGACTTTTCGCAAACGATGATATTACAATCAACGGCGGAAAGCTCAACATCAAGGCAGGCACAAACGGTATAAAGTCAAAGGGTACGCTTAATATAAACGATGGCTATGCCGAAATTTCAGGTGGTCAGAAAGAAGAAAAAAGCTCAATCTATGTTGCAGGTGCTTTCAGCTACACAGGCGGAACAATTTATGCATCAGGAAATGTTGTTTCCGTTCCGACTCAGACCTCAATCCCTTATATTGTTGCAGGCTGTACTCAGCAAATCAGCTCGGGAACAAGTGTAACGCTCACTCTCAACGGCAGTGACGCCGTTACCTTTACTCCCCACAGCAATTTCAAGTGCGTTCTGATTCTCTCCCCTGATATAAAAACAGGCAGCAGCTTCTCAATGAAGCTCGGCACTGAAAATTACAGCGGCTACACCGTTTCTGATATTCAGAATGTATTTACACTTTTCTGATAAACATAATGTCGCTTCTAAAGCAATAAATGTAATGCACAATTTTTCCTTTAGCTCCTGTGCAGTTCTGCGAACGGAGCTAAAGGATTTTATTTTATATCCGAATCGTAAATCCGTATACATCTTTTACTTGTTTACCGAAAATTAACATTAGTTTTTCAGAAAAATCGACACTTTATGTATTATAGTTCAGTTTAATACACTATATTATATTGCAAAACGTTATAAATTGCAATATAATATAGTCAGCAACTAAGTAAGATAGTATTAAGTATCAAGTACCCTCCCCTCTCATGTATTTGATACTGCATACTAACCTTATTGCTTCCATAGATAGGGTGTATTTAAATTTTCTAACTATTTACTTTCAAGTTCTGAAATGCAATTCATTCTATATTATGTTTTATTTTCTACTTAATATCTATGGCGATCTGCAGTGCTAATCGGTTATACCGTTTCAGGTCGAACAACCGCATCCCTTCGGGGATGCTTTTTTGCACATTAAAACTTGCAGATGAAATTATATAGTCCGCTTGACAAATTCTATAAACTATGATATACTATCCTCAAAGAACGAAAGGAGGAAATTCCGATGAAAAAAAGCGTGTACAGCCTTGTACTCATGGATGAGGTCATTAAAGCAGTCGACAGACAGGCTTACCGACTCGGTACAAGCCGTTCAAATCTGATTAATCAGATTCTTGCAGAAAACCTTTCATGTATTACTCCCGAAATGCGTATGCGTGAAATTTTCAGTTCAATTTCGCAATTGCTTGACGCTGATTTTCAGATTCTTCAGCAGCGTTCCGATTCGCTTATGACGCTGAAAACCGCACTTGAGTATAAGTACCGCCCTACGGTCAATTATAAGGTTGAGCTTTTTCGTTCCCCTGATAAGTATCTGGGTACGCTTCGTGTTCATATAAGGACGCAGAATGCCTCACTTATCAATCTGTTCAACACCTTTTTTGCGTACTGGATTAACATGGAGAATGAATTGCTTGAACAGCTTGGCTGTTCGGACTATGCATGCGAGCTTACATCAGGCTGTTTTATGAGAAAGCTTCTGAGTTATGGTGCAATTCCTGATGAAAGCTTAGGAGAGGCCATATACTCTTACATTTCTGTTCTTGATAAAGCTATTAAAACTTATTTCTCAGCTCCCCATGAATTTGAAGCTGTTTCAGGGAAGCTGCAATACGAATATATTTCACAGCTTAAAAATTATGTGTTATAACTACAGGAGGTAATCATTATGAATGCTGAAAGACTTACTCAGAAATCACTTGACGCTGTCAGAAAAGCTCAGAGTATTGCCGTAATGAACAGCAATACCGTCATTGAACCCATTCATCTGCTTTCAGGTCTGATCAAGCAGGATTCGGGACTTATTCCGCAGCTTATGAAAAAAATGAATATTGACTGCGATATTTTCGAATCCGAGACTGACAGGCTTGTTTCCTCTCTTCCGAAGGTTACGGGAAGCGGACGAAGCAGTAACATCGGACTTTCCGCTGACTGCGACCGTGTACTCACTTCCGCAGAGGATATTGCCTCAAACATGAAAGACGAATTTGTTTCCGTTGAGCACCTTATGCTTGCTCTCATCGAATCAAAGGACAGAGAGGCTTCTAAAATTATAAGCTCATTCGGAATCACCCGTGACGGCTTTCTGAGTGCACTTATGTCCGTAAGGGGCAACACAAGAGTAACTTCCGAAAATCCTGAGGAAACCTATGATGTTCTTGCGAAATACGGTCAGGAGCTTGTGGGACTTGCTAAAAGGAACAAGCTTGACCCCGTTATCGGACGTGACAGTGAAATCAGAAATGTTATAAGAATTCTTTCACGTAAAACCAAAAATAATCCTGTTCTTATCGGCGAGCCCGGTGTCGGAAAAACAGCTATTGCCGAAGGACTTGCACTTCGTATCGTTGCAGGAGACGTCCCCGACAGCTTAAAGGACAGAAAGGTATTTTCCCTTGATATGGGTGCACTTGTTGCAGGTGCAAAGTATCGAGGTGAATTTGAAGAGCGTCTGAAGGCTGTACTGAATGAAATCAAAAACAGCAACGGTCAGATTCTGCTCTTTATAGATGAGCTTCATACCATTGTGGGTGCAGGTAAATCCGACGGTGCTATGGACGCAGGCAACCTCCTTAAGCCTATGCTTGCACGAGGTGAGCTTCACTGTATCGGTGCTACTACGCTTAACGAGTACCGTCAGTATATCGAAAAAGACCCTGCCCTTGAAAGACGTTTCCAGCCTGTTATGGTTGATGAACCTACCGTCGAGGATACTATCTCAATTCTTCGTGGACTTAAAGAACGCTATGAGGTTTTTCACGGTGTAAAGATTCAGGATAACGCACTGATTTCAGCGGCTGTACTCTCAAACAGGTACATTACCGACCGTTTTCTCCCCGACAAGGCTATCGACCTTATCGATGAAGCGTGTGCCACAATCCGTACCGAAATGGACTCAATGCCCACTGAGCTTGATGTTATTTCACGTAAAATCGTACAGCTGCAAATCGAGGAGGCTGCACTGAAAAAAGAAAGCGACAATATTTCTCAGGAGCATCTTGAAGAGATACAGAAGGAGCTTTCGGAGCTTCGTGAAAGTTTCAGTGAGATGAAGGCACGCTGGGAAAATGAAAAAACTGACATTAATGCTGTTCAGAAGCTTCGTGAAGAGCTTGAAGCACTTGGCGGTGAGATAGACAAGGCAGAGCGTGAATACGACCTTAACAAGGCGGCAGAGCTGAAATACGGCAAGCTTCCTCAACTTCAGAAAAAGCTTGCAGAGCTTGAAGAAAAGACAGAGCACGATATTGAAGGCGGTAAGCTTCTCCGTGACAAGGTTACTGAGGACGAAATTGCAGGTATTGTCTGCCGTTGGACAGGTATTCCCGTTTCAAAGCTTATGGAGGGCGAAAAAGAGAAAATTCTCGGTCTTGAAGGACTTCTTCATAAACGTGTAATCGGTCAGGACGAAGCAGTCACAAAGGTAAGCGCGGCTATTCTCAGGTCACGCTCAGGCATTCAGGACCCCGACCGTCCTATCGGTTCATTCCTTTTCTTAGGTCCTACAGGTGTCGGTAAAACAGAGCTTGCAAAGGCTCTTTCCGAGATTCTTTTCGATGATGAGCGTAATATTATCCGTATCGATATGAGCGAATACATGGAAAAATTCAGCGTAAGCAGACTTATCGGTGCGCCTCCCGGATACGTAGGCTACGATGAGGGTGGTCAGCTTACCGAGGCTGTACGCAGAAAGCCTTATTCCGTTGTACTCTTTGACGAGATCGAAAAGGCTCACCCCGATGTATTCAATATTCTTCTTCAGGTTCTCGATGACGGTCGCATTACCGATTCTCAGGGACGTACTGTTGATTTCAAGAATACCATAATTATTCTTACCTCGAATCTCGGTTCTCCCTATATTCTCGACGGAATCGGTACAGACGGTGAAATTACCGATGAAGCAAGAGAGGCTGTTGACAAGCTTCTTAAACAGCAGTTCCGTCCCGAATTCCTTAACCGTCTCGATGAAATTATATTCTACAAACCGCTTGCAAAAACCGAAATTATCAGCATTGTTGAGCTTATGCTTGATGATGTCCGCAAGCGTCTCAGCGACAAGCACATAAAGCTGAATGTATCAGACGAAGCAAAGGAATATATCGTTGACTGCGGATATGACCCGAATTTCGGTGCACGTCCTCTCAGAAGATTTATTCAGAGCAAGGTTGAAACACTCATTGCAAAGAGAATAATCGGAGGAAATCTTTCCGCAGGCGATTGCATAGATATTACAATGCAGGACGGCAGCCTCTGTGCGGATTAATCCCCTCATTATGACATTTTAATAAAAAAAAGGCTGTATATAGGCATTTCTCGGTTGTTTTGTCATTTTTTCCGCTATTTCTTGACAAATCCCCACAAAAGGTATATAATTCAATTATACTAAACTAAATGGAGGATATGAACATGACAAAGACTGAGTTAATCGGCGTTATTGCTGAAAAAGCAGGCTTAACAAAGAAAGATGCTGACATCGCTCTTAACGCTGTACTTGCATCAATCACCGACGCTCTCGTTAGCGGTGAAAAGGTTTCTGTTGTTGGCTTCGGAACATTTGAAGTTCGTGACCGCAAAGAGAAACAGGTAATCAATCCCCAGACAAAGCAGAAAATGACTGCTCCAGCTTCAAAGGCTCCCGCATTCAAGCCGGGTCAGGCTCTGAAGAACGCAGTTAACAAATAATTTACGGAGGTAATTGTAATGGCAAGAACTACTAAGAAGGCTGCTGCA
The DNA here is from genome assembly GCA_015066955.1 of Ruminococcus sp. GTDB lineage: Bacteria > Bacillota > Clostridia > Oscillospirales > Ruminococcaceae > Ruminococcus. The sequence continues at coordinate 8,939 of SVNJ01000028.1, read as the reverse complement.
GAGACCGAGACAAAGACTGTAAAGGCTGCAGAGACTGTTGCTGAGGCTGCTCCCGCTGCTCCTGCTGCTCAGGAAGCTAAGGAAGTAAAGAAGCCTGCTGCAAAGAAGCCTGCTGCAAAGAAGCCCGCTGCTAAGAAAACAGCTGCTAAGGCTGCTCCTAAGGCTGCAGCAAAGAAGCCTGCCGCTAAGAAAACAGCTGCTAAGACTGTTGCTTCAGTTTATATTCAGCTTGACGGTGCTGAGGTTACATCCGACGCTCTCGTTGAAAAGGCTAAGGCTAATTCAGGCGTTAAGTCTGCAAAGAAGATTGATGTTTACGTAAGACCCGAAATCAACATGGTTTACTATGTTATCGACGGTGAAACATTCGGTAACTTCGAGCTTTTCTAATTAAACATAACAAAAACGGATACCCTCAGCGGTATCCGTTTTTTTATATGCAAAAGCAGCGGATTTTCCGCTGCTTTTTTAATATATTAATTTTAAGAAATTCTTTTTCCTTTGCCCTTCTTACGCTTCTCGATAGGCTTTTCCTTTCCACCCATATCCTCGAAAATCGCCTCTTCGTCACTTTCGTCGCAAAGCTCAGGATTTATCTGTCCTATGCTCGTGTAATAAGGATTGATTACATACTTCTGAATTGCAGGATAGCAGATAAAGCATGAAATAAAGCAAAGCAGCGCAAACGGGAAAAACGGAAGAATGAAAAGCAGAAACTGAATTGGTACGAGGAATAAAAGCAGTCCGAGAAGCATTATGTATAAGAAAAGCGTCAGAAAGCTTTTCTTGATTTCAACAAATGCAAGTGCGAATGAATTCTTTACAAGATTTTTAAATGAAAGGTCGGTTGCAATTATCATAAGGAATACATAGAAATTCATCATTACGATTACAAGTGCAACACTCAGACTGATTACAAATGGCACATACATAAGCTTTGTATTCAGCTGTTCTGCAAGCTGAGGATACACCTTAAACCCAGCAAAGACAGAAAGGCAGATAAGTATGTCAACTATTCCGACAACTGCAGATTTGCCGAAATTATCCTTGAACCCTTTTTTGAAATCCCTGAAAATAAACGAATGCTTTTCAAGCACGTAATTTCTCATAATTTTCGTGATTCCAGCTGTTGCAGGTCCTATCAGTACTGAAAATACTATCAGCAGAAGTATCGCTGTAATAAGTGCCGCATAATGATTCGGTATCAAGAAAAAAGCAACAACGGCAAGTATTAACGGCAGCCAGAACAGAAAATACAGAAGATTTACTTCAAGTATCTTCCAGAATTTCCTTGTAAAAATTTCAAAAAACAAGGCAAATCCCTGTTTTTTAGGCGCATGCTTGGAAATACCTGCGCCTGCACTTTCATAATCATGACTGAATATGCCCAATATAAACATCCTCCTATTTTACCGAATCCCATTTCAGATACGGTATAAATCCAAAAACAAATAATTGAAAAGCGAATCAGCAGCTGATACAAGTATTACAAATATCATCAGCACTGTAAACTTAATGCAGTAAAGCTTTACTACACGCTGCATTTTTTCCTCAGGAAGCACATCCCTGAAAACAAGCATAAACTGTACCTTCGATAGCTTCAACGACTCTCTTGCCGCAAGTGAAGTTATATACGACAGTACAATTGCCTTAGGAAGTACAAGCACAAATACCGCAGGAAGTGCACTCACTCCCAAAAGCATGTACAGCTGTGCAGCCGCTGCACCCATACCTATACCACGATATATGAGAAGTGCAATACATAAAAGCTGTCCGCCTGAACAGAATCCGAGAACAAATAACGCACCAATGAACATTCCCGACATTTGCAGGCAGTTTAAAAACACTTCAAGAACGGTATTTCCGCTGCAAAGGGGCGAAAAGCATTGATGAAGCCATTTAGCCTCCGCAAGCCTGTCCGCACCTAATAACGCCGCAAGGACGGCACCAGCCGCAATACCTGCAATTATAGCCGCATTCAGCAGCATAAGGCACTTTCTTCTGCTTTCATTTTTCGTTAAGTTATTCCCGTATTTCATTTCGCATCATCCTTTCACGGAACAAGTCCTTATTAATAGGATATGCAAAATTTTATAAAATAGAACTATTTTGAAAGCTCGTATGCTCGGTTTGTACAGCTTTCACAGCAATTTTTTACTGTATCCGTGAGGTTGCCCTCATAAAGTCTGTCAAGACCTGCAAGCGTTGTGCCTCCCGGTGAGGAAACCATTTTTATAAGCTCGTCGATACTGTATCCCGAATCAGTAATCATCTTAGCCGAACCGATAAGGCTCTGTGCAAAAAGCTCCTTTGCCGCATCTGAATCAATTCCGACAGTTTCGGCATAGTCGATAAAGCCCTTTGCGTAAAGGTAAATAAATGCAGGACTGCTTCCGTTGACTGCAATAATCTCCTTCATTTTATCCTTAGGAATTACCGCCGCCTTTCCACAGACTCTGAATATATTGAGTACTACGTCAAATTCTTCTTCACTCACCATATCATTTCGTGAAAGTGCGGAAGCACCCTCTCCGAGAAGAAGCGGTGTATTAGGCATTACAAGTACAACCTTTGCATCAGCGATTGTTTTCTTTGCGATAAACTCAGCAGTAATTCCTGCCGCAATCGATACGAATACTGTATCAGCCGTTGTGAAAGGCGCAACCGTTTCAAGCACACCCTCGATAATCTGGGGCTTGACTGCAAGGAAAACGTACTTGCAATTTTCCATGATTTCCTGTTCGCTTGCACAGGCTGTTACACCATACTCAGCGAGTCTGTTCACCTGTTCTGTATTCGGGTCATAGGCAAAAAGCTGAATACCATCATTAAGGGAGCTTGCGCTGATACCCTTCATAATGGCAAAGCCCATATTGCCTGCACCGATAAAGCCTATATTAATTTTATCCATTATAACAACTTCTTTCAAAAAATAATCACTTACATAATTATACTACAATGTGTACAAAAATGCAAGTGAAAATTTTGTGATATTGAATAAATCTCAATTAACACTATAACTTCTAAATGAATGCTTCAATCGGCAAAGCCGATTGCCGTCTCATACCAATCTTTACGCTTTCTGCGAAAGCTAAATTCCGGCAGACATATATCCGCCGGAATTAAAATATTGGTATGAAAATTTTGTGATATTAAATAAATCTCAGTTAGCCTTAGAACGTCTGAAAGAATGCTTCATAACGGTCTTGTATGCTGTATTTGCCGCAGGGAGTACTATTGCAAGAAGAACAGCATCTATGGGGAACTGTACGAGATTCTTGGTGATTCTTGGCGTCCACCATGTAATAAATGCATTTCTCAGCTCGGAGCCTTCAAAAAGCGTTAAAACTGAAAAATCCTTGTTTATGTAAAGATGATAAAGGAAATAGGAATTAAGCACGATATTGCATATAATTATTACCGAGCCTCTTGCAAGGAGTATACTCACAATACTTTTAAAGTCAATCTTGCTGATATCCTTCTTATAAAGGAATAATCCGTAGAATACACCCGAAAGCAGTACTATCATTGCAAGCTCCCAGCTGTAGCCTCTTGCTGACTTGTTATCGATAATAAAGCCTATAAGGTCAAGTGCCGTTGTTGAAATACCGCACACTACAGGACCATACAGCATTGCAATTACACATATCGGAAGAAATGTAAATACAATTCTGATGTCAAGTGTAATCTGAATTGCAAGCGAGCGTATCGCTACCGCAAGTGCGAGAAGCATGCCTGTTGTGGTAAGCGTCCTCAGTTCCTTCAGCGACTTCGCTGAATCGGTGAATAAATTAAAAAAGCTCTTCATAAAATACCTCCTTAATTATGCGAGCTGATGCTTTATGCATAATCGGAGCGTACTCTTACAAGAGCTTCGGTTATACACTCAGCGGGATGCGAAAACCGTACCGCAAGCCATTCATGGCTTTTCGTCCGCCGGCAACTCCCCGTCCGGAGGCACTTTACGCACGGTTTTCTACTCTGACTGTTTTTTTACTTTTTATGAAAACGGATAATCAGAATCCGATTTCTTCTGCAATCTTGTGAAGCTCAATATCATAAGGCTTCTTCATTGCAAGAGCTTCCTGAATATCGAAATCAACGATTTCGCCCTTCTGCATACCTACTACACGGTTGCCGATTCCCTGCTCGAGAAGTCCTACTGCATAGTGTGCAAACTGTGTTGCAGCAACTCTGTCTCTTACTGTAGGTGAACCGCCTCTCTGTACGTGACCGAGAATTGTAGCTCTTGTTTCGATGTGTGTCTTTTCTTCAATAATCTTTGCAATTTCATTTGAATTGCCGATACCCTCAGCTACAACAACGATGAAATTCTGCTTGCCGTTCTTCTTAGCCTCAAGCATCTTCTTTGCAAGAGCATCAAGGTCGTAAGGCACTTCTTTGGTAATAACCTCAATCGAACCGCAGGCAATACCTGTATTTACTGCGATATATCCGGCATTTCTTCCCATTACCTCAACTACTGTACATCTGTCGTGTGACTGTGATGTATCACGAAGCTTGTCAACAAGCTCCATAGCTGTATTCATAGCTGTATCGTAACCGATTGTATATTCTGTACAAGCAATATCATTGTCGATAGTTCCCGGAAGTCCTACACAGAGAATTCCTCTTGCTGAAAGGTCAGCAGCACCTCTGAATGAGCCGTCACCGCCGATAACAACGATTCCCTCAAGTCCGAGTTCCTCACACTTAGCCTTAGCCTTGTCGAGACCCTCTTCTGTTCTGAATTCAGGACATCTTGCAGTATAAAGCATTGTACCGCCTCTGTGAATAATATCCGATACGCTTCTTGCATCCATCTGGAAGATATCTCCGTTGATAAGTCCAACGTAGCCTCTGCGGATTCCGTAAACCTCCATACCCTTGCTGATAGCAGTTCTTACAACAGCTCTTACAGCTGTATTCATTCCCGGAGCGTCTCCGCCGCTTGTTAATACACCGATTTTCTTAATCATAAAAATATTCTCCATTCTGCACTGTGGCGCATATTTATATCATACAGCTGTCATGTCCGACCGCCATAGGGATTTCAATATAAATCCATACATATATATTTTACTACATTTATAGATTTTGTCAAGGGGGTTTTGAACTATTTTATATTTTTTATTATTAATTTTATGAAAAAATTTTTCAAAAATTCTCTAAACACTCTTTTTTATCAGGCCCAGACGGTCTTTTCCGAAGATTTTAAGCAATTCTCCGTATAATTCAGCTGAAATACCGAGTGAAATCTTATTTTTCGGCGAAACCATTTTTCTTGCGTCAGTCAGATAAAAACAAGTCTCAGTGTAGCCGCTGTGCATTGCCGAAAGACGCTTAAGCTGCTCAGTTTTGACAAGCTCAGCCGTTGTAAGCTTGATACAAAGCTTGTGATTCTCGCTCATTCGGGAAAATCCGATTTCATCGGTTATACTTCCGCATACAAGAGTTACGCTCTCATCCTTGACGGAAATTTTTCCGTTTATGAGCAATACGCTGTCCTCCTTGAGCTTCGACGCACTGATTACAAACAAATCAGGGAAAACAACAGCTTCAAGCTCTCCGCTGTCATCGGAAACGGTTATAAAGCACATCTTGTCCCCTTTTCGTGTACTGTGGAGCTTTATTTCCTGCAGAATACATATAATACTAACGCTGTCTCCGTCCTTTAATGCCGTATTTTCGGACATTGACAGTATCTCACGCACACTTTTTACTCTCAGAAGCTCCGACAAATACCTATGCTCCGACAATGGACTACCGCTCAGATACATTCCTGCAGCTTCCTTTTCCATTCTCAGAAGCTGTTTTTCGGGAAATTCAGGCTTGAACGGTATTCTCATCTCACTTTCCGCAGTATCAGTACCGCCGAAAAGATTCAGCTGTCCTTCCATAGTCTCTCTTGCACCTGCACTTACGGAAGATAATATTGTTTCGTAGTTTTCAAGAAGCTGACGACGGTTAAGTCCGAGATTGTCAAAACAGCCTGCCTTGATCATATTTTCAAGGGATTTCTTATTAAGGTCACGTCCTTCAAGACGCTCACAGAAGCTCTGAAAGCTCTTATATAAACCGTTTTTCTCCCTCTCCGCAATAATTCGGTCGGCAAGTCCGCTTCCTGCATTCTTTATTGCAAGAAGTCCGAAATACATCTTTCCTTCACAGTAGGCAAAGCCCTTCATACTGCGGTTTACATCGGGTTTTATTATTTCAGTTCCGTTTGCACGGCACATTGAAATGTACTCTGCAAGCTTAGCTGTATTCGACATTACGCTTGACATAAGTGATGCCATGTATTCGCCGTGATAGTGGCATTTAAGATACGCAGTCTGATAGGAAAGGTACGCATAAGCCGCCGCATGAGACTTATTGAAGGCGTAAGAAGCAAAGCTTACCATTTCATCGAATATCTCGTTTGCAGTCTCAGCCGTAACACCGTTGCTGACTGCACCGCCAACAAAGCTTTCACGCTCCTTCAGCATTACATCATGCTTCTTTTTAGCCATTGCACGACGTACTATATCCGCATGACCGTATGAGTAGCCTGCAAGTCTGCGGCAGATTTCCATTACCTGCTCCTGATAAACCATACAGCCGTAGGTTTCACCCAATATATCTTCAAGCTTCGGGTGCTTATAGGTAATATTTGAGGGATTCTTCTTGTTGGCAATGTAAACAGGTATGGACTTCATAGGTCCGGGACGATATAGTGAAAGTACCGCTATCAAATCCTCCAGACGCTCAGGGCGAAGCTCCGTTAAACGCTGTGTCATGCCGTCGCTTTCAAACTGAAAGACACCGCCTGTATCCCCTCCTGACAGCATTTCGTATACCGCCTTATCATCAACAGGTATGCTGTCTATATCAAAATCAGGATTTTTCCTGCGTATCTCATTCACGCAGTCACGTATTACTGTAAGGTTACGCAGTCCGAGAAAGTCCATTTTAAGAAGTCCGAGAGATTCAAGGACCGTCATTGTGTACTGTGTTACAACAGTACCGTCATTTTTCTGTAACGGTACAAGGTCGCTGAGCGGTACTGCCGATATTACAACGCCTGCCGCATGAGTAGAGGCATGACGCGGCATTCCCTCAAGCTTTATTGCCATATCTATAAGCTTATGGACAGACTTGTCCGAACGATAAAGCAGATTCAATTCTTCCGATTCCCTGAGCGACTGTTCAAGAGTATTTCTCGGGTCAATAAGCTTTGCCGCCTTATCACACAGCTGATACGGAAGATTCATTACCCTTCCCACGTCACGCACTGCCGCTCTTGCCTTCATAGTATCGAATGCAATAATCTCAGATACATATTCACTGCCGTACCTGCGTACCACATAGTCCTTGACCTGCTGACGGCCCTCAATACAGAAATCTATATCAAAATCAGGCATGCTGACTCTTTCGGGATTGAGAAAACGCTCAAAGAGAAGATTGAACTTTATCGGGTCAATTCCAGTTATTCCTATACAGTAGGCACAAAGGCTTCCCGCACCCGAACCTCTTCCGGGACCGACGGGAATATTGTTTTCCCTTGCATAGCGGATAAAGTCCCATACTATCAGGAAATAGTCGGTATAACCCATTTTTGTTATCACATCAAGCTCATACTCCATTCTCTCAAGAACGGTCTGTGACGGCGATTCACCGTATCTTTCGTACATACCGTTATAACAAAGTCTGCGGAAGTACTCATTGTTATCGGTCACACCGTCAATCGTGAACTTAGGAAGCTTTATATTTCCGAATTCAAACTCAACATTGCACCGCTTCGCAATCTCTGCCGTATTAGAAACAGCCTCCTCATGACCTTTGAAAAGCGTACACATTTCATCGGCTGACTTTACATAGAATTCGTCTGTTTCAAAGCTTATGCCGTTAGGCTCACCCACAAGCTTGTTTGTCTGAATACAGAGAAGCACATCCTGCATTTCCGAATCCGACTTCTCAATGTAGTGACAGTCATTTGTAGCGGCAAGCGGAATTCCTGTTTCTGCTGAAAGCTTGTAAAGCTGAGGAAGTATTTTCAGCTCATCATTTATGCCGTGATTCTGCACTTCAATGTAATAGTTACCCTCTCCGAAAATCTCACGGTATCTCAGTGCAACCGCCTTTGCCTTGTCATACTGACCGTTGAGGATTGCTCTCGGAATCTTTCCCGCAAGACATGCAGACAGACAAATAAGCCCCTCGTGATATTTCTCGAGAAGCTCTTCATCTATTCTCGGCTTGTTGTAAAAGCCCTCAATGCTTCCCATTGAAACAAGCTTTACAAGATTCTGATAGCCTTTATTATTTTCACAAAGCAGTACAAGGTGATAGGGTGACGAATCAAGCTTCGGCTCCTTATCAAAGCGTGTTCTCGGTGCTACATAAACCTCACAGCCGATAACAGGCTTTATACCGTGTTTTTTTGCGGCATTCCAGAAGTCAACGGCTCCATACATATTACCATGATCAGTAATAGCAACGGCAGTCTGACCAAGCTCCTTCACACGCTCCATAAGACGCTCAATTCTGCATGCTCCGTCAAGTAGACTGTACTCTGTGTGGACGTGAAGATTTACAAATTCATCAGCTCTCACTTCCGCTGCCCTCCCTTCGGATTTCCTCAGCTATTTTCGCAAGCTTCTTGAAACGATGATTCACTCCCGAACGGCTGATAGGTGTTGAAAGCGATTCACATATATCCTGAAGGCTCATGTCTACATTTTCAAGCCGAAGCTCCGCTACCTCCCTGAGTTCATCGGAAAGTCCGTCAAAGCCTATTGTACGCTCGATAAGCTTAATATCCTCAAGCTGACGCATTGACGCATTGAGCACCTTGTCTATATTTGCTGAGTCGCAGTTTGCAATACGATTCGCCTTGTTACGTACATCCTTGAATATCTTCACATTCATAAGCTCAAGGGTGCACTGCTGTGCACCGA
>SVNJ01000027.1 GCA_015066955.1 Ruminococcus sp. | reverse complement strand
AATGGAAGAAAGTAATCGAAAATGTTACTTGGCAGGAGATAGAGGAACAACGATTGTTGTAATTTAGCATATAGTGTGTACTGAATTTAATTTTTCCGACCTCTTGAATATCCCGACAGAATATGGTATATCTTAAACGTATAACAAACAGGCGTATGCATTTTCGTTGCATACGCCTGTCTTTTGTTTCATTAGCCGCCGTTTAGTCAATAACCAGTATTCTTTTTGAAAACTTCTATATGGTCATCGCACTAAGGTGCACCCTCTGAATGTAATTCTGATTAAAAGTACATTCTGATAAGTCTCCAGCCGTTTTCTGTAATGATTGCTTCACAGGAGAGTGTGTATTCCTCTGCGGGAAGGTCACCGGGTTCCTGAATTGTTGCTGTAACATTGAAAGTGCAGGTTGTATCGTCAGCATCTGTAATTTCAATGGAGTAATCTGACCAGTCAACGTAATAACCCTTACCGCCGACAGGATAATAGGTATTTAAGCAGAATTTTCCGTCATATTCAAGGTAAAGCTGATTTCCTTCATAGGGGAAGTCATTAAGGTACATCTGTGCAGTACCGTATGTGTAGGTAGAGTTAACGTAGTCAACAAGCTCATCGTAGCTTGAGAACTTATCAGAAGAGATTTCGCAGATAATCTGTTCCTCGCCTTCAAATAAGGGTTCGCCGACAGTAGGAAGAGGATTTGATCTGTATAGTTCAAGGCACTGAAGATTCTTATCGAAAAGCTCAGTAATTTCCGTTGTAAATTCAGTTGTAATTACGGTATTTTCTGTTGTATCGTTGTTTTCGCTGTTATCTGTACTGTTGTTGTAGATTCCGTTATCAAGGTAAGAATAAAGCTCATCAGTAGTGAAGTCAAGTGAAAAAGTAGAAATACCATACTTGTAGAACAATTCAAACATATCGGCTTCAGAAGCTTCCTCACCGTTGATATAGCAAGTGTTATCACGGTACAACATAGATTCCATTTCAATAATATCATGACCGTCTATATCGTAGAAGGAAGCAGATAAGAAGTTATCTCCGATATTATAGCCTACATAATGACCGTCCTGTGTAACAAATGAGTAGTAAAGCATACCCTCATAAGTTTTCAGGTTGTAGATCTCACCGTCTATTATACAATAGATATAACTTGCCTGATCGGGCTCTGTGGGATAAACATAGAGCATAGGAGCCTCTTTATCAGTGATGTTGAATAACTCGAGTTTGAATTCAGTATCTTCATTGTATGAAATCAATGTATTCATAAACTCAGTATAAGTTTCCTGCCAGGTAGTATCGATATAACCTCTTGTACCTTCAACAGGATTGTTGTAAACAAATCTATCCACTACATCATGACCGTACATACCGGTAAGCTTTAAATTGCCGTCGATATCTTTTTTAGCCTCAAAGCCGATAAGAGCGTCCTCTAAGGTCTGATTGTAGATTGACTCGCCGCTTACGTCTGTTGTATCAGTGATTTTTACATCAACGAGAACATCAAAGCTGTAGGTACCGTCAATCACGCTTGCATTAGCAATTTCAAAGTCCATAAAGTCAACATCGATAATATTTCCGTCAGGAAGTGAATCTACTCTGATATAGAGGTTATCGTCATTGTAGTAGTTTGTGTACATATTTTTGCCGATAGGATATCTGTAGAAATAGTAATCAGCAATTTCGTAGGTGTAAACAGAGAATATGAAATCGCGGAGAGCCTCAAAGCTTGTGAATTCTTCAGATTCAACTTTGTAAACCTCATCATTATAGAGAGTATCGCTGTCATAGGGAAGATGTCCGAATCTGAAAACATTTTCCATGCAGTAGAAGTTTTCGGAAACGAGGTTTTCAAGCTTAGCAGTATCTTCTTCTGAAACAGCAGAGCCCTTGATTTCTGTATTATCTTCGGTAACAGCTTCTGTTGATGATTCTGTGTTTTTATCGCCAAGAGCATTTTCAAGGTACTGAATCATCTCTGAATGGCTGTACATAGTACCTGTTAATTCTTCATAAGGTGTTGTATCATCAACGAGATAGGTGTGTCCGTCGATTATCTGATAGAGCAGAACGATACTATCGGCAACGCCGCCAACTACACCGAAAAGAGGTATATCGTGTCCTTCGGGGTAAATGAGTTTGAAATACATTGATGTATTGTTAACCTCTTCGCCATCGGAATTGTAAATGGTGTCAAGATGATCTATAAGCTCAAGATAGCTTTCCTGCCATGGAGTATCGATATAACCTCTTGAGCCTTCTACAGGATTACTGTAAACGAATCTTGTAGCGGTGTCGTGACCGTACATACCTGTAAGTCTTATACCGTCATCCTCAGTCTTTGCCTCAAAGCCGATAAGAGCGTCCTCTAAGGTCTGGTAATCCGGTGAGCTTTCGTCGGTTGTATCGGTAATTTTTATGTCAGCAAGTACATCAAAGCTGTATGTGCCGTCATTTTCTGAGATATTGGCAATATCAAAATCCGTAAAGTCAACGTCAATGGTCTGACCGTCAGCTACAATACCGGGCATGATAGCGAGTGTTCCGTCAACATCAACATAAGCACCTGCACCCGAAGGATAGCTTGTAAGATAGAAGTCTGCGATATCATCGGAGTATACCGAGTACATATATTTTTCAAAAGCGGCATAGTCGGGGAACTTCTCTGAATTAACCTCGAACCATGTACCGTCTGCGAGTGTAACGTCTTTATGAGGAAGGCTTCCGAAGAACAATACATTTTCAAGGCAGTAGAAGTTATCCTCAACGAGACTGCAGAGAGAAGCTTCAATTTCATCGGAAACGGTACTCTCAGACATAGGGTCCTCAGGCTTAAGATTTCCTTTAAGGGCAATTGCACCGCCTATTCCCGCAACAACAAGAAGGCTTGCAGCAGTTGACATAACAGGACGGTACCACTTAGGTCTGTTATACTTTTCGACACCCTTTACGGTATCTGAATTATCGTAATCTGTTCTTTTTATATTATCTTTCTTAATGTCCTTATTCATTTTCAAATCCATCTTTCTTTCACAAAGTTTAAGTATTCTTTCTTTAGCAGCGTCATCAAGCACGGGAATTTCCTCCGCAATTTTCTCGATGGTTTCATCATCGGGGCAGGTAAGCTGCTTAAGTTCGTTTTCAATATTATAATCATGCTCTCGCTTTTTCACAGCAATCACCCTTTCCTTTGAAGTTTAGTTCATTTGTAAGTATTTCTTTAAGCTTCTGTCTTGCACGTACGCTTCGTTTCTGTACAGCGGCGGCAGTCATTGAGAGAGCCTTAGCGATTTCCCTTGCGGTCTGCTCGTAGAAATACTGTCTGATAAGAATTGAGCTGTCAGGCTCACCGAGATTTCTGATAATATCCCATATATGGCTGTTGAAAAGCTTGCTTTCTGTTTCAGCTTCGGGATTATCATCTGACGGCGGCAATATGATTTCATCATCTTCAATTGATGCCGTAGTATTGTATCGCTTGGTAAGTCTGCGGTAAGCATCGATTGCAATGCGTTTAGCAATGGTGCTCAGATAGCCTTTGAGCGTGCCGTTTTCGGGAGTAAAGCAATCTGCATTCTGAAAAACCTCTACAAAAATATCACTGACACAGTCTTCTATATCCTCCCGGCTTGCAGTCCCCTTAAGCTTATTAAGTACAATTGCATAAACAAGATTTCCGTACTGGTCGATAAGAGCTCTGTACCCCTGCTGAGGTGATTTCTTAACCAGTGAAATCCACTCGGAATCCGTCATATTCCCACTCCTTTTTTGTTTCTGTTATCGAATCGATTCATAACATACATTCGTTTAAGAAAGACATAATCGGACACGATTTTTATTATTTTTATTTTTTAATTAAAGAAAGATGGATGGACATACGTCCGAAATATATTTTACCATAAAAAATAAAAAAATCAAGTGTGACAGATTGGTGAAAATTACATCTGCTATTGAAAATTATGGCGAATTGGTGTATAATTAACATAAATTAATATGATTTCAGGGAGGTGCGGAATGATAAAATTCAGACATAATATAATGAACGTATCAACAATGAATACATTTTTGAATATAAAGGGCGGACTTAACTGTGAGTGCAAGGACGTATATTTTGTGCGTGCAGTCGGTGCTACACCCTCTCTTGCGGCTGAAATTGAAAAAAACGACGCATATCTCAGCGGAAAAATGCGTCCGGGACTCCTTTATTATAAGCGTATAACGGAGCTTCCGAAGCAGCTTCTGCCCGAAAAGGTGAGCCTTTACTCTGAGCTTTACGATAAATGGCAGTCAGGCGGCAAAACTGTACTGAAACTGAAAACTCAGGCAAGCGATGAATTCTCGGAGATTCTTTCGCAGGCTGTTGTAGGTACGCTTGAAAAATTCCGAATCGGAAAAAGCGGTGTCAGCGAATCAATTGAGAAGAATTTTGCCGTAAAGCTTATGTGGTGGCTTGACAGTCTCTGCGAGGACCTTATAAAGCAATGGAATCTCAGCTGCTCGGTGAAAATAATTGCAGACAATATAATAAAGCGACAGGAGTACCTTTTCTTCTATATGCTTACGCTCATAGGCTGTGACGTGCTTCTTATACAAAGCAAGGCTGATATTGCTCAGTCTGAGGAGGCTCTCGGACTTTCGGGAAAATTCATGCTCGGTGACTTTTCGGATATTCAGATACCGCCCTTCAAGGCAGTGAAAGCGTCGGCTCACGAAGTAAAAACATCACCTGTTACGGTACAGCGTGCACCTGTAAATGTGGTACATCCCAACAGACCGCAGACACTTCCTTCAACGGTTAATGCGGAAGTACGCCGACCTTCTCCCGTAAATATTGCACATCCTGACCGAAGTGCTTCACGTCCTGCACCTGTACGTGAGGCAGTACGTCCGCAGACCGCTGTTTCGGGACAGCGTACCGAAAAGACCTTCGAGGAGCTTGCAAAGCTTGCTTCTTCTGTTGTAATGATAGCAATCTGCGACGTGACAGGCAAGGTTATCGGTACAGGCTCGGGAATCATGATAGGACGTGACGGCTACATACTTACAAATAATCATGTAGCAAGCGGAGGAAGATTCTATTCCGTGCGTATCGAGGACGACGAGAATTATTACGATACGGACGAAATAATAAAGTACAACCCAATGCTTGACCTTGCGATAATAAGAATACAGCGGAAGCTTGACCCTATTCCCGTATACAACGGAAAACAGGAGCTTGTAAGGGGACAGAAGGTTGTTGCGATAGGAAGTCCTATGGGGCTTTTCAACTCTGTTTCCGACGGTATAATATCGGGCTTCAGAACAATACGTGACGTTGATATGATACAGTTTACCGCACCTATTTCTCATGGAAGCTCAGGCGGTGCAGTGCTTAATATGTACGGTGAGGTTATAGGAATAAGCACCGCAGGCATTGACGAGGGACAGAATCTGAATCTTGCAATGGGATACGAGTGCATAAACGATTTTATCAGAGGTTTCATTTAATATTACTGCTTTACCGTGATAAAAAATGTTAATTCTATGCTACAATTTCAACAAATTATTGACAATAAATATGCTCTGTGGTATAATATTAGACAAAGCGGAAAGGATTGGTTAAAACGATGAATAAAGAAAGACGTACAAAAATTTCCATTAATTCGCCTGTGATACTTGGTTTTACGGCAGTATGTCTTGCGGCACTGCTTCTTAGCTTTATTACAGGAGGCTTTACGAATAACCTGTTGTTCAGTGTTTATCGTTCATCACTGCTTAATCCTCTTACCTTTATCAGATTTTTCGGACATGTTTTCGGTCATTCGGGCTGGCAGCATTTTATGGGAAATATCATGCTGATTCTGATTGTGGGACCCTTGCTTGAAGAAAAATACGGTTCTTCGAATATGCTGTTTGTTATTATGACAACAGCCCTTATAACGGGACTTGCAAACTTTATGCTGTTTCCGGGAGTAAGGCTTCTCGGTGCAAGCGGAGTTGCCTTTGCGCTTATACTTCTTTCGTCCTTTGTAAGGATAAAGGACGGTGAAATTCCGCTTACATTCATACTTGTTGCGGTGATTTACATAGGACAGCAGATATTCGAGGGAATCTTTGTCAATGATAATATATCAAATCTTACTCACATTATAGGCGGTCTTGTAGGTGCAGGAATCGGATATGCACTCAACAGACGCAAAGGGTGAATTATTATATGCTTGAACGTAATAAAATCCGTCAGCTTGAAGATTTTTTCCTTGAGCCTGACAAAAGACCCGTACCCTGTGTATACTTCTGCAGAATATGCGGATACAGCAGTGAGGTCGATGATTTTATATTGAAATATTACAGCAGTGCAAGAGCTGAGGGAGTTGTCATAGAGGGGAAAATACCCAATCCCGACGAGAAGAATCTTTCTTACTACAATGAGATTATGGGTACAGCCTTTCAGATGAGCGTAGGCTTTATCGGTGAGGGACTGAAAAAATGGCTTCCGAGAATGACAATATCCCAGAGACAGACCCTTGCAGTTGCAATATACGATGCTCTTGACGATCTGAGAAGGTCGGGCAAGAACGAAAATATGCTGAAAAATGCATATATCAAGCTTATGTGCTGGCTTTACTATAAATTCGAAAGGGTAGTGAACAAGCTTTCCGAAAGCTGTGCACCAAAAATACTTTACGAGGGTGAGCCTTCACGCTATGAGCTGATACTTCTTTCGGTGCTGTCCTGTGCAGGGTGCGATATAGTGATGCTGCAGTACAGGGGCGACGAGGCTTATCTCAGTCTTGACCCCGATTCAAGGCTTTCCGAAAGATACGAAAACGGCAATATGACTGCCTTTCCACAGGATTATTCAATAGCAGGCATAAGAAACAGAATGCAGCAGAAGGACAATACCGAAAGACTTTACGGTGCACCGCCTAAGCTTGCAAACTGTACAAATGCGTGGATAAGCGGAAGGTTTCCCGATGATATACTTAAGCCTGCGGCGGAGCGTGGAAGCGACGAGAGATTCTTTTATAACTGCTTCATGCGTATTAACGGTGTTGAGGATAAGGTGAACTATCAGAGCAGTCTTATTCATTTCCATTCCGAGCTTAAAAAGGCTGAAAGAGGTATTGTTATAGCCGAAAAGGGCATTCAGCCGCCCTCGCCCGAAGAGATTTCAGCAATAAGCAGAGGCAATTATCAGAGCCGTGAGCAGATGCTTGCTGACCTTTCTGCGAAAATTGGCTTTAACGGAGATTCTTCGCTGATTCCCGTTATACGCAAGGCGTTCATCGATATACTTCTTGAAGAAGCAGAGGCTGAGGACGTGCCTCTTGTAAGGCTTACAAATACCGCAGTTTACCTTATCTGCTGGCTGAGAAGGTATCAGTCGAAGCTTTTCGGAAACCGTAAAATGCCTATGGCAGCATGCTTTATCATGTTCGGCGGAGTGCAGAATAAAAAGGAAATACCCTTCCTTAAATTCCTTTCAAGACTCCCTGTGGACGTTGTGATACTCAACCCCGACAGAGGAATAAAGTGTCTTGTTGAGGACAATCTTCTCTATGAGATAAATTATACGGAATCTCTTGCAATAGCTGAGTTTCCCGATGAAAATACACCTGTACGAATCGGTACAGCGGCTTACCATGCCGAAAGGGAGCTTGATACGCTTATGTATCAGGATTCCGGAATGTACAGAAATATGCAGCATGGCATGGCTTCAACTGTTATGCTGAGCACCATGTATGAGGAAATATCAATACTCTGGAATCAGGAGCTTAAATACCGCCCTAATTTCAGTACGGAAAACGATTCTGTGGTAATGCCTGTGATATTTGCGAAGGTATCAGGCGTAAAGGACGGACTTGTACCGCAGTACTGGTCGTCTATAAAATCGCTTATAACTCCCGAAACCTTTGTTATAAGGAATCTTCCGCTGATAAACTCCGAAGCACTCCGCCCTGTGACGGAATGTGCGGCAGGCTTTCTTAAAAACGGAAAGCTTCAGCGTGACAGGATACGTTCCCATAAAAGCTATACCTATGGCTTTTTAAGGGAGAGCATTCAGAATCATATACTCGACAAGCTGCAGATGCTTATTGACCGTAAGCTTATCAAGGGCACCTTTGAAAACGGTACTGAGTATACCATAATTGCCGTTGCGCTTACCATGAGTATAGATATAGTCAGAATGATTCAGAATTTTGACTTTACCAAGAAAAATCCTAAGGTTATATATATAAATACGGGTGAGAAAATAATCTCCCTTGAGGACTCGATTCTTATGGCTTTTCTGAGCCTTATCGGCTTTGATGTACTGTTTTTCGTACCTACGGGCTATAAGACGGTCGAGAATTTTTACAACAGTGATATTCCGGATGAGCATCAGGCAGGAAACTACGTCTATGACCTGAGAGTGCCTGATTTTCGGACGGTTTCATCAAATACACGTCAGTCATGGCGTGAAAAAATATTTAAGAGAGGTACATGAATATGGGATTAAACTTCAACAGCAAGCCAACCGCACCTCAGCCTGAGGTTGTTCCTGCGGTGGCAAACGAAATCGAAGAGGTCAAGCAGTATGACATCGTTGCTGACAGACAACAGATGAATACAGAGCTTGTAAACTCTCAGGAGGTTGACGCAATCGTCAGCACCATTGAGCTTGATAACCTTGAGACAATCGTTTCATTCGGTGCTGAGGCGGCAGAGGAAATTTCAAAGGCTTCCGACGTAGTACTGAGCAGTGTGAATATGTCTCAGCTTGACGATTCAAGCGTTATGCTCAATACTCTTGCGAAAATCATGGAAAAGTTTGACATTGACGAAATCAAGGAAGAGCCGGGACTTTTCGGAAAGCTTTTCGGAAATCTCAAAAAGCAGCTTGACAAGATTATCGCAAAGTACCATACTATGGGCGACGAGGTAGACAAAATCTACGTTCAGCTTAAAAAGTATGAAAATGAAATCAAGCAGTCAAACCGCAAGCTCAATGAAATGTTTGAAGCTAACGTGCATTACTACCACGAGCTTGTAAAGTACATTCTTGCAGGCGAGCAGGGCTGCCGTGAGCTTGAGGAATACATCCTCAAAAGACAGAACGATATGGAGATGACAGGGGATAACTCCATTCAGTTTGAAATCCAGAGCCTCCAGCAGGCACTTATGATGCTTGAGCAGAGGACTCAGGACCTGCGTACCGCAGAAAACGTGGCAATGCAGTCAATACCAATGATTAAAACTATGGAATTCAGCAACATGAATCTTGTAAGAAAGATTAATTCCGCATTTATCATAACTCTTCCTGTATTCAAGCAGGCTCTCGCTCAGGCTATTATGCTCAAGAGACAGCGTGTTCAGGCTGAGGCAATTGCTGCTCTCGATGAAAAGACCAACGAGATGCTTATCAAGAATGCGAGAAATACAGCTGAGCAGTCCAAGATGACAGCGGCACTTGCTTCGGGAAGCTCAATCAAGATTGAAACTCTTGAAACAACATGGAGAACCATTGTCAACGGAATCGACGAGACAAAGCAGATTCAGGAAAGTGCAAAGCAGAAGCGTATTGAAGACCAGTCAAGACTTGAAACAATCAAGGCTGAATTCAATCAGAGATATCATATGCCAAAACAGAAATAATTTAAACGGAGGTAATTTATTATGCCAATCAATTTATCAAAAGGACAGAAAGTAGATCTTACAAAGGGAAATCCCGGACTTAAGAAAATCATGGTAGGTCTCGGCTGGGACGTTAATGCATTCGATTCAGGTTCAGCATTTGACCTTGACGCAGCTGCATTTATGGTAGGTGCAAACGGAAAGTGTCCTACTGAGAAGGAATTCGTATTCTATGGAAACCTCGAGCATGCAAGCGGCTCGGTAAAGCATCTCGGCGATAACCTTACAGGTGAGGGCGACGGCGATGACGAGCAGATTCTCATCGACCTTGCAGCAATCCCTGCAAACGTTGAAAAGGTAGCGTTTACCGTTACAATCTACGATGCAGACGCAAGACGTCAGAACTTCGGACAGGTTTCCAATTCATTCATCAGAATCGTTGACGAAACAACTGGTCAGGAGCTTATCAGATATGATCTCGGCGAGGACTTCTCCATTGAAACTGCAGTTGTAGTAGGCGAGCTTTACAGACATAACGGCGAGTGGAAGTTCAACGCAATCGGAAGCGGTTTTCAGGGCGGACTTGCAGCACTCTGCGGTCACTACGGAATCGAAGTTGCATAAGGAGGTAGCGTAAAATGGCTGTAAGCTTACAGAAGGGCCAGAAGGTCAGTATTACAAAGAACAATCCCGGACTTTCCAACGTTGTAGTAGGACTTGGCTGGGACGTAAACCAGTTTGATACAGGCGGAAGCTTTGACCTTGATACAGCGGCATTCATGCTTGGCGACAACGGCAAGTGTCCTACTGATAAGGAATTCATCTTCTTCGGAAACCTCAGTCATCCTACGGGAAGCGTTCAGCATATGGGCGATAACCTTACAGGTGCAGGCGACGGCGACGACGAGCAGATTAAGATTAACCTTAACGCTGTTCCTGCTAACATAAGCAAAATTGCATTTTCAGTTACTATATACGATGCTGAGGCAAGACGTCAGAACTTCGGACAGGTAAACAATGCCTTTATCAGAATCTACAACGAGGCTAACGGCGAGGAAATCCTCCGCTATGACTTAGGCGAGGACTTCTCAATCGAAACAGCGGCTGTATTCGGCGAGCTTTACAGAAATAACGGCGAATGGAAATTCAATGCAATCGGAAGCGGTTATCAGGGCGGACTTGCTGCTCTGTGCGGAAACTTCGGCATTGATGTTGAATAATACGGGAGGAATATTAAAATGTCAATCAGTTTACAGAAGGGCCAGAAGGTCAGCTTAACAAAGGATAATGCAGGTCTTGCAAAGGTAGTGGTAGGACTTGGCTGGGACGAGGTAAAGCAGAAGAGAGCAGGTCTCTTTGCTCCGAAGCCTGCACCAATCGACTGCGATGCATCAGCTATTCTGCTTAGAAACGGCAGACTCTGTGCAAATTCCGACATCGTATACTTCGGAAATTTAAGACATGCTTCAGGTACTGTACAGCATATGGGTGATAACCTTACAGGTGCAGGCGACGGCGACGATGAGCAGATTGTAGTTGACCTTTCAAGAGTACCTGCTGACTACGATAAGATTATCATGGTAGTAAATATCTATCAGGCTGTTCAGAGACGTCAGGATTTCGGTATGATTCAGAATGCCTTTATCCGCCTTGTGGACAACCGTACAGGTGCTGAGATGTGCAGATACAATCTTACCGAGAATTATGCAGGCATGACCTCAATGATTTTCGGTGAGCTTTACAGACATAACGGTGAGTGGAAATTCAATGCTATGGGACAGGGTACCAACGATCCCGGACTTGGTGAGCTTGCAAGAAGATTCACTTGATAGGCTGTAATATAACGTTTTTTATGAAGGAGAAACCGCATTTGGTTTTCAGAGTGTCGTAAAATCATAATTTATGCGTAAGGCTACGGACAGCCGCAAGGGCTGTCTCTACAGTATGTAAGTAAAATAGTCATTATCTGTAGGGGCGACCCTTGCGGTCGCCCGTTCCCGTATCGTTATTTTTGGTTTTTCTACAGACTGAAACCGCATTCCGTGTGGTTTTTCCTTCTTAAGTATTTATGGAAATAAAGGAGTAAATATGAAGTATAACGGACTTAATGACAAAGAGGTAGAGGAATCACGGCAAAAGTATGGTTCGAATGCCATTCCCGATTCTGAGCCTACAACCTTCTGGCAGGAATTCAAGGAGACCTTCGGCGACCCGATGATTAAGATTCTCCTTGCAATTGCGGCTATCATGATAGTATTGTATTTTTTTGATTTTGCAGACATTTATGAACCAATGGGAACTATAATAGCTGTTCTTATCGTAGCCTTTGTATCGGCTAAGACGGGTGTTGCAAGCGATACAAAGTACCGTGAGCTCAAGGACAATACCAAGAAGGACCAGTGTAAGGTTTACCGTAACGGACTTGTTACCGTAATCGATGTTGACGACATTGTAACGGGGGACAAGGTGCTTCTCCAGTCGGGCGACAAGATTCCTGCTGACGGTGTACTTATTGACGGTGCACTGAGAGTAGACAACTCTGCCCTTAACGGTGAGGCTGAGGAATGCAAAAAGACTGCCGCTTCTGAGGACTTCCGGCTTGCTGACGATATTACCGGTGATACCTTTGTTGACAAGCATTCTCTTTTCAGAGGAGCTGTAGTATTTGACGGCGAGGGTGTACTTGACGTAAGAAAAGTCGGACTCAAAACCATGATGGGTAAAATGGCTGAGGAAATGCAGGAGGACGAGCCCGATTCACCTCTTAAGGTCAAGCTTTCGAAGCTTGCAAAGCAGATTTCAACCTTCGGCTATATCGGAGCTATTGTAATTGCGGTGCTTTACCTTGTACATTTTATCGTGCTTGCAGGCGGTGTTTCCGAGTTCTTTGCTCTCGGTGCAAAGGAAGTAATCCAGGAAATCGTAAGTGCTGTATCAATTGCGATAGTAATTATCGTCTGTGCGGTGCCTGAGGGACTTCCCCTTATGATATCCCTTGTTCTTATGCAGAATACAAGTAAAATGCTTGACCATAATGTACTTGTAAGAAAGGCTGAGGGTATCGAGACCGCAGGTTCACTTAACATTCTTTTCAGCGATAAGACAGGTACTATTACAAAGGGTATGCTTGAGGTTGTTGACTTCTTTACGGCTGACGGCAACTCTATCGATATTCCCGAGCTTAGCAAGCATAGCAAGGTAAAGGGCTATATGGACCTTGCAATCGGAAAGAATACCCAGTCCATGTTTGATTCCGAGCATAGAGTTATCGGCGGTAACGCTACTGACCAGGCTCTTATGAAGTTTATCGGCGAGAATACCTTCAATGCTCTTGCGGCTGACAAGGAATGCAAGGTAACCGAGAGTCAGGGCTTCAACTCAACCAATAAATTCAGCCAGGCAAGAATCGAAAGTACAGGAAAGACCTTCTATAAGGGTGCTCCCGAAAGACTTCTTGCAAAGGCTACAAAATGTCTCGACGCAAACGGCAATATCAAGGAAATCGACAAGGCTGTACTCAACCGAAAGATTGACGAGCTTGCTTCAAAGGCAATGCGTGTACTTTCCTTCGGCTACTCCGAGAAGCCTCTTACTGAGAATGAAATCAACGATGATATTGTAATTATCGGTCTTGTAGGTATCCGTGACGATGTACGTCCCGAAGCAAGAGACGCTATCGATGAGGTACAGAAGGCGGGTATTCAGGTTGTAATGATTACGGGTGACCGTCTTGAAACAGCCGTTGCTATCGCTAAGGATACGGGACTTCTCAAAACCAATAAGGACATTGCCCTTTCATCGGCTGAGCTTAATATGATGACCGATGACGAGGTAAAGAAGATTATCCCCAATATAAGAGTTATCGCAAGAGCACTTCCTACTGATAAGTCAAGAATGGTGCGTCTGTGTCAGGAAATGAATCTTGTAGTAGGTATGACGGGTGACGGCGTTAACGACTCGCCTG
This sequence comes from Ruminococcus sp., assembly GCA_015066955.1. Lineage (GTDB taxonomy): Bacteria > Bacillota > Clostridia > Oscillospirales > Ruminococcaceae > Ruminococcus. The sequence goes on along the minus strand of SVNJ01000027.1, from coordinate 5,743 downwards.
CACTTAAGAGAGCTGACGTAGGCTTTGCAATGGGAAGCGGTACTGAGGCTGCTAAGGAAGCAGGAAAAATTGTTGTTCTCGATGACAACTTCCGTTCAATCAAGGACGCTATCTGGTACGGACGTACTATCTATCATAATATTCTCAAATTCTGTAAATTCCAGCTTGTTATCAACGTAGCGGCTGTTATCGTAAGTGCAATTGCACCGTTTCTCGGTATTGAGGAGCCCCTTAAGGTTACTCATCTCCTCTTTGTAAACCTTGTAATGGACGGTCTCGGAGCAATCATGCTTGGTAATGAGCCTGCACTTAAGAAGTATATGAGCGAAAAGCCGAGACGACGTGACGAAAGCCTTGTAAGTAAGAAGATGATGGCTCAGATTGTAACAATGGGTCTCTGGCTTACGGGACTTAGCTTCATCTATCTTAAGGTACCGTTCTTTGCAAATCTCTTTGAGAATGAAGCGCAGCACCTTACAGGCTATTTCGTACTCTTTATTGTAAGTGCCCTTTTCAACGGCTTCAACGTAAGAGACGACGGCTACGGTATTTTCCGCCGACTTAAGGAAAATACGGGCTTCCTTAAGGTATTCTTTGCAATCATTCTGATTCAGGCGGCAATTGTAAATGCACCGCTTATTCCTCTTGCTCCTTTTGAAAAGATAGGAATGATGTTCAGCTGTGTACCATTCGGAGTTCAGGGCTGGATTACGGTAATTCTTCTTGCAATGACAATGATTCCCGTTGACCTTATAAGAAAAACGGTTATAGGTTCGGGCAAGGAAGTTAAGTGATTATATCGTAAATTGCAGAGCGGAGAGCCTCCGCAGGCTTGCCACCCCCCGACCATAGCTGACGGCAATGACGAAGAAAAAAGCCCCCCCTCAAGGGGGGGAAGCTTTTGTTATGAGGTCGGATAGGAAGTAAGTTCCGTTTCTGCGTAAATATTGTTTTTATATTGAGGTATCATCGGGGAATGTACTGCTGATGTCTCAATATGGGAATAAACATGATAAAAGGAGAAAAGGGATTATGTATACGGAAAGTGAGCTTGCTGCTGTTGCGGCAAGGGAAAATAACAATAAAAGAAAATACCTTGTGGTAAACCGACTGCAGGGAAAGCATATACCCGTAAGTCCGTCGGCTTTTTTTGGTATGACGGGTGAGCTTGCGGAGATAGTGGGGGAGGCTTACAAGGGCGAAAGACTGCTTCTTGTGGGCTTTGCTGAGACCGCTACGGCTATAGGTGCGTCTCTTGCGGTAAGGCTTGATGCGTGGTATATGCAGACTACAAGAGAGAATATAGACGGTGTATCGTGGCTGTACTTTACCGAGTCCCATAGCCATGCGACCGAGCAGAAGCTTGTGCGTGAGGATATTGAAGCTATTATCGCCGAAACCGACCGTATTGTTTTCGTTGAGGACGAGGTAACTACGGGAAATACCATACTGAAAATCGTGGATATTATCGATAGGGAGTACGGCGGTGACGTAAAATTCTCCGTTGCGTCCCTTTTAAACGGTATGGACGAGACTTCCCGTGAGGTTTACCGCAATCGAAATATAGGTGTGCACTACCTTGTGAAAACCGACCATAGCGGCTATACGGAAATTGCCGAAGGGTACAAAAAGGACGGCGAATACTTCGGAAAAAATACCTGCCTTCCCGAAAATCCCCCGAAGATAAAATGCGTAAAGGGCGGACTTAATGCAAGAAGGCTTGTAAGGGGAAGTGAGTACGCAAAAGGCTGTGAAAGGCTCTGGACTGAGATAAGCTCTGATTTTGCGGACTTAAGCGGACGTATTCTTGTGCTTGGTACGGAGGAATTCATGTACCCTGCGTTGTTTATTGCCCGTGAGCTTGAAAAAGAGGGTAATACGGTTAGATGCCATTCGACAACAAGAAGTCCTATTGCCGTAAGCCGTGAGGAGGACTACCCCCTTCATAGACGATATGAGCTTGCAAGTCTTTATGACGATGAGAGGACTACGTTTATTTACGACTTGAATAAGTACGATACGGTGCTGATTATAACCGACTCGCAATGCAAGTCCGAAAGGGGAGTGAATTCCCTTGCAAATGCGTTGCGTAATTGCGGAAATGACGATATACGGCTTATAAAATGGGAAAACGAGGAAAGATAAATGACTGAGATAAATAATGAATATCTGCCATATAAGGTGGGCGGACTGCTTTATACCCCTGCGGTAAATGATACGATAGCCGATAAAATCCTGAATGATTCCTATGAGTGCCTTACCTCTGTTGCCTTGTGTCTGGAGGACGCTATTATGGAGTCTGCCCTTGAAACGGCTGAGGAAAACCTTATGCGTACCCTTGAAAAGATACATGAAAAGCCCGAACTTCCGCTTATTTTCGTGAGGGTGAGAAATCCTGAGCATCTTAAAAGGGTAAGCCGTAAGCTTGTGGTGTATGCCGATATTCTTACGGGGTATATTCTGCCTAAATTCGATATGACGAATGCAGCTGACTACCTTAATGCGGTGAGGGAAGCCGAAAAAATCTGCGGAAAGCGTATGTATGCAATGCCTATTCTTGAAAGCGTTGCAATTGCGGACAAAAATACGAGAATTGCCCAGCTTACCGCTATAAGGGAGCTTCTTCTCGAAGCGGAGGAGTATATCCTGAATGTGCGTGTGGGCGGAAACGATTTCTGCAACCTTTACGGACTTAGACGTTCTTCCTTCCAGAGTATATATGACGTGGGAGTGGTGCGTGATATTCTTACGGATATAGTGAATATCTTTGCAAAGGACTTCGTGGTATCGGGTCCTGTGTGGGAGTATTTCGGAAGTGACCCCGATGAGCAATGGGCAGTCGGTCTGAGAAAAGAGCTTGAACTTGACCGTATAAACGGCTTTATCGGCAAAACTGCGGTACATCCGTCCCAGCTTCCCCTTATATACGAAAGCCTTAAGGTTACTGCGGAGGACTATTACGATGCTGAATCCATTCTCGGCTGGAAGGACGAAAGCTTCGGAGTGGGAAAAAGCGGTGACGGTTCAAGAATGAACGAGGTAAAATGTCATGGAAAATGGGCAAGACGTGTCGGGATTTTAGGCGAAGTGTACGGTATAAAGTAGGGGCGACCCTTGCGGTCGCCCGTTGGTTTACCGTATTGTTTAAGGGGCGGACAGCCGCAAGGGCTGTCCCTACAATAGAAAGGCTGTAATTTATCAAGCCCCCCTCAAGGGGGATAATATTTTAAAAGGAGAGTTATCATGAAAAGCTCTTATAAACCCGAAGATGTGACAATACTTCTGAAAGATATAACTGGACTTGTTGAGCCTCTTGACAGCTCTGTGAGGGAGAAGTTCATACAAGGCGGTACCCATTACTGTGAAATGCTTCCGAAGGAATATCCCCCCTCTGAGAAGTATCTTTCTGCTTATAAGGACGCTCTTTACCGCTATGCTGATATAACGGCTGAGGCGGTGGGGAAGGTTGCGGATAAGATTTACCGTGACCGTAGGAATTCCCCTGTAATAGTGTCCCTTGCAAGGGCTGGTACGCCTGTGGGAATACTGATTAAGCGTTATCTTGAAAGAAAGTACGATATAAGCGTGCCCCATTATACGATTTCGATTATAAGGGGACGTGGAATTGATAAGAATGCGATAAATTATATACTTGACCGTCATGATGCCGACCTTATTCAATTCGTGGACGGCTGGACGGGAAAGGGTGCGATACAGCGTCAGCTTGACGAGGCTATGAAGGACTTTCCCATGATAGATTCGGGAGTAGCCGTACTGTCCGACCCTGCCTGTGTAGCTTCGCTGAGCGGTACTCATGAGGACTTTCTTATTGCAAGCTCGTGCCTTAATTCTACCGTTTCGGGACTTATAAGCCGTACCTTCCTCAGAGGTGATATTATCGGCGAAAATGACTTTCATGGTGCGATGTATTACGAGGAATTCGAAAAGGACGACCTTACCTACGAATTTATTGAGACGATAGAAAAGCGATTCTGTTTTAAAGAAATCTCCTATAAAAACCTTCCCCCCTCCCTTGAGGGAGGGCAAGTTTGTTCCCCTTCCTGTGAAAGAAAAGAGGGAGGGTGGCAAGCTAGCGGGGGCTCCCCGCAGGAGAAACGAGAGTACGGAAGCGGTTTAGCTGAGACCTACCGCATAGCAGAGCATTTCTCCATTGACGATATAAACCTTGTAAAGCCGGGTATCGGAGAGGCAACGAGAGTACTTCTGAGGAGAGTGCCCGAAAGGATTCTTGTGCATAGCCTTGATGATAACGAAAATCTCGGACATATTTACCGTCTTGCGGCGGAGAAAGGGGTTGCGGTTGAGGAATATCCGCTTGAAAATTTCAGAGCCTGCGGAATAATCCGAAAACTTGCGGACAGCTGATGAATAAAAAGATACTTTTTGCCTGTGACCTCGATAATACCCTTCTGCATTCTCATCGTAGAAAGGCTGAGGGCGCGATATGTGCGGAAGTCCTTGACGGTAAGGAGCAAAGCTTCTTTACGCCCCTTGCGTATAAGCTGATAGGGGAGCTTACGGCGAGAGAGGACGTTATATTTCTGCCCGTAACAACGAGGTCGAAGGAGCAGTATAAGCGTATAAAATTCCCCGAAGGCTGTACTCCGAAGCTTGCCCTTGTATGTAACGGTGCGGTGCTTCTTGAAGAAGATGAACCTGAAAAGTTGTGGTATGAGGAGTCCGAAAAACTGACGGCTCCCTACAGGGACGAGCTGAATAGTCTTTGTGAGAAGTATAGTGAATATGAGTGTTATAAAACTGTGAGAATTGTAGACGATATGTTCCTTTTCGTGTACTGCTATAATAAGGACGAAATTGAGTCTATAGCGGCTGAGTGCATGAAGGATACCTTTTTGACTGTAGAATATTCGGGAAGCAAAATGTACTTTTTCCCTCCTGTGTCGAATAAAGGATACGGTGTAAAGCGATTTGCTGAGCGTTACGGCTGTGAAAGGATTATTTCAGCCGGCGACAGCATGATTGACTGTTCAATGCTTGAAATTGCCGATACTGCCCTTGTACCCGATGAAAAAATGCGTTCATTGCTGAAAAACGAGAATACCCTTGTGTGCAATGAGGAGCATTTTTCGGAATTTATTCTGAAATATGTCCTTAATAATAATTTGCTGACGGACTAACTTGTAGAGGCGACCCTTGCGGTCGCCCGTTTTACAAAACAACGTATAGCAAATGAAAATTGTAGGGACGGTCATTCTGCCGTCACCCATAGGGAATAATAAAAAGTTATGTAATACGGAGAGTTTTCAGCTCTCCGTATTTTTTATTATGACATTTTGCCTACATGGGTAAAGTAAATGTCGATATTCTGAGTTTTCTTGCCTGTAGTCACATCCTTGACTTTTTCATGAATTTCAATTTTGGAAATAAAAGTATGCAGGATTTCTGGAGTAAGCTCCTGAATATCTGTGAACCTCTTGGCGAGTTCAATGAAGGTTTTGGAACTTCCAGATTTGGACTTCATTTCATCAACTACAGCTTCAATTGTTGATATATCAGTTTCAAGCAGTTTCTTTTCTTCGACATAACCCTGTGACAGCATCTGAAACTGCTCATCTGTTATTCTGCCAAGAGCGTTGTCCTCATAGAGCTTTCGGAATACCGTAACCACCTCAGTCAGCCTTTTCTTATGCTTATCCAGTAGCTTCTGCTTATCCTTGAGTTCATTTTTCAGTTGCGTTTCAGAGTTCTTGTTGATATACTC